>JAIPAR010000007.1 GCA_021739985.1 Bacteroidales bacterium | reverse complement strand
GGTGATGTGAAAGTTTTCATACGAAAAGAGGAATTCCTTTCCAAAGAATTCAAATTTCCCGGCTTCTACTTTGCCATCAAATTCAAAATCTCTATTTTTTTTCATGATAATTTCTCCTTGAGTCGGATAAATCATAACACTCTGTGAATCACTTAATTGAATTTGTGGAATGCCATACAGTTTTAAATCATAATTCAATAAACTAAGGCTTGCATTTTCTTTTTTCCCGGGATTAGACTCAAAGCTAATCACGTCAAAATCGATGACTCCACTCACTGCTTTTACATATTTAAAAAGCCTGTCCCGGAGAATAATTATCTCCTTATCAACGTGATAATCAATAACACCCAAATAAGAAAGCGTCATCAATTGTTGACGAACAGGCGTAATAGGCATTCGTAGGAAATCGGCATATTCAGCAGCAGTAAATTCCTTTAATTTATAAAGATTATAATATTTGATTAAGCCGGTGAAAGGATGTTGCTGGTCGTAACCCATCAAACCCAGATAGCGCTCATTTGAAAAATAATCAATCGATTCAAAAACCGCTGAGCCTCCATCGCCGCCCAGAATTGCACTAAATTCCATGCGGGGCTCATCCGTTTTCCATACCACTTGCTCAAAGTCCATTTCGAGAGAATGGTAGGAATCAAAAAAAGGAGCCTTCGACATGCCCTCACCTGTACGAAATAAACTAAGCTCGTTTTTATCGGCAGAGTATCTAAAATTAATTCCCGGATGATAAATACTATCCTTGTCCAGATAAATAACCGCTTTTGTTTGGTTCGAAATAATCTGATTCTTACTGATTACAAAGCTATTGGAATAGCATTTCACGAAAACAGTATCTTTATATTTAAAGGTAATCCAGGCATCTTCTCCGGATTCTCCTTTACTCAGAAATCGATTTCCATTCATGGAAAATCCCCCATGATAATCCACGCCCGGGAAAATCGAAGGGATGGTAATACGATCGGAATAATTGATAAAGCGGGGATAACTGATACGAGCATCCGTTGACTCTACCACTTTATTTTGAAGTCGTCCCAGCAAAGGCTCTTTGGCATAGTCATAATTTGTAAATTTCACACTATCAGCCTCATACATTGATTTTTTCAAGTCAATGATATAGAATGATAAATCGGCGAAGACTGAATCTGGAGACAAGCCTGCCTGCTCCCAGCTAACCCGCCCGTAGCGGCCGGTCCATTGATTGGTGATCGGGTTTACAGAGCCGCTGGTATTGTAGATATGGATACTGTCATCTTTCACAATGCAACTTAAATCCAGCTTATCGAATTGAATGAGAACTTCATCCTCCACAAATTCATAGCGATAAGCTGCATAATGAGTAAACCAACGCGCAGCATTTTCCGCATTGGGTTTGTAAATAAGTCCCCCGCTGAGCAAATTCGAGGTTGAGAAGAAAAAAGCTTCAATTTTCTGAATCGAGAAATTGCGCTTGGTAAACATATAATCAAGTGCTTCCTGCCATTTATTTCGGCTGTCATCATCCATTTCATAACGGATTATATCAATCATTGCCTGAACAAAGGCAGTCATTTGCTCACCGCGGGCTCTTTTTTTAAGAAGAGCATTTGCATTTAAGCGAATTTGAGATTTCTCATTATCTGTAAATGCATTGGCAGCCCATTGCTCTTCAAAGAGTTTGAAAACGGCTTTGCCATCCAGCGTACTACTCTCAGACATGTAACTTTTCAGTTCTTTTAAGAACTTTTCAGGCTCTTCCGGAAACTCAGAAAGCTTTTTCTGTGCACTCACATCAAAATGAAATGCATTGAATAAGAATATGATAGCGAATATTAAACGAACTTTCATACTTAAATAGACTTTTGGAATTCGATGACTACCCAATTGTTTTTAATTTGATGAGCAATGTACTTCAATTCATTTGCCTCTGCCGCTTTGCGAACTTCGGACATATCATTCAAAAAGAAACCACTAACAAGCAGACTGGCACCCGGGTTCATCGCTCCTACATACAAAGGCATATCTTTAATGAGCGTGTTACGGTTGATATTAGCCAATACCACATCATATTTTTTATCAACCAGCAGTCCGGCATCACCAAGCAAAGGAATCACAGCCGGAGTTTCATTCATATCAATATTTTCCCGGCAATTCTCATAAGCCCATGAATCATTGTCAATTGCATCCGCATGCACAGCACCGAGTTTCACAGCGAAAATAGCCAGCACTCCTGTCCCACTTCCCATATCCAGCACCTTCTTTCCTACGAAATTAACATTGCTCATCTGATTTAGAACAAGCCAGGTTGTTTCATGATGACCTGTTCCAAATGACATTTTAGGTTCGATGATGATATCGTATTTTACGGATGGAATTTTCGGATGGAAAGGAGCTCTTACCATGCAAATATCTTCCACTTGAACAGGTTCAAAATCTTTTTCCCATTCCGCATTCCAGTTTTTCTCCTCCAGCCATTGCCATTCATAGCTCATTTGATAGCGATGTACCAATTCGTGCAATTGCTCTCTAAAGTCAAGTGTGAAACTATCTTCCGGAACATAAGCCTGTAAACTGGTCACATGATCCACAATACTCTCGGCTCCCAACGAGAACAGAACAGCGCTAAAAATCTCAATATCAGCCTGATCAAGGTTCTTAACCGGTAAGGTAATTTCGCAATATTTCATAAGTCAATTTGTTTAGATAGAACGTATAAAAATACGTGAAATTAATTCCGGGGGAATAAATACTTTTAAAACTTTATTAAATTATTCCGACTAAGTATTTTGCGATTAATTAAAAAAAAGTACATTTGCAGCCCATTAGAGAATCTGTTTCAAGAAGATACAGATAAAATCAGGGAGGACGCTGAGAAGAGTCAATCACTTGAAAATTAGAGAAGTAGAAAATATTAACAATTACGAAAATGAAGAAAGGAATACATCCGGAAAATTATCGCTTAGTGGTATTCAAGGACATGTCTAACAATGAGCAGATTATCACTCGCTCAACAGCTCCTGCAAGAGAAACAATTGAAGTTGACGGAGTTACCTATCCAGTGGTAAAACTGGAAATTTCAAGCAGTTCTCACCCATTTTACACTGGCAAAATGAAACTGGTTGACACCGCTGGTCGTGTTGATAAGTTCATGAACAAATACGCTAAACATTTCGATAAAAAGAAAATATAAGACTTTGATTGATATCATGAAAGAGGCTGTTCATCCCGGACAGCCTCTTTTTTTTTGTCCTTCCCCTCCCAATCGTATGCATCCTGCTTATTTTTTTTCATCTTTGTTAATCTGAATGAAGCAACCTAAAAATCAGAAGCCATGAATTATATCCTCTTTGATGATTCTTCCCGAAACGAACTGCTACCCTTAGCTTTTACTCGGCCTGTCTCCGAATTCCGAGTCGGAATCTCTACCATACGGGAAAAATGGGAAAGTTGGTTTGCCACTAAATGCAGCTGGCTCACACAAGATTATCTTCAGGAGAAGTTCCCATACACTACTTCCAGCGATAATATTTATATCAATGGAAGCCTAATTCCTGATGAAATTCTGGTGGTTGCTATTGATTCGCTGCCGCTTGATGCTATCCTGATGGCAGGCGATACTCTGTTGGCTGCTCATACTTCACAAAGCCCAACTTCCTGGCTTGAACTTAGTGCATTGAAATTGAAACGATTTGTCTTTACAGAGCCAATAAAATTAATCAATCATTTATGGGATATTTTCCAGTTAAATGGTGAAATTCTTCTAGCAGATTTTGAACGCATCACAACAGACAGGAAATCAGCCAAATTATCCAAAACCAATACAATAATCGGAAAAGAAAATATTTTCCTCGAAGAAGGAGCCCGTGTTGAAGGTTCAATTTTGAATGCTTCTACCGGTTCTATCTATATTGGAAAAGATGCTGAAGTCATGGAAGGCAGCATAATTCGCGGACCTTTTGCTTTATTAGACCATGCTGCCACCAAGCTGGGAACCAAAATATATGGTCCAACCACCATCGGACCTCACTCAAAAGTAGGTGGAGAACTTAACAATGTGGTTATTTTTGGATACTCCAACAAAGCACACGATGGATTTCTCGGAAATGCAGTTTTAGGAGAATGGTGCAATATTGGCGCCGACAGCAATAACTCCAACCTTAAAAATAATTATGCGGAAGTTAGTATATGGAATTATGCAGTAGAGAAGCCGGTCAGCACAGGCCTGCAATTTTGCGGACTCATCATGGCTGACCATGCCAAATGCGGCATCAATACCATGTTTAATACCGGAACTGTTGTTGGAGTTAGCGCTAATGTTTTTGGTGCCGGCTTCCCTCCAACCTTTATCCCTGACTTCAGTTGGGGTGGTCCGGAAGGAACAAAAACCTATATTCTCAGAGCTGCCCTGCAAGTTGCGCGCTTAGTCTTATCGCGTCGCCAGCTCGAACTGAACGAAATGGAAAAAAGTATCCTCGAAAACATCTACACGCAAACCGAAAAATTTCGCCATTTCAAAGAAGCTTAATCAAGTGGCATGTGAATTGTCTTAGGGCAGCCTACATCAAAATCAGGGCTTATCCAGTGACACTTTGTCGAAGATTCGTCTGTTGACTCAGTGAGATATGAATTTTTGTCAGTAACGGAACAAGATAGTATGAAGAAGAATTTTTTAAGTGAGCTTATCGAACCCGAACCGGAATTCCTGACTGTGTTTCAGGATGAAGAACAAGACTTGTTCCAGCACCTCGATGCACCGGATATTTTGCCCATTCTGCCTTTGCGAAACATGGTTCTGTTTCCCGGAATTGTCCTGCCAATTACCGTGGCACGACCCAAATCCTTAAAACTTATCAAGGATCACTATAACGAGAAACGGTTAATTGGCTGTCTGACCCAACGAAAACCGGAGATTGAAGATCCCGAAGTTGCTGATTTATATGAAATTGGAACCGTGGCTCAAATCATCAAAATCCTGGAAATGCCGGATGGTCTAACCACGGTTATCATACAGGGAATGAGGAGATTTCAGCTTTTATCGATGGAACAGCAAGAACCCTATTTTGCCGGAAAAGTCACCCTCATCCCGGAGGAAAAACCAACCGAAAATCTCAAAGAATTTGAAGCAATAATCTCTTCTCTGAAGGAATTAGCCCTCAAAATCATTTCCCTGGGAGCTAAAAATCCGCAGGAAGCTGCCTTTTCCATCAAAAATGTAGAAAATCCATTGCATTTGATTAACCTGATTTCATCCAATATTGATATCACGGTTAAAGGCAAACAGGAACTTCTGGAAATTCTGAAGATTAGAGAGCGCTCCATGGTCTTGCTGGAAATGCTGAGCAAAGAGCTTCAAATGCTGGAGCTGAAAAATGAAGTCCAAACGAAAGTGCGGATTGAAATGGACCAGCAACAACGAGAATATCTCCTCCATCAACAAATGAAAACGATTCAGCAGGAATTAGGCGACAATCCGGTTGAACGCGATATGGAGGAAATGCGGGAAAAAGCATCCCAAAAAAAATGGCGCGAACAAGTGTCTGAAGTTTTTGAAAAAGAACTCGAACGCTTATCCCGTACGAATCCTTCATCTCCCGATTATTCGGTACAGTCTAATTATCTTCACACCTTGCTTGAATTGCCCTGGGAAGAATACACCCCCGACAACTTTGATCTTCGAAATGCCGAAAAAATACTCGATGCAGACCATTTTGGGCTGGAAAAAGTAAAAGATAGAATCCTCGAACATATTGCAGTTCTTAAAATCAAAGGAGATTTAAAATCTCCGATTCTGTGTCTGTATGGCCCTCCAGGAGTTGGTAAGACATCGCTGGGGAAATCAATTGCAAAAGCTGTCGGACGCAACTATGTACGTGTTTCATTAGGTGGTTTGCATGATGAATCTGAAATCCGCGGGCATCGGAAAACCTACATCGGTGCCATGCCTGGTCGTATCATTCAAAATATTAAAAAAGCCAAAAGCTCTAATCCTGTTTTCATCCTGGATGAAATCGATAAAGTAGGCAACAGTTTCCGGGGTGACCCGGCTTCGGCTCTGCTGGAAGTACTTGACCCGGAGCAAAACAATAGCTTTTACGATAATTACCTGGAGATGGACTACGATTTGTCCAAAGTGATGTTTATTGCGACAGCAAATCATATTGGTGGTATTCATCCCGCCTTGCTCGACCGGATGGAGCTCATAGACGTTTCAGGCTATATCCTCGAGGAAAAAGTAGAAATTGCCAAACGACACCTGATTCCCAAACAGCTTGAAAATCACGGAATTTCAAAATCTACCCTATCATTTAGTAAAAAGGCCATTGAACTAATCATTGAGCAATACACCCGTGAATCGGGAGTTCGTGAATTGGATAAGCGGATAGCCAAAGTGTGCCGGGCAATTGCCAAAGAAATAGCTTTTGAGCGCGATTTCCCATCCAAAATGGATGAAAAGAACCTGGCTACGTATTTAGGCCCGGCCGAATATCTGAAGCGACATTATCAAGGCAATGAAAAAGCAGGTATCGTTACAGGATTAGCCTGGACTGCAGCCGGCGGGCAAATTTTATCCATCGAAACCAGTCTGAGCAGGGGAAAAGGAAACCTGACGCTAACCGGTAATCTGGGTGATGTTATGAAAGAATCAGCTGTAATTGCTATGGAATACATCAAATCAAACAGTGATTATCTGGCTATTCCTCAATCTATATTCGAGAACTGGAATGTACATGTGCATGTTCCGGAAGGGGCAATTCCCAAAGATGGACCATCTGCAGGAATAACTATGGCGACTTCATTGGCATCAGCTTTAACTCAGCGCAAAGTCAAAACGAATCTGGCCATGACCGGTGAAATCACACTCAGTGGTCGGGTACTACCTGTAGGCGGCATCAAGGAAAAAATTATGGCTGCCAAACGTGCTGATATTAAAGAGATTATCTTATCCGAAGAAAATCGAAAAGATATCATCCAAATTAAGGAAATCTATCTAAAGGGCTTACAATTCCACTATGTTGAAACCATTTCTGATGTGTGGGATATTGCTTTATTGAATGATATCGTGAAGAATCCCAAAAATTTGATTGTTCCGGATAAATCAGAAGTCAACAAGACTTTATAATCCTGTTCCCTTCGGGGATATTCCCGGTAAAAATCGCTTGGGAGGTTTTATTCCTGATGCGAAAATTATCTGCTCATTGGAATGATTTTCCCTTCAAGGATAACTTGTTCAATCAAGTTGCTTCCGAAGGAATAGGGGATAAACTCATAACCCGGGATTTCCTTGGTGATGAAAATATTGGCTTTCTTTCCTTTACAAATGCTCCCATGTGTGGCATCCAGCCCCATGGCATAAGCCGTATTTTTGGTAGTAGCGTTAAAGACCTCTTCGGGAAGCAAACGAAGCTTGATACATCCCAAGGATGCAATAAAACTCATATTCCCACTGGGCGAGGAACCGGGATTAAAATCCGAAGCCAGCGCCAAAGGTAAACCGGCTTGAATCATTTTGCGGGCCGGCGGGTCAATCATCCCTAAAAAGAAAGCAGCGCCCGGCAGCAGAGTTGGCATCGTTTCGGAGTCTAATAAACTCGTAATCTCTTCATCTCCAGTAAATTCCAAATGGTCAACCGATAAGGCGTTGTACTTGACACCTGTTTGAATTCCTCCGGAAAAATCCAGTTCGTTGGCATGGATTTTAGCCCGAAGGCCATACTTCATACCAGCCATCAAAATTCGCTCGGTATCTTCTACGGTAAAAAATCCTTTATCACAAAAAACATCAATATAATCAGCGAGCCCTTCTGAAGCAATCTGCGGAATCATCTCATTAATAACCATATCCACATAATCTGATTGGCGACCTTTGTATTCGGCCGGAACCGCATGAGCTCCGAGAAAAGTAGAAACAATCGTAATTGGGCTAGCCTCTTGAAGGCGTCGAATCACCCGCAGCATTTTAATTTCATCTTGAGGATTAAGACCGTAACCACTTTTAATTTCAACGGCTCCGGTGCCAAGGCGAATAATCTCCTGAATACGCTTGAATGATTGCTCAAAGAGCTCATCTTCCGAAGTGTCATGCAGTAGTTTGGAAGAATTAAGAATCCCTCCTCCCCGCTTGGCGATTTCTTCGTAGGATAATCCTTTAATTTTATCGATGTATTCGATTTCCCGGCTGCCGGCATATACCAAATGCGTATGCGAATCGCAATAAGAAGGAAAGACCAGCTTCCCGGCTGCATCTATCTCCATATCAGCAGAGTATTTGCAATCTTTCATCAAACCAAAATCCACGATTTCATCCTTATCCAGCAATAAAAACGCATCTTTGAGAAGTGGAAGTTTACTCATATCAGAGCCGGCCACCCAGCGAACAGATTCATCTTCAACCTGAATAAGTTGTTTAATATTTTTGATAAGAATAGACATAGCAATGATTTTATATCCGCAAAGCTATAAAACTCCGGGGTAAATCAAGAAAATTTCACAGAAACCAACAGGTTGAGAAAAGGACTTAAGAATATAAAATTACATCATGGAAAGCTCTCGCAATCAATTCGCTACACATGGCCATAAAAAAGCTGTTTTCTAATTAATACACCTTAAAAAAATGTACTTTTGATACTTTGTATAGAAGAGAAATGAGAATAATCATGTTAAATAAAAACATCGTTAGCCGCTGACAGATTTTTTTTCAATTTTAATTACTACTTAATTTGAGGAATAGAAGAATTCACAAGGGAACATAAAAGTATTCCATAAAAAAACAAAAAACCAGCGATGATAACAAGAATAAAAATACATGGCTTTAAAAGCTTAATTGAAACTGAGCTGTTTTTCGGACCATTCACTTGCATTGCGGGGGCTAACGCCATTGGGAAATCAAATTTCTTTGATGCTTTAATCTTTTTATCTAATTTGGCAGATAAAACCATCATTGAGGCGGCAAAATCAGTAAGAAGCGAAAATCAGAAACATTCTAATATTCGGGACATTTTTTACAAAAGTGGAGAAAATTACCTGGAAGAAATGCGATTTGAAATAGACTTGCTGATTCCAAAATCGGGCATTGATGATCTTGGGCAAACAGCAGACGCTACCATTACTAGTCTCAGATATATACTTAATCTGAGATTAAACAAAGATGGGTACCATGAGCCAATTGAAATTGTATATGAAGAGCTTCTACCTATTACACAAACCCAGACAAAAACTAGTATCTATTTTGGTTACCAAACTGAATGGATAAAGTCCGTGTTAATCGGACGACGCTCAACTAAAATTCCATTTATTTCAACCGATGGAGATAAAATCAAACTTCATCAAGATGGTAATAAAGGAAGGAGCACCGAGTTTATTGCCAGCAAAATGCCACGCACATTGCTATCAACAGTAACAGCGGAATCGCCAACAGCTTTTCTTGTTAGGCAGGAATTGCGAAATTGGACTATGCTCCAGCTCGAACCGAGTGCCTTGCGACAGCCAAATTCAATTTATGAAGTTAAAAATGCTACTATTTCAGCAAATGGACTCAACTTACCAGCTACCCTATTCCGATTACATTCTGAGAAAAAACATAAAGATGTTTATCAAATACTAACTAATAGAATAAAAGGCCTTGTTGAGGACGTAGATGAAATACTTATAGATAAAGATGAAAAAAGAGATTTATTAACCTTGAATGTTAAATTCAAAGATGGTCTTTGTTTTCCAGCTCAATCATTGTCTGATGGCACTTTAAGGTTCCTTGGGCTTGCAATACTTGAAGAAGATAGTGAAGGTAGCAGTCTCATTTGTCTTGAAGAACCCGAAAATGGTATCAATCCAAACAAGATTCAAGAAATGATTGAGCTTTTAGAGGATATGGCTATGGATACTACTTCTGAATTGAGTGAAGATAACCCAATGAGACAGGTAATTATTAATACCCATTCGCCAATTGTTGTAAGTTCAGTAAAAGACGAAAGCTTATATCTTGCCAAAAAACACATTGGATTTTTAACAAGTTTAAACAAAAAAGTAACCTACACTAAATTCTCTGCACTTAAAAATACATGGAAAACCAGGAAAATATCTTCTATTGAGACTACCACACCCGGTGAAATTGCAACCTATCTTGAGAGTAGGTTAATTAAAAATAATTTATTACAAGTCAATGAAGAAAAGCCTGAATACTCCCCTGATAAAAGTCTGACTGTATCAGAAAATGTTGCAAGACAACTAAAATTCGACTTCTAGTTATGAGAATAGAAGAGATAAATTACACACTTATTACGGATGGCAGCTCTGATAGAGCATTAATGAATATTATTCAGTGGTGTCTTGATGATAATTTCCCACAAATTGCTTTTAATGGAGCATTTGCGGATTTTCAAAGCTTACCAAATCCCCCATCAACTTTACAAGACAAAATCGCACGTGCGAAAAAGTATTTTCCTTTTCATCTATTGTTTATTCACAGAGACGCTGAGAAATCAGAAAATGAAATTATTGAACAGAGAATAAATGAAATTCTTGCTGGTATGGATTCAGCTCAATCTGAAATTACAATCTGCGTTATTCCCATAAGAATGATGGAAACATGGCTTTTAATTGATAAGGAAGCTATTAAAAAAGCCGCTGGAAACAGAAATTATTCAGATCAAATAGATTTACCAAGATTTCAGCGACTAGAGCAAGAGCCAGATCCAAAGCAATATTTGCATAATCTCTTAAGAAAAGTAAGTGGACTGAAAAGTCGGAACCTTAAGAAATTTAATCCAAATAGACATGTTCATCTTGTAGCAGAATATATAGAGAATTTTAGTGCTTTACAAAACCTAAGTGCTTTTAGAAAATTTGAAGGTGAACTTAAGAAAAAAGTGAAAGATTTCTCAAACAAAAGAACCTCTAATTAGCCATTTTGTCTTCACATACCTCTTCCAATTTGACAAGCTCCCATTTTTTAATTCGCACAATATAAGCAATTGAGACCTTACCTTTCTTTGAATCATCTGCACTGTGAATCATGGAATTCACTATTTTTGCCGTTTGTCGAATTTTTATATTCCATCAATCATGAAAATCTCCTATAACTGGTTAAAACAGTATATCGATACAAAGCTTAGTGCTGATACAATTTCTACCATGCTCACCAGCATTGGTCTCGAGGTAGAATCTATGGAAGAACATGAATCTGTAAAAGGTGGTCTCGAAGGATTTGTAATTGGCAAAGTTATTACCTGTGAGAAACACCCCAATGCCAAAAACCTGAGTCTTACTACTGTTCATGTAGGAGGACAGCACCTGCTAAATATCGTTTGTGGGGCGCCCAATGTAGCAGCCGGACAAAAAGTGGTTGTTGCAACCATCGGCACTACGATTTACATGAAAGAGGAAGAATTTAAAATTAAGAAATCAAAAATCAGAGGAGAAGACTCCGAAGGTATGATTTGTGCCGAAGATGAGCTCGGACTGGGAACCAGCCACGATGGAATTATGGTGCTTGACTCCGATGCGAAAGTTGGCCTGGATGCTAAAGATTATTTTAATATCGAAAAAGACTATATCTTCGAAATCGGCCTTACCCCGAATCGAATAGATGCAGCATCCCACCTGGGTGTTGCCAGAGATTTAGTAGCCTTTTTATCGCAAGACCATAAAGTAAAACTACTCATCCCTGATGTTTCCAATTTTGAAGTCAGTAAACCTACTGACCCAATCAGCGTTTTCATCGAAAATACAGAAGCTTGCATCCGTTATTCAGGGCTCAGTATCAGCGGAATTGAAGTGAAAGCTTCTCCCGATTGGCTTAAACAACGCATGGAAGCCATTGGACTTAAATCAATCAATAATGTAGTGGATGTAACTAATTTCATTCTTCATGAATTAGGACAGCCTCTGCACGCTTTCGACCGTGATAAAATTAAAGGTAATAAGGTCATTATCAAAACTTTGAATGATAAAACTCCCTTTGTTTGTTTAGATGAAAGCACCAAAGAGCTTTCATCGCAAGACTTGATGATTTGCAATCAGGAAGAAGGCATGTGTATCGCCGGAGTATTTGGAGGGCTCGAAAGTGGTGTTAGCAATCAAACGACATCGGTCTTTCTGGAATCGGCCTGTTTCAATCCGGTTTATGTACGGAAAACAGCCCGCCGACACGGGTTAAACACCGATTCTTCGTTCCGTTTTGAAAGAGGAACGGACCCCAATATGACGATTACTGCCCTCAAACGTGCTTCCTTATTGATTCTTGAAGTAGCCGGCGGCAAAATTGATTCCGAAATCATCGATATATACCCGGAAAAGGTGGCAGATTTCCCGGTGCAACTTTCCTATCGCAATATTGACAGGCTGATTGGTAACCAACTCGACCGAAATCATATCAAACAAATCCTTCAGGGACTAGAAATTAAAATCGTCGCTGAAACCAGCGAAACACTGGATGTTTTGGTTCCGCCTTATCGGGTAGATGTAAAAAGAGAAGCTGATGTAATTGAAGAAATTCTGCGGATTTATGGATACAACTATGTGCAAATTGACCATAAAGTTCAATCCACCATCAGCCATAAAATGCATCCGGATTCCCACCAGATTAAAAACTTGATTTCCGATTTTCTGACAGCCAATGGATTTCATGAAATCATGTCGAACTCGCTTACCAAAGCTGAATATTATAAAGAACTTACCAGCTTCCCATCCGATAAACTCGTTACCATTCATAATCCGCTTAGTCAGGATTTGAACGCCATGCGTCAGAGTCTCTTATTTGGAGGATTAGAAGCTATTGCCTACAATGCTAATCATAAAAACGCCAGCCTTAAGTTATACGAATTTGGCAATTCATATTTTTACAATCCTGATAATCAGTCTAATAATCTTTTAAACGCATATTCTGAGGAATTTCAGTTAGCCTTTTTTATCAGTGGAAACCGAACCGCCCAAAACTGGCTTCAGGCCGAATCTCCTTCCGGTTTTTATGATGTAAAAACCTATGTTGAACAAGTCATTCTAAAATCCGGAATTCAATCATTCCCGAATGTTCAGGAAGAAATCAGCTCTGATATTTTTGATTACGGACTTTCCTATACCGCTAAAAATCAAGGACTTTTGGCTGAAATCGGCTCCATCTCTCCAAAGCTTTTAAAAGCCATGGATATCGATCAGCCGGTTTATTTTGGATTAATCCATTGGGATCAATTGCTGAAAATTATTAAGATTTCCAAAGTAGTTTATACTGAAATTCCTAAATTCCCGATTGTTCGCCGTGACCTGGCTATGATTGTTGATCAATCGGTGACCTTTAGTCAGCTCGAGCAGCTGGCTTACAAACAGGAGCGAAAAATCCTTCGAAAAGTAAGCATCTTCGATGTGTATCAAGGAGAACATATCCCGGAAGGAAAAAAATCGTATGCCTTAAGTTTTTATCTGCAAGATGAAACCAAAACGCTAAACGATAAACATATCGACAAGATAATCAATCACATAGCAAGCGCATTCACAAGCGAACTACAAGCTCAGATTAGGTCGTAAAGCTATTTTAATTCGTAGTTTAAAGGTCTTTTTTTCTCCATAAAAGAAAACCGCCTGACTGGTAAATACTTTCCCAGGCCGGATTCTCTTTTAATAACCGAATCCTTTCATCCGAATCCTTACGGGAAATAGGATACACATCGTTAGTATTATCGAGCAATAGAATGTATTCGGTATCATCACCAACATGTGGGTAGGTATAAATTTGCTCCCGGAAAGCCAGCCGGGGAACAAAAACGTGATTAGCCGAAACCACGGCGTCTTTCGGTATCATTGCCAAAACGCGATGCGCCTCTTGAATATCAAATTCTCTTTCGTAATGACGTGCCTGAAACCAGCGCAACTGACTGGCCAAATAATACTTTGAAACCGTTGGTTTATCATGCATGCTAAAGGTATTCAGAAAATTCGTAGCCAAAAAGATGGCTGCCAGCCATATCTTCCATCGGGAAGAGTTAAAAGATGAAACCCAGGCATACAGTGCAATAGTCAATATCGGAACAAACTCAATGGAATAATGCCCTAACACACCCCACTTCACTACATCATCATTAAATAATTTTTGACCTAATATCGGGAGAATCATCAGCAAAAATTGCGGCCTGAAAATGAGCGCAATGCCGCCGGCCGCAAGCAAATAAAAGTGCAATTCCGATTTAATTCCCACATACGCAGCTGAATTGACCGAAGCCGGCGCTTCAAACAATAAGGTAAAAGCTTTTAGTGGATGAAGAAACACCATCTCCAGCATCTCGGAAGTATTTGACCCCAGAGCTGAAAAACTGTTATGCTGATATTGCTGACCATCGCCTGCCAGCGGCATAAAAACCTTCATAATCAGCAAAAAAGCCAAGCCTGATACCAGTGTTTGGACAAGACTAAACTTCCGAAGCTCCTTATCCTGAAAGAAATGAATCATCAAACCCAGACTGACAAAAATCATCCATAAGGCCATATTTTCCTTACTTATCAAGATGATAATCAGATAAATCCAGGTAAACACATACTGTTTTCGGGTTAGATGATATACATACCAGGGGAGCAACATAGCTGCAATGACATTATCATGGTAATCGAATGAAAGTGCCGAAAACACCCCCCAAATTAAATAGAAATGCAACTGAGCCAAAGCCGGCAGCAACTTTGACTCCGAATAAACAGAAACGAGCCGATAAATTCCTATCCCTCCCCACAATACACTAGCTATCTGAAAGATAAGCAAGGTATAACTGCCAAAAATAAACTGAAAAGGAGCAAAGAAGATAGGCAACAAGCAGAAATGGTCACCTAAAATGTTGTCGAATTGCTTGAATGGATACATGACACTTGCCTGATTCCACTGAAAGTGCATATAATCGTACATCGCATTATTCCGGATTCCCAAATCAAAAGCATAGGTTCTGAAATAATAATGATTCACCAGCGATATCAAACTGTAAATCACAGCAAAAAAGAAAGCAGAAAGATAAACCGGCTGCAACAGAGTACGCTTCATTCCTACCATCGATTTTGCAATTTGTATCATCCCAATATCGCTTATATTATTACTTTTGCCTTGCAATTTTAAGGATTAAAATCAGGAAACCATTGCTTTCCTGCGGAAATATCAAAAGTTTTCAGGAAATCATATACCTAACAAATACATATCAAAAGGATGAAAACCATTCACGTAAGCACCGAACACGCAACTGCCTTTGTTGATATTGAAGAACTTGCCTGCAATCAGCGAGATGTAGTTCGCGCCCGAAATATTTTATACAAACAAAGCGGAAAAGGCAAGGAATTTTTGGGTTGGCTGCATCTTCCATCCTCCGTTCAAGAGGAAGAGCTGGCAGCTATTGAACAAGCTGCAGCATTCTTTAAATCGCATGTCGATTATGTTGTTGTGATTGGAATTGGTGGTTCCTATTTGGGAACTAAAGCAGTTGTGGAATCGCTGCAACCCAGCTTTAAGGCTTATACCCCTGACTCCGAATGGCCTCATATTTTGTACGCAGGTCATCATATCTCGGAAGATTACCTGTCCGAACTGTCCGAATTCCTTCAAGGTAAACGTTTTGGAATCATTGTAATTTCGAAAAGTGGTACGACCACAGAGCCTGCCATTGCTTTCCGGATTCTTAAAGCTCAGCTCGAGCAATCTCTACCAGCCGAAGAAGTTGCGAAGTACATCGTTGCAGTTACAGATGCCCAAAAAGGTGCTTTGCGTAAACTAGCCGAGCAATCCGGATATCAAAGCTTTGTAATTCCGGATAATGTAGGAGGACGTTTTAGTGTGCTTACTCCGGTTGGGCGCCTGCCAATTGCTGTTGCCGGACTGGATATTCGCAGCTTCCTGAAAGGAGCTGCCGAAATGGAACGTTTTCTGGAGATGGAACCTGATCTTGAAAAAAATCCGGCGATGAAATACGCTCTGATTCGTAATCAACTGTTTCACAGCGGATTTTTAATCGAAATCCTGGCTAATTATCACCCTAATTTACACTTCATTACCGAATGGTGGAAACAACTATACGGCGAAAGTGAAGGCAAACTGGGAACAGGTATTTTCCCCGCCGGCGTTGATTTAACCACCGATTTACATTCCATGGGGCAATATATCCAGGATGGACAGCGAATCTTGTTTGAAACAGTACTGACCGTTCTTAAGCCTAAACGCGAACTTCGCATTCCTTTGCTTGATACGGATGATGATGAACTAAACTATCTGGCCGGCAAGCGCATGGATGAAGTCAATAAAATGGCAGAGTTAGGCACGCGGATGGCCCATGTCGAAGGCAATGTTCCCAACATCCTCATCGAATTACCCGAATTAAATGAATACTACCTCGGACAGCTTCTGTATTTTTACGAAAATGCCTGTGCGATTAGCGGTTATATGCTTGATGTTAACCCCTTTGACCAACCTGGCGTTGAAGCTTACAAAAAGAATATGTTCGCTTTACTGGGAAAGAAATAGCTTTCTCCTCTCCTTTTTTCTCTATCATGAAAAGGAAGTGAATGCATTTCCTTTTCTGACAATCTTGTCTTTTCCTTGGATATGTTTCCCTGACGGATGACCTTATTCGTAAGTGAATGTGGCTAAAAATACTGCTATGTTCATAAGCATGGGTATGTTCAACAACAATTAAATAATTCTAGTACTGCATTACTTAAATACCTATTTTTGTCCCATTCGTTTTACTAGAATTATTGAATGCAATGGGTTTTTTACGAAAATATCACCGCTGGGGAGGCCTCATTCTAAGCATCTTTATCTTGCTATTTGCTCTTTCCGGTATCATCATGAACCATCGTTCATGGTTTTCATCCTCCGAAATAAATCGAAGCTTAT
This sequence comes from Bacteroidales bacterium, assembly GCA_021739985.1. Lineage (GTDB taxonomy): Bacteria > Bacteroidota > Bacteroidia > Bacteroidales > M50B96 > M50B96. The sequence goes on along the minus strand of JAIPAR010000007.1, from coordinate 14,666 downwards.
TACCCGGAAATTATAGTTACAAGAACTGGAACCTGGCTGCTGTTAAAAGTGGAATCCCAAACTCCAATGGATATCTATTCTATGGAAACATCGGTATCTGGCAGAGCAACAGCGGATTAAATTCGATGCAGCAGGTATCTGTAGGGACAAAGCCAGGCATTGATTCACAAAAAACCTTCAAACTCATACGTGGAAGCGATGGAAATCTGCTGGCCGCAGGTTTGTATGGTTTATATTTTTCGGATGATGAAGGACTTAGCTGGCAGGAAGTAAAAATAGAAGGTGAATCCCATCCGGTTGATATAGCCGAATATCAGCATCAATATTACATCTTGATGCGTTCGGAAATAATTGTACTCAATCAGGATTTCTCGCTTGTTAAAACCTTGGTACCGGCGCCTCCCATGGGCTATGACAACACCATATCACTCTTCAGAACCCTTTGGGAAATCCACAGTGGCGAGTTTCTGGGCATCAGCGGGAAATTGTTTGTGGATTTGCTGGGATTGATTTTCATCTTTCTAAGCATCTCCGGAATTATTTACTTTTTTGCACCTAATCTTATCAAACGCCTCAAAAATCAATCGAAAAAAAGATTCGTCAAATTCAACCGGAAGAATCTTAAATGGCATAATTATATCGGACTGTTTGCCGGGATTTTCCTGATTTTCACAGTACTCACAGGTATGTTCCTTCGTCCGCCGCTCCTAATCCCCATCTCGAACGTAAATGTTCAAAAAATTCCATATACGCACCTTGATCATCCAAATCCATGGTACGATAAATTGCGTACGCTATTTATTGATGCTAAAACCGGAGCTGTCGTTTTGGGGACCAATGAAGGCTTATACCTTAGCGACCTTTCATTTGCAAAGATTCAAATGCCGGCTTCACAACCACCGGTTAGTGTGATGGGGATTAATGTATTTGAGCGCTTGGATGAGAACATCTATTTAGTGGGCTCGTTTAATGGACTATTTGTTTGGAACCCATCAACCGGAATGATCATGGATTACATAAATCGACAGACTTATATACCTGAACCCGTAAGGGGCTCACCCATTAGTGCCCATATGATAGCCGGTTATATGCGTTTCCCTTCGGGATATGAAGTTGTGTTTGACTATAATCGGGGGGCTGAAATACTGGGTATGAACCAACAAACCTGGATTCCTATGCCCGAAGCAGTTACAAATTCAGGAATGTCGCTTTGGAATCTGGCATTGGAAGTGCATACAGGACGTATTTACGAATCTATATTGGGTGATTTTTATATCCTCTTTATTCCTCTTGCAGGATTAAATATATTATTACTTTTGATATCCGGAATTATCGTCTGGTTCAAGCATTACTACAAAAAATAAACCCGCAGAAAATACTACAACATGGCAAATATTGTTCACCTGAGTGAGGCCGCATCAATAGGATTACATGCCTTGATTATCATCGCCAAAGGCGAAGGAATGATTAATGTACAACAAATCGCTGATTTGACAGGCTCGTCACGCCATCATGTTGCGAAAGTAATGCAACGACTCACCAAAGAGAAAATGGTGGTTTCCTCTCGTGGACCCAATGGAGGTTTTATCTTAAATAAAAAGCCCTCTGAAATATCGCTTCTTGAAATTTTTGAAGCCATCGAAGGGAAAATGGACATTCCTGTCTGCCCGGCTGACCATCAAATTTGTCCATTCGAAAAATGTCTGCTCGATAATGTCACACAGCGCATGACTCTCCAATTCAGAGATTATATCCAACATCAAACGATTGAAGATTATCTGTAATCCAGCATATTCCCAGGCTTAATGCGTATATCATTCTTCACATCCAGCTAAAACATGTCTTAATTCAAGCAATTAATTACCATTATTCTTGAATACAAATCAAACAACCTATAACTTACAACTTTTACTAATCTATGAAGCGAGAAATAGTCCGAATTGACCGGGAATTATGCAATGGATGTGGAGAATGCATCCCCAATTGCCATGAAGGAGCCCTGCAACTAATTGATGGAAAAGCAACGCTGATAAGCGACTTACTGTGTGATGGATTGGGTGCTTGTATCGGTCATTGCCCGATAGGTGCTATCAGTATTGAGGAAAGAGATGCTGTTGCATACGACGAAGTGGCTGCTTTACAAGAGATTATCCGGCAAGGAAAGAATGTACTAATAGCCCATTTAAAACACCTGCAGGACCACAAGCAAGACCTCTATATGAAAGAAGCAGAGATATACCTCCGGGCAAACCAGGCTAACTTTCCCTTTGAAGTAGAAGCGATTTGGGAAGCTTTACGACCGGCTGCCGCTAAACCCGCTTTTCATCTGCAAGTCAAGCCGGCTGTGCATCATGGAGGAAGTTCATGTCCCGGAAGTCAGGCTATTAGCTTCAACAAAGCACCGGTTGCAGTCCCGGAAAATGGTTTTAAACCAGCGTCCGAATTACGTCAGTGGCCCGTTCAAATGCATCTTATAAATCCCAATGCCTCTTACTTCAAAAAGTCGGATTTGCTGCTGGCAGCTGATTGTGTTGCCTTTGCCATGGGCGATTTTCATCAAACCTGGTTAAAAAATAAAAGTTTGGTAATTGCTTGCCCCAAATTAGATTCAGGAATGGATTCATACATCGAGAAACTCATTCAACTCATACAACTAGCTGAAGTTAACACCATTACAGTATTAAAAATGCAGGTCCCCTGTTGTGGTGGTTTAGTGCAGATGGTAAAAACTGCCTTGCAATATTGCGACCGTAAAGTGCCCGTTAAATCGGTTACCGTTGGACTTCAGGGAGAAATCCTTCAAGAAGGCTGGGTGTAAAAGGGATTATTTGATTTTCACCAGATGGCAAAGAATATCATCACAGGCTTGCAGCAAGGAGGTAACATCTTTTCTGAGAATCGGATGAACCCAGCCGGGAGCAACTTCATGCAGCGGCATAAGTACAAATAATCGCTGGTGCAGGGTAGGATGAGGAATTTGTAATTCTGGCGTATCCAGAATCAAATCATCATAAAAAATGATATCGATATCGAGGGTTCGATTATTAAACCGCTCTACGCTACGAATTCTTCCGGCCTCCTGCTCAATCTCATGAATTGCATGTAGTACCTCATGAGGCGATAAGTCCGTCTGAATCATAATAATCAGATTCAAAAACAATTCGGAAGAATCAAATCCCCAGGGAGTAGTTTGGAATACGGAAGACTGAATCAAAACTTCCCCAATTTGCTGATTGATTTTCAAAATAGCATCTGCCAAAAACTTTTCCCGGTTCCCTAAATTGCTTCCGAGCGATAATATCACTTTACTCATAGTATCTGCAAAGAAAGCGAATCGGAACATAAATTTTCCTAACAAATCACAAGCTTGAAAAAAAAAGATAAAATACTGTAACTTGCGAAGCAAATTTCCGTTTGCATAACATTACTAATTCTATACCCTGTATGAAACAATTTTTCAAATTCCTATTGTCCAGTTTTATCGGAACTATCCTGGCTCTGATTTTTCTGTTCTTCATTTTAGTGGGCTCAATTGCTGCACTTATTCCTTCAAAAGATGTAACCATGGTCAAGGAAAATTCTATTTTACGATTAGACTTTGCCGGTCCTATTACTGATCGTACACCGAATAATCCTTTTGAGAATATTGATTTTGCCTCATTTGAGCCATCTAAATCTATCGGATTAAATGACATTTTAAAAAGCATCAAGAAAGCAGGTGCCGATGATAACATCAAAGGTATTTATCTGAATCTTAGTAACATTGAAGCCGGAATGGCTACTACCACTGAGATTCGTCAGGCGCTTGAAGATTTTAAAAGCACCGGCAAATTCATTATTGCCTATGGTGAGTATTACAGTCAGAAAGCCTATTATTTGGCATCTGTGGCTGACAAAGTATTTCTTCATCCTCAAGGATTAATTGAGCATGCCGGATTACGTTCCGAGTTAATGTTCTTTAAAAAAGCACTTGATAAATATTCCATTGAACCTCAGATAATTCGAGGAAGCGGGAATAAATTCAAGTCAGCTGTGGAGCCCTTTATGTACGAAAAGATGAGTGATGCGAACCGGCTTCAAACCGAAACCTATATGGGTTCAATTTGGCATAAAATGTTATCGGATGTATCGGCTTCACGAGGAATCAGCGAACAAGAGCTGAATCGCTTTGCCGATGAAATGCTGATTCGTAATGCAACTTCCACTTTAACCTATCACATGACAGATTCTATTGTATTTGAAGATGAAGTGCTGACTTACCTAAGCGAAAAGTCGGGTCGCGATAAAGATGATGATCCTCGCTTTGTTGAACTTTCGAAATACAAAGACGTATTGGATCCTGCAACAACCAGTAAAGGAATTGCCAAAGACAAAGTAGCTATTGTGTATGCCAGTGGAGAAATCACTATGGGAAAAGGTTCAGATGGTGTAACTGCTTCAGAAACAATGGCCCAAGCGATTCGTGAAGCACGCAAGGATTCCACTGTTAAAGCAATTGTGCTTCGGGTTAATTCTCCCGGCGGAAGTGCTTTAGCATCCGATATTATTCTTCGTGAGCTCAATCTGGCACGGGCTAAGAAACCTGTTATTGTATCCATGGGTGATGTAGCTGCTTCGGGCGGATATTACATCGCATGTATGGCTGATTCTGTAATTGCCAGTGAGAATACCATCACCGGTTCAATAGGTGTCTTTGGTCTCTTTTTCAATATTGGAGGTTTTCTGGATGAAAATATCGGCATTACCGTTGACCGTGTAAAAACCAATGAACATGCTGATTTAGGCTCCATGACACGGAACCTGACAGATGCAGAGCGTATGGTTGTTCAGCAATCTGTAGATGAAATTTATGATGCTTTCCTGGGCTATGTTGCCGAAGGAAGGGGAAAAACGAAAGCCGATGTAGATTCAATCGGTCAGGGTCGTGTTTGGAGTGGAGAAAACGCACTTGCGCTCGGTTTAATCGACAGCTACGGTGGTTTATCAAAAGCCATTGAAATTGCCGCACAAAAAGCCGGGTTGGACCATTATCGAACGGTTGATTTCCCGGAACAAGAAGATCCCTTTGAAATGTTGCTTGAAAACCTTAATGCACAAGCCGAAAGCTATTTCTTGAAATCAACCATTGGAGATAATTATAAACATCTGCAATACCTTCAGGATCAATTAAATAATCAAGGAATTCTGGCCAGGTTGCCATTTTCAATTGATATTCAATAAAGGATAATCATAAATTGATTCTTCCTTTCGCTAAAACAAAAAGGGTGCTCCAATTGGAGCACCCTTTTTGTTTGATAAAAAATTATTTCATCTTACGTTGAAAACTTCCCATTCCTTCAAGTGTAAGTTGTAGGATATCAACCGTATAAGAAATATTAAGCATATCAGGAGCTGGGGTAAGAGAAGTATAGTTACAAATTATCGCATTAGTAAAATTAATCAGACTTACCGAATCCTTGTTATACTCATAATAAAAAGAATCCCTGGCAAGTTGCCAGTTCTCAACCAATAGTGCTGTATCACAATCAACCACCCATTCCCGAAAGCCTTTAGAATTATGAAGAAAAACCAGGCGAGTATAATAGCCAAACTCATTTTCATAGGGAATAATATAATCTCCTTCCAGCATATCTCTTTCAGCAGCAATAGCATAAGTTCCTAAACGCAGCACCTTACCAATAACTTCCCCTCTCTCAACATCACAGTAGGATTCATTTACTACTGACCAATTCCAGTCGTCAACGTAATACAATCGCAATTCAGGGGCATAATTATTTCCCAAATAATCAAGATTTGCTCCAACCGGGTATTTTATCTTGATAGTTATGAACTCCTTGATTGCCAGATCAAATGGTTCAATTTTAAACATCCCTCCTCCAAAATGTGACCAGGGTGTGGTATAATTTACTTGTGCCGGGTATCCGGGAATTAAATCAGTTATTCCGACAACCGTATTCCCAAAAACAGCTCCTTCAGGATTTTCTACTATAAGGGTAGCTGCATTACTCGACATCTGATACGTAAGCGTGTTTCCCATACTGCAAAGACTATCATCCGGACAGGAGGTCGGTTCATCACATGAGGATAAAAATGTCAGGAAAAAAGTACATGCAATAACTATTTGAATTGTGACTTTCATCGGTTGATTATTTTAGTTCTTACTAGTAAATCTCGTCTCATGATAGGATATCCAGGTTATCATTATCCCTTTGGGTATTTTAACTTGTGGACATTTCAGTCAAGTGATTTTTAAAACTTTACTTTCCTCGCAAAAGTATTAAGTTTTTTATAAAATTAATTCAACATTTGTAGTCAATCTGAAAGCATTAACATATCAACTGTTATGAGTCCATTATATCGCCTGAAAATCTCCTTTTTAATTCTTTCAATTCTTCCTTTTTATAGCTGTACCAAGCCAAAGCTTGAACCGTCTTTACAAATTCAGTATTTACATGAGGGCTGGACCGTAAAGTCAGATGCGGATACGGTAGCTTGCCCAGCTATTGTCCCCGGAAATTCCTACCATGATTACCTTCAGGCGGGTCGTATTCCAGACCCTTTCTATGCAGATAATGAAAAAAAACTGCAATGGATGGATGAGACGAATTGGCATTACTCCCTGACTTTTGAAGTTGATTCCGCCTTATTTAAAGCTGAAATGCTACATCTTGTTTTTGAAGGATTGGACACCTATGCCGAAATTACTTTCAATGATTCTCTCCTTGGTGCGACAAACAATATGTATCGCAAGTATTACTTCTCCATCGAACAACTGATAAAACCCGGGAAGAATCATTTGCAAATTACTTTTCGGAATCCCTTGGAGATAAATCAGCAAAAAGCGGCTGAATTACCGTATTCCCTCCCCGATTCACGCGTTTTTACCCGAAAAGCGCCTTATCAATTTGGCTGGGATTGGGGGCCGGAGCTGTTGACCGCCGGCATTTGGAAACCGGTATATCTCGAGGCAGTCAATGATTTTGTTGTTCGAAATCTTCAACTGCAAACCGTTGAAATTGGAGAAGGATTCGCGACGCTCAAAGCTTTTATCGAGATTGAATCATTTCATCAGCAAGACATCAAACTTGAACTTCGTCAAGCAGAAACATCTGTTTCGGAATCTTTCACAGCAAAATTGAACCCCGGAATTCAACGCGTTGAACACATTTTCCAGGTACAAAATCCCGAATTGTGGTGGCCTGCCGGCTATGGAGAACCCCATCTGTACGACTTTAAGCTTCAGGCAAAGACTTCTCAGGTGATTTCATCTCAGTTACTAAGCTATGGCATTCGGACTGTAGAACTTGTGCAAGAAAATGATAGCATAGGCAGAAGCTTCTATGTAAAAGTGAATGGCATTCCCATTTTTGCTAAAGGAGCAAACTACATTCCCCAGGATAATTTGCTCAACCGGGTGGATTCTGCGCGTCATAAATCTCTTTTTCAACGGGTTACCGATGCCAACATGAATATGCTAAGGATTTGGGGTGGAGGCATCTATGAAGATGATTATTTCTATGACCTTGCCGATCAGCATGGGATTTTAATCTGGCAGGATTTTATGTACGCTTGCGCCATGTACCCGGGAGATAGTGCCTTCCTGAACAATGCAGCCATAGAAGCGGAGCAGCAAATTAAACGCATTAGCAAACACAGCTCCTTAGCTTTATGGTGTGGAAATAATGAAATTGATAATGGATGGAAGGACTGGGGATGGCAAAAGCAATATACATATTCAGCTTCCGACTCAGCGCGTATTTATCAGGATTATCAGGCACTTTTTGAAGCTATTTTGCCAAAACTGGTACATCAGTTTGCACCCGGGATTTCGTATCATCCAAGTTCCCCCACCTACGGCTGGGGTCATCCGGAAGCCTTGACTCATGGGGATTCTCATTACTGGGGAATCTGGTGGGGAATGGAAAATTTCGAAAATTATCGCTTTAAAACAGGTCGTTTTATGAGTGAATATGGATTTCAGGGATTTCCGAATGAGCAGATTTTAAAAAAATACATCCCGGAGAAAAATCTTCATTTGTATGATTCTGTATTGTTGATACATCAGAAGCATCCAACAGGCAATCAAACCATTGAGGTTTATCAAGAAAAATATATGCCGCGACCGCGGAATTTCAGTGAGCAGGTGTATATCAGCCAGGTGCTTCAGGCTTATGGGATGGAAGCCGGAATACGGTTTCACCGGATGCAAAAACCTGTATGTATGGGGACCTTGTACTGGCAACTCAATGATTGCTGGCCGGTAATAAGCTGGTCAGGGTTGGATTATGAATATCATCCTAAAGCCCTTCACTACCGGGTTGCAGAATCTTTCAGAGATATCATGCCTTGGGCAAAAGAAGCTGAAGATGAAGTAATTATCGGAATAAATTCGGATATCAACCAGGAAGTAACCGGGAAATTAACTGTAACACTTATCGATTTTCAAGGAGAGAAAAAGCTTGTATGTGATAGTTTAATTCAGTTGAAACCTTTATCTAACGGAGATTTTTATCATTTCAACTATGCGGAATATCCGGTGGATCCGGTAAGAAATGCGCTTGTTCTTGAGTTTAGATTGGAAGGAGAAAAAACGTATCAGAATATACATTACTTCCAGCGGCCGAGGAACCTGGTTCTTTCCCCTGTTGATGATACGATTGAGTTAAGCATTCGGGAAGATAGCATCTTCATTACCAGCCCGGTACTGGTTAAATCACTCTATTTATATTCAGATGCAAAACCATTTGAAGCATCTGATAACTATATGGATGTCATACCGGGAGAAACGCTCAAAGTGAGTATCAACCGAAAGGATTTAGAAGCCAAAGAGTTGAGTTATCGTTGTTTAAATCAGTTTGCAGATTAACTAGAAAAGCTACCTTCCCAGGCAGCTTTTCCCTAATAGCTAACTTAATTAAACAAACATCAATTTTGGTGGTAATCCCCCAAAATTCTCATTAATTTCTTCCTGGTGAAGAAAATCCGACTCTTTACGGTTCCGATAGGAAGCTGTAGTTCATCGGCAATCTCTTTATATTTAAAGCCTTCGACATGCATTTCAAAAGGCTTGCGATATTCATCTTCCAGCGATGCGATTGCTTTCATAATCTCTTGTAAACCGTAATCCGATTCAGGTCCTTCGAAATTCAATTCCTGAGCGGAATTAAGGTAATACAAGTCTTTCGTTGTATCAACCGCAGTATTTTGCCTGACAAATTTACGATAATTATTGATAAATGTATTCTTCATTATCGTAAAAGTCCATGCTTTTAAATTTGTATTTTCTTCGTATTGATCCTGATATTTAAAAGCTTTGAAAAAGGTCTCCTGAAGTAAGTCTTCTGCCTCCACCGGATCGCTGGTCAGACTCATGGCAAAACTGTGCAAACTGCCGCGTAAATTCAACAATGCAGAACTGAATTGATTCGTTGACATACTATTTTTATTTAAAGTTGAAACAAATTTACGCTCTTTTTGTTACCCGCACGAGGCGCACATTTTAAAGGGAGCTCAATCCATTCATTTCCAAAATAAGCTTAAGTATCAACTCGTGACATATCATCTACTTACAGGCATTATAACAAATTTTTTCTAAATAACAAATCAGATTACCAGGCTTTCACCAAATCGTCCATAACATGTACGGTTTCGTATAATTCGACATCCTTTTTCAGTCCATTTTTCCATTTGGTATGCAATTCATTTTTAATTGAATCGGACTCAATACTTTTCAAGTCTTCGGCAATTGAAACCACTTTAATACCAGTATCCTCTTTTAGTTTATTCTTAAGCTCGCTGCTTTCCTGAGTGATTTGTTTTCGATAGTTTTCGTAGGCTTGATAATTCAAACTAATGAGGGTTTCATCATCTCTATTCTTAAGAATCTCCGCATTTTGCTGAATTAATCGGAATGCTTCTGACTGTGCGATTCGTTTGCGGCTTTCTGCTTCCAGTTTAGCTATTTTATCGCTGATTTTCTTCGTGTTCCAGGTATTGAATTTGGCTGTAGCTATTTCATCAAAAGGAAGAGGATGCTCCAATTCTTTTTCTCCAATTTCACGATATTGATTCACTTCCGGAAAGATAATATCAGGGACAACGCCGTATAGTTGTGTTGTTTTCCCATTAATACGATAAAATTTCTGTATAGTCATTTTTAGAGCGCCAATGGGTTGAAGATTCCGTAGTTCGTAGGGAAGAACGCGGTCAAGTTCAATCATTTTTTGCACAGTACCTTTTCCGAAAGTTGATTTACTCCCTAAAATAATAGCCCGATTATAATCCTGCAAAGCAGCTGCAAGAATTTCCGAAGCGCTGGCGCTATATTCATTAACAAGAACAGTAAGAGGCCCGTCGTATAATACAGATGCGTCTTTATCATCAAGAACCAATGCTTGTTGACCTCTTGCTTTGACCTGAACAACGGGGCCGGATTCGATAAAATAACCGGCAATTTCAACGGCATCTTGCAAAGAGCCTCCGCCATTATCCCTTAAATCGATAATTAAACCCTCAATTCCTTCCTTTTGAAGTTTTTGAATTTCGGTTTTCATATCCATCGAACTCGTCTTCCCTCCGGATTTAGTAAAATCAGCATAAAATTTAGGTAATTTGATATAGCCTATTTTTGAATCGCGCTCCAGAATGAGCGATTTCGCATACGTTTCTTCCAAAATCACCACATCTCTGATGATAGGAATTATTTTAATTGTATTATCGGCTTTTCGAATGGTCAAGCGAACTTCACTGCCTTTCTTTCCACGGATTAAGCGAACGGCCTGATCCAAGGGCATATCTACGACATCAACAGGCTCTTCGGCACCCTGAGCAACTTTCAAAATTTTATCTTCTATTTCCAGTTCACCTTGGCGATCGGAGGCGCTGCCCGGAACGATTGCCGCAACAGTTATCACACCATCTTTTACAGATAAAGTAGCACCAATGCCTTCAAATTGCCCACTCATGCTAATGTCAAAATTTTCTTTATCCTCCGGAGGGAAATAGGCTGAATGGGGGTCAACCACATTCAATATGGAGTTCAAATACAAGGAACGATAATCAGCATATGTAATTTCCTTGCTACGTTTGAACCATTCTTTAGTTGATTTGAGTACTTTTTCACGTGCTTTTTGCTCAGCCTCTGTAAATGATGAAGATGCAATTTCCTTCGTTTCAGATGAATCTCCAGCCAAGTCCTCATAAATGCGAGTCATCACCTGATATTTAAAAATCTTTCTCCACAAATCTTCCAATTCGGTCAGATTTGCAGGATAAGTGCGCTTTTCAGCATCTACTTCCAGGCTTTCAGGAGTTTTAAAATCATAAGGCTGATTAAGTAATTTTTCATAAACAGATTCAACAAAAGCCATTCGATGATTCAGTGTATCAATCGATTCTTCGAGAAACATCGTTGTTTTATTACGAATTTCATCATCCAGTTTATATGTATATTTTTCCCATTCTGCCACATCACTTTGAAGCAGGAATCGTTTGCCATAGTCAAGTCTATCGAGATACAAATCATAGGTCATCTTCGAAAAATCATCATTTAAATTGATGGTTGAGAAGTGATTAATGTTTAATCCCTGATAAATCAAATCTATTAGTACCTCTGATTTTTCTTTTTCCTGATTTTCCGTACGGAAAGCAAGCAAGCTAAGGCTAAGCGAGACAAGGATCAACAGGACAGTTAATATCCTGGCAGTAAATAATTTGGCTAAGCGCGACATATCATCATTTATTTAAAAGCATTCGGTTTGATTTCCATACAATAACGGGAAACAAACGTCAAATTTTGCACATAATATATTTAAAACGAAGAAAATCAGAAATATTTAAGCAATTTTAATATTCCTTTAGAGGTGATAGCGGTTTTTAAGCTGTACAATCTTATTGAATGACTTATCAATACGCTCTTCGGAGATACGTCCTTCTTTCACAAGTTCGATAATCGTTTCGGATACTTTTTGCAGCATCTGCGGGTCATAAGTTTTGGAATTGTTTGAATAGACGAGCATATCAACATCCGCCTGGAGTGCCAGCTCGATGGAGTTTTTTAAGGAATAATTCAATTCAATAGCTCCCATACACATATCATCAGATACTACAACTCCCTGAAAACCAAGTTTTTGCCTCAAAGTATTATGAATCATATTATCCGACAAGGTGGCGGGATATCTGGCATCCCAAAATTCGTTAAATACATGAGCAGTCATCACCATTTCAACAAGCCCGCTATCGATTAAAAGCTGATAAGGAATAAGTTCCAGTTCTTGCCAGGTGGATGAAACATCGGTGTAACCCAGATGACTATCGTTCAGGGAGCTTCCGTGTCCGGGAAAATGTTTAAGGGAGCAAATGATTCCTTTATCCTGATACGCTTTGATAAAAATAGATGCTTGTTGAGCGACCACCAATGGATCGGCAGAAAAAGAGCGCTCTAATTTACCTATGATAGGACAATCGGGATTCACATTGACATCAACTACGGGAGCAAAATTCATATTAATGCCAAGCTCTTTCATTTCATCTGCATAACGAGATGCATAATAGAAGCTTGAATCCAAATTATTCAAAGTACCGAGATATTGTGCAGAAACCGTACGCTGGAACCCATATTTCTCCTTAAGTCTCACCACTTTTCCACCTTCTTGGTCAATCGCAATAAAGGGTGGGATCTTTGTACTTTGTTTTAAATCTTGAATAAGGGATTTAAGTTGAGATGGATTTTGGATATTGCGGTTTGCCTGAGAGGTAGGTATGTCGTAATCATAAAGAATGATACCACCCGGTTGATAATTAGCCAGTTGCGAGGCTAATGCCGGATCTTCTCCTAATGAACTTCCCCGAAAGCCAATCATAATAAGTTGTCCGACTTTTTCTTCGAGAGTGTAGTTTGTCTGGTCTTTCACAGAACAAGAAGAATGCAGCAAGAGCAACAAACTTAATAATGCGAGGAGCTTATTCATGAATCATGTATTTTCGTGGCTCTAAAATAGTAAGAATGCAGGTAATACTAATTCTCTAAACCATTTACTTTGCATGTTGTTTAACTAAAAAAAAACATGGAATTTCTCCGGAGTTTTACGCATGAATTTGTCCGACTGAGCATGGAAATGAGTTTCTGGCTTTTATTGGGTTTTCTGTTTGCCGGAATTTTGCATGCATACATCAATAGGGAAACCATTGCACGATACATAGGCAAATCAGATTTTAAATCGATTTTTACGGCTGCCTTACTCGGAGTTCCGCTTCCATTGTGCAGTTGTGGAGTTATTCCAACCGCCTTGGCTATCCACAAAGGAGGTGCTTCCAAGAGTGCAAGCATTTCTTTTTTAATTGCAACTCCTCAAACCGGCGTGGACAGCATTTTAGCAACCTATTCGCTATTAGGACTTCCATTTGCGATCATTCGACCGATTGTTGCCCTGCTAACCGGCATTCTGGGTGGATATGCCAGCACCTTCGTTGAACGGAAAGAAATCTCATCTCCTACTCTCCCGGCTTCGCCACTAACTAAAAGTAAATCAAAACGTCGGTTTTCACTATGGGAAGCACTTCGTTATGGCTTTTCAGAATTTATGGATGACTTATCCAAATGGTTATTGATTGGTTTAAGTTTAGCTGCACTGATGTCTGTATTAATTCCAGCTGATTTTTTTCAGACACAAGTAGCCAACCCATTTCTACAAATGTTGATAGTGCTGGCAGCTGCAATCCCTATTTATGTCTGTGCAACCGGCTCTATTCCAATCGCAATGGTTTTAATGATGAAGGGCTTATCGCCGGGTGCTGCTTTAGTCTTTCTGATGGCTGGTCCTGCGATAAATATTGCTTCGATTACCGTGATTGGAAAGGCACTTGGCCGGAAAGCTCTGATTAGTTATATTTTATCCATTGCACTAGGAGCCATCCTGGCCGGGCTTTTTATTGATTATGTGCTACCGGCTGACTTATTCATTTTATCAGACACTGAAATGGCTCATGCCGGGCATCAACATCGTTTCTTGCCGGAATGGTTAGAAATCACTTCAGCTATTGTCCTGGGAGTTCTAATCTTAAGCTCTTTTATCCGTAAATCGAATATCATCCCAAAAATTCATACGATGTTATTTTCATCTTCCCAATCAAACACCATAACTCTGAAAGTAAGGGGAATGACTTGCAATCATTGCAAAATGCGTGTCGAAAAAGCAATTCGTAAGCTTGACAAAATAGAATTTGTAGAAGCAGATGTAAACGCTGAAACTGTTAAAATCACTGGAAATGAACTCGATTTAGTTCAAATCCAACGCGAAATTGAATCAAACGGATACGAATTTCATGGAAAAATTTCATAAATATTTTTCAGCACATTTCATTTTTGATGGGAACGGCAAAAGCTATTCCTATGGAATCATTGAGACTGATTATCCCCGAATACGCTCAGTTTCTGCAAATCTCAAACCTATTGAACTCCCCGGAATGATTTTTCTGAATGGTGTTTTATTCCCTGAATTAGAGAGTGATTTTCCCAGGATATCCGGCAAAACAGCTTCGTCCATCAATCATCATATCGTTGAAAATCAAACAGAAATCTTAAAAATCATTTATCCTGTACTTTCGTTAAACCTGGAACTTTGGAAAAAATGGACTCGGATTCTGCAAGCCCTGCATCAGGGAATACC
>JAIPAR010000134.1 GCA_021739985.1 Bacteroidales bacterium | reverse complement strand
TGCATGGAAATCACATAATTACCTCCGCCCATCCCGGTATTGTCTGCCGGAATATCGGTGATGTCATACTCGATTTTTACCGAATCGCTAGTGATATATGGGGTCAGTTCAAATTCATGATCATTCACTTTATCGCCCGGACACCATCCTTCGCGGGAGCCAGGCCATGTTCCACCCTGTGGATAAACCGGATTTTGAGCACATTTTTCATTTTGCCAAATATGCCAGTTAGCCACTGTATCCTCATTAATCAACAAATAGTGCTCGTTGGGTTTCCATTCGCAACAATGCGGATAATTCCCGTCGTTTGAATTATGTCCGTGACCGGTTAAGCGGGTTTTTAATTTAAAATTGGAAGCCTCCGGATGTAAATGGATTGTTTGGGCTGCCAATCGGTTATTATGATCTAAATCAAAATAACTGTAGGAATTTCGACTGCCCCAAATCTCAGTAATTTCTTTAACTTCCCTTGGTGGAGTCCCTTGTATCATATAGAATTTTAAATCAATCAGTTCCTGATTATTGCCGGCCGAAAGATCCACCGAATCCCTCAGGAAAGAAGCATAATCCGTAACATCATACGTCCATTCAAAACCATTATTCCCTAAACTAAGGCCTATTCCGTAAGGGGTAATAAATCGTCCTATCTCGATATTTCGCACTACATCAAAGGGGTTTCCGTAGTAAAAGATGGATTCCTGTTGAATAATAGTGTCAATAGGATGGATAATCTGACCGATGCTGTCTCCATTTTCATTGCTTATTATCATGATTCCACCAGGATAATACCAGGCCGTGTCAACAGGAACAAAAGATTGCTGGTCTGTTTCAAACTCAAAGATTGAAACGGGTGAATTCCATAAGGTATCGATACGGACAGCAATTTCCTGATGGGATTCGTATTCGCCTTGCACGAACTGCAAATCGGGAAAGAAAGGTAGGGTCTGCGGATTCATGCGCAACTCATAGGCTGGAAGGGCTCGTTGCTTAACTCCTCCAAAGTTCATGGCATCTTGTGTAGGGGAAGTATATTCAGAAAAACTGAAAGCTTCATCGGTGTCATCAAAGCTATAATAAGCTAATAAGCCGGTCAAACTACTTAGTTGGTTGGGTTTATGAAGCATTAACTCTTGAATTTCCGCTTGAGTGAGTTCTCGATTCCAGATACTGAGTTCATCCAATTTTCCAGTATAAAATCCTGATTTTGAAGTGGATGAACCAATGTTGAAGGATGTGATTCCTGCCATTTGATAGGTTTTGCCTGTTCCACTGTGCCACAATTGCCCGTTTAGATAAATTTTCATGCTGCCTGTAGGCGCATTTTTAGTAAAGACCCAATGATTCCATTTTCCTTTAAAATCTTCGGCATTAGCCAATTTATTGATACGGTCGTAGGATGTTCCATTAAGCCCTGCATCCCAGTAAACATTCGAATTTCCCCAGGGTAAATGGATGTTTAACACACGATTGCCTGATTGATTGCTAGCATTTAAAAGGGTGCTGTTTTGTGGCATGGTTTCATCACCAAACTGCCAAAAGGAGATACTAATTTCGGTGCTAAGGGAATCGCTAAGTGGGTTTTTAGGAAGTTCTATCCAGTTGGAACCTGAGAATTCCAGGCAACGTTCATTCCCGCTGAATGCCTGAATGGATGGCGTGCCGGTTAGGCTTGCAGCTGAGAGAATTATTGGGAATTGGGAGCCGTAAGCCAGTTTAAAACTAAACTCAATACGCAATCCTCCTTGATTATAATTATAGATTAGGGTGTCTTGCTGGGGACCAAATGGGAACAACACCCAGCCGGGTGATTGAATGTGTGTCGGGTAATTAAAATAAGTTTCAAATTCATTGGAAGATGTGTAGAAAGGATTGCCTGAATTTCCAGTGGTGGCTCTGATTTGCAGTTCATGAAAGACCAGATTGGTGTTATTGAAAAAGAGTTTGAGCCCTGTGAGGGGAGTTGCCGGTGCTATTCCCATGGATTGAGCCATACTATCATCAAAAAGTAAACTAAGTTTTACCGGTTGATTCGCTAAAATCTGGTTTAATTCAATGGGCAAGGTTTGTGGAAATAAGCCGGTATATCTGGTTTCAGATAAAACAGAATCAATTACAAGCATTGTATCTGTTGTGTGATGTAAACTATACGTTGGATAAGTCAGGCAAACCGGAAATTCGGTGAAAGAGCTTATCCCTGCCAGGAATTTATCGTGGGTAAAAAGGATTGAGTCAATTTCTCCGGTTTTATGATGAACAGTTGTGTAAGTCAGATAATCCCATTCGCCGCAATCATACTGATCAGCAGTGGTTGCTGCATCGCATTTAAGGGTGTAAGACATTAGGATTTTCCGAAAAGATTCGCTCGAATCAGGAAATGCGAAGATGGCTCTGCGCGTGCTAATTGAGTCGAATGTAAAGGTTTGCACCTTAATGGTATCCTGCGAAAAGCTTGGTTGAAAAAAGAACAGGATTAAAAGAATAATGAGCAATCTTGCCATACTTCATTAAATTATTGCCTGCTCAGAAAAGAGAGCCTCTCATGGGATTTGAACCCACGACCTGCTCATTACGAATGAGCTGCTCTACCGCTGAGCTAAAGAGGCTGATTTGAGCGTGCAAATGTAGAAAAATTTGATAAATTCCTATCTTTGACCATCGAAATGATTTAAAATCATGACTCAAATCAGATTAACAGTTTTACTCGCACTATTCTTAACTGCCTGTATGCCAATAGAAAAAGTCTTTAATTCGCTGGACGAATATCCAGCTCCTGTCCATGAAAATTTGTGGCCTTCATTCTCCTCAAAGGCGTCCGAACTCAAAATTTGGTCTCCCGCGGCCCTCGAAGTGAAGCTAATTATTTATCCTAGCGGGAATAATTCGGAGCCGGAAGATTCATTAAATTTTCACGAAGCCCACCATGGAATATGGATGCTATCATTGGCAAAAGATTTATCCGGAAAGTATTATACCTTCAAAGTGAAAACCAGAGATGGATGGCTTGATGAAACTCCCGGTATTTATGCGCAGGCGGTAGGTGTAAACGGTCAACGAGCTATGGCTATCCAACTTGATTCCTGCAATCCACCCCATTGGAATCAGGATCGATTCGTGAATTTGCTATATCCTAATCAGGCGGTTATTTACGAAATGCACGTCCGCGACTTTACCATCCATCAAGCATCCGGGTCTTCTTTCCCAGGGAAATATGCTGGTATAGGTGAAATAGGGACGGTTTCTCCGATTAATAAGATTCCTACAGGAATCGATCATTTAAAAGCACTTGGAATAACACATGTGCATCTGTTGCCGGTATTCGACCATCAGTCGATTGATGAAAGTAAGCTGGAGGAACCTCAGTTTAATTGGGGCTATGACCCTCAAAACTATAATGTTCCGGAAGGTTCGTTTTCATCCAACCCTTTCCGCGCAGAAGTCAGGATTCAAGAGTTTAAAGCGATGGTTCAGGCATTGCATAAGGCTGGTATTGGTGTAATTATGGATGTGGTTTACAATCATACCGGAAAAACTGTAGGCTCTAACTTCAACCTTGAGTGCCCGAATTATTATTATCGGCAAGATACCACAGGCAAGTTCTCCAATGCATCCGGATGTGGCAATGAAACAGCTTCGGAACGCCCAATGATGCAAAAGTTTATGCTTGAATCATTACTTTTCTGGCAAGGTGAATACCATATCGATGGCTTTCGTTTCGACTTGATGGGTATTCATGATATTGAAACGATGAATAAAATTGCTGATACCCTCAAAGAGATAAATCCTTCGGCGATTATTTATGGAGAAGGCTGGACAGCTGGTGCTACGCCGCTTCCGGTTGAGAAGCAGGCTCTGAAACGTCATGCTCCTTTTATGCGAAATGTCTCGGTTTTTAATGATGACTTGAGGGATGGTATTAAGGGGTCTGTTTTTGAAGATAAAAGTACCGGCTTTGTGACTGGTGCTGCCGGCCTCGAAGAAAGTATCAAATTTGGTGTGGTCGGTGCAGTGCTGCATGATGATTTAAAATATAAACAAGTTAATTACTCGGATACAACCTGGGCTATTGAGCCCTGGCAATCGGTGAATTATGTGTCATGTCATGATAATCATACTTTATATGATAAACTGATGATTTCCCGTCCCAATGCTTCCGAGGAAGACCGTATTAAGATGCATCTTCTGGCTCTGGGTATCGTTCTTACTTCTCAGGGGATTCCTTTTTTACATGCCGGTACAGAATTATTGCGGACCAAACAAGGTGAACACAATTCCTATAATCTGGGTGATGAAATCAATGCTATTGACTGGACTCGCAAAGCAATGTATCCTCAAGTATTTGATTATCTGAGCCAACTGATTCAACTGAGACGAAATCATCCGGCTTTTAGATTGCCCAGTGCCGGCTTCATTCGAAAACACCTCAATTTCCTGGATACGCAGCCTGGCTCTGTCGTTTTTACACTAACCAATGTTGATAATGAATCATGGAAGGATATTGTGGTTGTATATAATGCCAAAACTGAAACTCTGGCTTATCCGATGCCCGGTATTTGGACTATAGTAGCCCTGGAAGATGAAGTCAATGAACAAGGAATTCTTTGGATGAAGGATGCGCTAAACGTCCCACCCCTTTCTTTATTAATCGCAATTAAAAAGTAGGATATTGCTGTTATTCCGGAATCTTTTGTATATTTGAAACTAGGAATAGCATATCACCCCATGAACTCAAACCAACGTTATATCTGGCTTTGCAATAGTCGATTCTTTCAAACGATTTTTATAACACTTA
Organism: Bacteroidales bacterium; assembly: GCA_021739985.1. Classification (GTDB taxonomy): domain Bacteria; phylum Bacteroidota; class Bacteroidia; order Bacteroidales; family M50B96; genus M50B96. Next base: position 307 of record JAIPAR010000134.1, on the reverse strand, counting down.
GCATAATCCTGCCAATTATTAGCTATTCTCAGCAACCCATAAATCCGGGTCTTGATTTCGTGGAACAAGATCGAATCAAATGGATGCAACAATTGGATGAAAACCCGGAAGAGAAGTATCGTAACTTCGTGCAGGGAAATGCTCTCTTATATACCAATGCCGATTCGGCACTTCACTTTCTAATGCTCGCTGAACAACAAATGTCGAGTCAGGATTCCTGCAAGGAGTTCCCCATCCAACTGTATCTGCAACTTGGGAAAGCATTTTACATCCTGAGCGAATATGCTTCTTCCTTTGAAATCAATTT
>JAIPAR010000133.1 GCA_021739985.1 Bacteroidales bacterium | reverse complement strand
CCGGAGATAGTCGGATAGAAGCGCTCCCCATAGGCCTTTCCACTTACTTCCTGCAATACAATAGCCATCTTTTCTTCATCAATTACGTTTGATGTGGCAATCATGTAGGCTTTCGAGTTTTTAAAGAAAACCGAAGCATATACTGCTTTGATAGCATTGCAGAGAAGTTTGTGCATATCGCATTGCACTCCTTTGACCAGCGGAATCATGTAGGTTGCATATACTCCTGCATAAGGCTGATAATGAGAATCTTCCAGTAAGCTTGAAGACCGGACTGCGATTGGATGGTTAGCTAAACGAATGAAAGAGTTTAAGTCCTCACTGATTCGGTTCGGAAAATTGCCTTGTAGAAAATGCCCCAGAATTTCATCATCCGAAAGTGTTGAAAGAGCCTTATCATACAATTGATTCATTTCCATGAACTCATCAAATATCTCGGTGCTGATTACAACGGTTCGGGGAATCGTAACAACAACACCCGGATATTTATCCATCAGAAAATTTCGCTTGATGAGAGAGTCCACAAAAGCCAAGCCACGCGCTTTTCCTCCTAAAGAACCTTCACCAATGCGACTAAATATTTGATATTCATCGTATTTATCCTGATAAAACTTGGAGATAATTCCGCGACCTTTGTTTTTGCGATAGTTCGAAATGGTATCGAACAGAAAGCAGCGTGTTTGGTCAAGATTATCAAAGTCTTCCGGCCTTAATGATTTGAATATCTCTGCAACAGGAAATAAAGCTCTGGCAGTGAGCCATTTAGAAAAGTGATTACGATAGATATGATATTCAAGCGAAGCATCCGGAATAGTGTAAATAATGTCCTGAAGTTCTTTCAGATTGGCTACTTCATGTAAAACCTGCCGGCTGGAAGGGTCAATAAATTTGAAGTTCCCAAATGCAAAATATTCATTGATAAAGTCTCTTAGCTCAATAGAGAGCGTTTTCGAGTATTTGTGAATGAAGCCAACTTGAAGCTCCTTGGCCAGATTTCGGTTTTCATTGTCGGATGATTGAAGTAAGATGGGCAGGTATGGGTCGGCTGCTTTGATGGTGCGTACCAAATGAATTCCTGCCTGCGGGTCTTTTTTCCCTTTCCTTTGATAGCTGATATCCGAAATGATACCCAGCAAATTGTTTTTATATTCATCGTAAAGCGCCGTAGCTGCTTCATAACTCGTAGCGAGTAGAATTTTGGGTCGCCCGCGCATCCTTAGCATTTGTTGATGCTCGTTCAAGCCCTCGGTCATAAATCCTTTCGACTGCTTGAAAATCAATTTGTAGATAGCTGGCAGGTAACTCGAGTAATAACGCACTGAATCTTCCACCAGGAGAATCGCCTGAACGCCTACCTCATTCACATCGTATTCAGCGTTCATGCTATCCTCGATTAGTTTGATGATAGCCAGCAGCAAATCGGCATTTCCAAGCCAGCTAAAAACATAATCAATACTGCTTAAATCAGCTTTACTCAACCGAATCGATACTTCTCTGGAGAATGCGTTAAGCAGAACAATAGGGATTGTTGGATATTCAAGTTTTATCTTTTTACTTAAAGCAAAAGCGTCCATCTCTTCCACGCTGAACATGGTGATAATGAGGTCGATACCTTCTTCTTCGAGGACTGTAAAGGCCTCATGTGCTGAGCTGGCGTGGATGAACTTGGGCGGATAGCGAAGATTCAGCGAGACATATTCCATGAAAATTTGCTCTTCAATCCGGCCATCTTCTTCGAGAATGAAATAATCGTAGGTACTGCACAAAATCAAAATCTTATTGATACGCTTGGTCATCAACTTATCAAAAGCGGTGTCAGGAAAATAAAACGTCCTGTTTTTTATATCGATATTAGTCAGATTTCTCATAGCCTACGGATTAGATTGGATGAAGTCTTTCATGGCTTTCCGGTCTGTTTTTCCATTTTCAGTTTTACTTATCGACCTAACAATGAAAACGCCTTTCAGTTTTTCAAATCTATCTAAATTTGAGTTTATTTCATCAAGAGAGATATGAATATCCTTTGATTTAGATTCAATAATAAGCACCGGAATTTCTCCAAAATTGGGGTCTGGAATGGAGCTTACCAGGAAAGAAAAGGGGAGATCATGTTGTATTTTTCCTTCTATTTTTTCAGGATGAAGTTTGATTCCGCCACTATTGATTACGAAATCGCTTCGACCCATCCATGTAAACTGTTCAGGACTAATGATTTGAACGATATCATGCGTATCGACAGGATTTTCAAGCCAGGGCCCATCGATTTGTAAACAGTTTTCGGCATTTAAACTGATTAGAATTCCCGGCAGGCAGTTGTAATGCTGCTCCGCAGGATGATTCAGCGATTGAACCGCTATATGCGTAATCGTTTCGGTCATGCCAAAAGATGCATAGCATTGATTTGGTAAGCTTTGAATTTGCTGCCTTAAATCGGTCGGAATGCTTTCGCCTCCAATGAGAATCTTGTAAAAATCAGGCAAAACTGAACCTGTTTTCAAGGATTGATTAAGTTGATGCGGTGTAACTGCAATGAAATTGATTGCTTGCCTGAACTGACTAAAGGGGTCGGAGGAAGGAGGCTGAATGATAAGTTTGCATTTAGCAACCAGGGTTCTAATAATCATCATTTTACCTGCGATGAATTTCACAGGGAGACAGAGCGCCAGCGTGCTTGATTCAAGGATGGAAAAGTAGTCCACGGAAGCTTTTGCAGATAAAAGCATGTGAGTTTTTCGTAAGCTGATGATTTTAGGCTGCCCGGTTGACCCGGAAGTTTGAACTTGAATTCGGTCTTCATCCGATTGCCAATCCTGGAGGAATTGGAGTAAATCTAGCTCCCAGTCTGCAAGCTGCTCCAGCTTGTCATGCAGCCGGCTGTATAAAGTCTGAAGTGAAAAAACTTCATCTTGATAATAAAATCGGGCAACAGATTGATTCATACCTTAGTTGGGAAACTCCCAGGATTTTTCCGGAAGATAATACAAAGAATCTTTTTGAATATGTAGCGGAGATGGAATATTATTCGTGTACAGCTGACCGGTTCCAAGTCCCTGAGGAATTTGCGGTTTCAAACTCGCCGACCATTGCGCAATAGCATTAAGTCCAATATTGCTTTCCAGCGCAGAAGTAACCCAATGACCTATTCCTTGCTGACCAGCTACCTGAATCCAAGCTTCAGAGCCTTCAAATCCTCCGGCAAGGCTGGGTTTTAGGATGATGTACTGCGGTTTAATTTGCTGCAATAGCTCTCTTTTTGCTGTCAGGCTGGTTATTCCGATAAGTTCTTCATCCAACGCCACGGGGATGGGCGACTCCTGACAAATTCTGGCCATTTCTTCATGTTGACCCGCTTTAATCGGTTGTTCGATGGAATGAATGGAGAAACTTGCCAACGTATCAAGTAGCTGTATGGCTTTCGATGGAGAAAAAGCTCCATTGGCATCCAGGCGTATTTCCAATTCCTGGTTTGAATAACGATTTCGAATCGTTTTAAGAAGGCTCAATTCATCCTCAAAGTAAATAGCTCCAATCTTTATCTTGATGCATCGAAATCCTTTTTCAATCTTTTCATGCAATTGTTTCATCATGAAATCCAACTCACCCATCCACACTAATCCATTGATAGGAATTCCATATCTTCCTTCGGTAAATAAACCCGGGAAAAGAATCATAGGGTCTGAGCTTTGTAAACTTCTCCAGGCGGTTTCAAGTCCAAACTGAATCGATGGAAAATCCGCTAAAGTGGACAAGACAGATGGAATATCGGCAAGGGATTCCTGAACCTTCAGGTGAATAAGTGGCTCAAAATCATGTATATATTCGGGACTTAAACCTTCCAGCGGAGCGATTTCACCGATCCCGGTTTTACCTGAATCATCTTGTAAAAAAATAAACCAGGAATCCTTGTGCTGAAGACTGCTACGAGAGGTTTTAGCCGGAAAATTAAAAATGAGCCGGTGTTTTTGGAGCTGATAACGAATCATAAGCCGGCAATGATTACACCTGCACCATAAAACAGAACGAGCAATAGCGTATTGATGGCCAGTTTTTTAAGCTGATTATCAAGCGCTGAAGGATGTTTGGTCCGCAGGATTTGAATCCAATCTTTAATAAATAATGGATAGCTAAGCAGAAACAGGAACTCCCAGTAGGAAAGGGCGGTGAGAATCGTATAGGCAAGCATCAGGATTAAGGCACCCAAAATAAGAATGCTATGATAAAGCAAGGCATATCTCGACCCGATTTTTACAACAATTGTCTTTTTATTAAATCGAGTATCATTCTCAACATCTCTCATGTTATTGAGATTCAAAACCCCGGTGCTTAGAAATCCAATGGCAATCGCAGGCCAGGGCGAATAATACCCAATATGCAAGGTGTTCAGGAAGTAAGTGCCAATTACAGCAACCAATCCGAAAAACAGGAATACAAAAAAATCTCCCAATCCATGATAGCCATAGGGATTTTTCCCCACCGTGTAAAGAATACTTGCTGCAATCGAAATGATACCGACGATAAAAAAGAGGATGGCTGTGTAAGGAAGATGATATCCTTTAAAAGCTTCGATCAGGAGCCAGATGCCACTGGATAAGGCCAGAAGCACGAAAATTAAGATTCCGGTTTTCATCGCCGCAGGCGAGATAATTCCTTGTTGCATAGCGCGTTCAGGGCCTAGCCTGTCGGCGTTGTCAACTCCTTTTTTGGAATCACCAAAGTCATTGGCCAGATTCGATAAAATCTGTAAAAAAAGGGTGGTTAGCACAGCCAGGATGCTGACTTTGAGTCGGAAACCATGGTTTGCGTAGGCCATTGAAATCCCCATTCCGATGGATGCGAGAGCCAGCGGCAGCGTTCGCAGCCGGAATGCGTGAATCCAGGCTTTGAGGCTTGAGGCAGACATTATGGGAATTTTGGATATTGATGGAAATCGGGATCGCGTTTTTCAAGGAAAGCATGTTTCCCTTCCTGGGCTTCTTCCGTTAAATAATAGAGAAGGGTTGCATTTCCGGCGAGTTCCTGAATGCCGGCCTGTCCATCCAGTTCTGCATTCAGTCCCATTTTAATCATTCGCAAGGCCATCGGACTGCGTTTCATCATCTTATGAGCCCATTCCATAACGGTGTCTTCGAGCTGTTCCAGAGGAACAACTTTATTTACCAATCCCATATCAAGGGCTTCCTGAGCTGAATATTG
>JAIPAR010000132.1 GCA_021739985.1 Bacteroidales bacterium | reverse complement strand
TACTGCGGTAGATGCCCGCATTCGTATCCTGAAATAAGAATTGAGATTTTATCAAATAAAAGGACAGGTAAGCCGCTTATTCCAGGTTTATTTGTCCTTTTTTTCGTAATTGATAGATTCGGATTTCCTGGAAAATCATCGTAGCAATTCCAATAATTATCGTGTAGATGAAATTTAGTCCGTTTGATAAAATACCAAAGCTTAATCCGGCAGATTCGCTTAGCTCAAAAGCGATAAATAATTGAAGCACAAACCAGTGCGTGGTCCCGATTCCTCCCGGGGAAGGCATCGCCCATCCAATCCCGCTGATAAACAGAACGACAAAGGCAAAATACATACTAAATTCTTTGGTTTCCTGAAGCGCCATCAAAAAGCAATAATTCATCAAAACCAATGCAAACCAGGAAGTAAATGTTAAGAATAAAAAAGTTTTATATCGCTTAATTTTGAAAGTCAGCATGACCGTAGTAATGGTTTCTTTGGCAAAATGGCGAATTCGCTCAACCAGACCCCAACGATAAAAACGTTTCCGGTATATCCACAAAAGGACAACCAAAGCAATGAGAACCAGAATCCGTATCGCAATTCCAATAATATCTAATTGCATCATACGATCGCCCCATTCATCTACTTTTAATAATATCAGGATTCGATCAAATTCGATTAAGCCAATAACACCAACGCCGGCCAGCAGTACCAGTACATCCCAGATTCGCTCGCTAACCGCAGATCCTAAAATATTGGCCAGTTTAAAGGGATTGGTACGTTTGATATTGGTGCAGCGTACAATTTCGCCAAATTTAGGGGTGATGGCATTAACAAACATTCCAACAACAGTGGCGTTGAAACTATCCAGCGTACTGATAGGCATGTTTGAATTATGCATAAGTACTTTCCAGCGAAGGGCTTTGAGCCAGAATACAATGATGAGGAAAATACTGCTAAGAATCACCCAAAACATGTCGGCATTCCTTAGGCTTACCCATACCTGGTCTAAATCTTTTCCTTGAACCGTAAAATATAAAAATACGCCACCAATTGCTATTCCAAGAAGACTTTGCAGGATGTTTTTTAGCGAGTTTGACATGGTAAAATCCGAAATCAAAATAAAGCGCGAAGATATATTAATTTGCCGGAAAGTTAGAGAGCATCGGGAAAATATGCACCTAATTTCAGGCTAATATGCCAGGGACTAGTGGTGTGATTTGCAAAATTGTAATAGTCGAGACCTGCACTGGCAAAAAAGTAGGTACCATCCAGAAAAATGCCGGCTCCGGGTGTAAAGATGAATTGCGTTTTTGGATGTTGAGTTGTTCCTTCCCACCATGCGGTAGAGAGCATTTCTTTTGCCTGAATATAAATTCCGGTGCTTTCCCCTTCATACATCATCAGCCGGATTTTATAGTGAATAGCCAGATGCAGATTCAGTCTTTTTTCCCAAAATTGATACACCGGGTTTTCACCGGTCGTGATTGCCTCCCGAAACAAGCGACTGTTAATGCCAAATAAAATCGCCGTATTAGTATAATTCTCATTAATTCCGACTTCGCCACCCATGAAATAATCATTTAAATGGAAAGAATTATCCCAACTAAGAATGATTTTATCGATATGCAGACCCTTGAATTTTTGAACTCCTTTGCTATCCAAGTAATTTTTCAGTGATTTCCGGTGTTGTTGGCGGACAATATCATACAAGCCAAAACCACTTTGTAGGGCTTGATTCGGTTCAAATCCTGCTATCAACAGCGAGTCGGCCATTTCGAAATTTCCTGCCAAACATGCTTGTTGGAATAGATTTCGCCCATTTTCATCCAAATTTTGAGACTCTGCTCCGTTGCTAATCAGATATAAGGCACAACTGCTTTGATTTTCACTAACTGCCAGTGTAAGAGGTGTTTGATTCCAGTGATTTGTTGCATTGATGGCCGCTCCATGAAGTAAAAGGACATAGCATATTTCCTGATCGCCCAGTTTGGAAGCAAGATGCAGGGCTGTATTCCCTGAATTATTGGCCATATCAACCGGAATCTCATAATACAGAAGTAACTCAATCATATCGAGGGAGAGGTTTTGAACAGCCATGAACAAGGCCGAATTTCCGGCTTCATTTTGCTGAGTGAGCAAAGCATCTCTGCGGATAAGTAATTCAGCTAGTTCCACATGATTTTGTTCCACGGCAAAAAGCAAGGGAGTCATTAGGGAGTAATAGGATGAATCATTGATATAGGATCCACTGTCTATCAGCAACATAGCCATTTCAATATGTCCCAGGTCGCAGGCATACATTAAGGGAGTAAAGCCGTATTCTGAACGCGAGTTTACGTCGGCTCCCAGTGCGATAAGGGCAGTTACTTTTTCAAGCGAACTGTCGGCACTTGCTTCCAGGAGTTGGAAATTTAAATCTTCCTGAGCCTTCAACACCAGTGTATTCGTGCCAAGCAATATCAGGGCGAGGGCGATTATTCGGTAAAGGGTGCTTTTCATGATTTCTTATTAGTCCTGTACTAATTGTATAATCAGCTACTTATCGTCGGAAGCTGATAGAATTTTAAACTCGGTTCGCCGATTAAAGGTGCGTCCTTCCTCGGTGTCGTTTTCCCGGATGGGCTGTGTCATTCCATATCCCTTGAAAGATATTCTGGAAGCTGCAACTCCGTGAGCCAGGAGAAAAGCATGTACGGATTTTGCACGATTTTCGGAAAGTGTCTGATTATACAATGCATTTCCCTGATTGTCCGTATGTCCTCCTATTTCAATTTTCAAGCCTGGATTATCATCCAAAAACCGGATAAGCTGATTTAATTCAAGTTCGGATAAAGGATTTAACTGATATTCATTGGTTGCGAAGAAGACATTTCGGAGGATAACCGATTTGCCTGCTTTGACAGGCTGTAGGGCGATGTCCATTTGAATAGGGTCGTTCTTTACATTTTCTATATTCGTGTTAAAATTGTCAGAGTAAAAAAGATATCCCTCAACATCGCATTTAAAGGCATATTCTTTTCCGGAGGGAAGACAAACGAGATAATTGCCATTCTCATCAGAAATACTTTTGATAAATGTTTTTCCGGAGCTTAATTCTACTAATGTAAAGTTGGCAGTCAAAGCTTTATTGCTTTCAGCATCAAATACTTTCCCGCTGACATAGCTAACCGGATTCGGACGGATGATTTCCGGGATTTCGAAATAATACAGGTCTTTGCTTCGGCTGCCGGCTCGTTCAGAGCTCAGGTAAGCCAGATTTCCTTTGGTATTAATGATTAGAAATTCATCGTTTTCAGAAGTATTGAAAGGAGCTCCCAGGTTCGTAATTTCTGATACTACTTCTGAGCCATTCATATCAACCTTGAATAAATCAAATCCGCCCATACCAATTTTCCCATTGGAAGCGAAGTACAAAGTATGCCCATCATGGTGAATAAAGGGGCTGTTTTCTTCTTCATTGGTATTAAGGGAATTGCCGGTGTGAACAGCTTTTAGCCACATTCCATCTGCATCTTTTTCGCTGTACCAGATATCCGTTTTTCCGATTCCACCCGGGCGGTTGGAGACAAAATAAAGCTTAGAGCCATCCGAAGAAATACTTGGTTGGCTTTCCCAAAAATTGGAGTTGATGGCAGTTCCCAAGTTTTTCGGTGTACTCCATTTTCCATCTTCTAAAGTGCTCATATACAAATCAGTGCTTCCATATCCATCGGGTAGGTTACTGCTTGCAAATATCATGATACGACCATCCGCAGAAATACTTAAAGCTCCTTCATTCCCATCGGTATTTATGGGTGGTCCCATATTTTCAGCAGGAAGCCAATTCCCATCTTTACGATAGGAAATATAAAAATCTTCCTGACGATTATGGGATGAATATGGTCTCGAAGGATTTTTAGGAATATCAACCGTGAATATTAGCATGTTTTCATCGGCCGTTAAAGCCGGCATCATGTCGTTATAAGCAGTATTCACTTGATTGCCAAGGGATATTAACTCAATGGGCTGGGCGTTTTCCAGGGATGAGATAGCGAATTCGCAACATTTAAAAAGATAAAGAGCCCGTTTAAGATTTTTCCCTTCAGCCGCATGCTCTATGTAATTATGAAAAGCTGCCAGCGCTTTTTCGTAATTGGCTTGTAAATAGTGGGTTTCTCCTACAAAATAGGATATCTCAGGCCGATATGATGCATCGATATTTTGAATGCGTTCCAAATCAGCAAGTTCACGCTTTGAATCTCCTCGTTCATGATAGATTTCACTGCGAAGCAAATAAGCTTCCAAAAATTGAGGTTCGTCTTTCAGAATTTTATCGATAATAGGCAATGCTTTATCATCCAGCCTATTTTGGTAATAATCCAGCGCTTTCTCAAATTTTTTTATAGCCTTTTTATTCGAAATAGAATAATCTTGCGCAGTAACCATTCCGGCAAGGCTCATCAGGAATACAACAAAAATAAGTCGATAAGTCATATAGAATGGTAATGTATCAGTGTTCCCGTATTTATTTTTTGATAAACGGTCGTCTGATTATTTCATTGTTTGGATTGCTAAGACGGAGGATATAGGAACCGGCTGCCAGCTCTTCCACCATAATCACAGCTTGCTCATCCGAAGCCAGGGTTTGAACCAGCAGGCTTCTTCCTGAAACATCCAGAATTTCTGCCATCCAGCCGGATGCGGAAGAAGGGCAGGTGAAATTCAGCAAATCATTTGCAGGATTTGGGAATATAGTGAAGAACGGGTAAGCATCTTCTGAATCAATTCCGAGGGTGACAACAACCATGGAAGTGTAAGAGTCTTCTCCACACTCATTTTCAACCGTGAGGCTTACTTCGTAATCTCCACTGACGGCATAGGTATGAACAGGATTCTCTTCGGTAGAGCTGTTTCCATCGCCAAAATCCCAACCATAGTTATTTGTCCATTCATGTTGAGACATATTGGTGAAAGTAGCTACTCCGCCTGTTACTGAGCTTGAGAACTCTGCAATGACCAATGGATTAAAATAGACTCCGATATTATAGTTGGAAGAACAAAGGTATTGATTGTAAATTGTCACAGCATAGTTACCTGCAGTGCTAACCTGAATGGTTGGAGATGTTTCGCCGGTACTCCATTGGTAAGCCAGCCAAATGCCGGCTCCCAGTGTAACAGGGGTTCCTTCACAACCTGACACTTCGGTTCCGGTTGGAATGGGAGGAT
>JAIPAR010000131.1 GCA_021739985.1 Bacteroidales bacterium | reverse complement strand
TATCCTTTTTAATTCGACTTTCCCCTCGCAGGAACTTGAAAAAGAAAAAGAAGTCATTTTAGATGAAATAAATTCTTATCAAGATACTCCATCCGAGCAAATCTTTGATGATTTTGATGAGCAAATCTTTGAAAATCATCCTCTTGGGAGAAATATCCTGGGAACCGAAGAGTCCTTAAAAACATTCACCCGCGAGCATGTACTGGATTTTATCCTGAATAATTACTTTACGGATGAAATGGTACTTTGTACGATTGGAGCCTTTGATTTTAAACAAGTGCTGAAGCATGCTGACAAGTATTTTGCCAACCAGCCGGCTTTGTTGAGTAATCGTACCCGCATTGGAATCTCCGGATACGCCCCATCCCTTAAAAAATTTGAAAAAGATACTTATCAAAGTCATTGCCTGTCGGGTCGTACAGCTTATACCATGCATGACACCAAGCGTACCGGGCTTTATCTGCTAACCAATTACCTCGCCGGACCGGGCTTAAATTCAAAGCTTAATCTGCAACTGCGTGAGAAACATGGCTATGTGTATAATGTAGAAGCCAATTTCACCCCTTATACGGATACCGGACTTTTTAGTATCTATTTTGGCACCGATAAGGAAAATCTTAAAAAAAGTAACCATATCATTCAAAAAGAACTACTTAAGCTACGAAATTCAGAGCTGGGTATTCTTCAGCTTCATAAAGCCAAACAGCAATTAATGGGTCAATTAGCTATCTCTGCTGAGAATATGGTAAGTCAGAACCTATCCATGGCGAAAAGCATGCTGGTTTTCAACAAAATAGATAGTTTAGAAGAAATATCCCGCAAAATCGAAGCAGTTACGGCTTCTGAATTGCTCCAGATTGCCAATGAAATGTTGATTTACGATGATTTCTCCACGCTGATATACGAATAATTCATCATGTTGAAGATTGACCGGGCATTGGAAGAGTATATCCTGGCACACTGCGAGCCGGAAGAAGAAGTGTTGGCAGCACTTTACCGCGAAACACAGGTTCGAATTTACCATCCCCGAATGGCCTCAGGGCACATGCAGGGAATGATTCTGTCGATGCTGGTTAAGATGATTCAACCCCAGCGAATTCTCGAAATCGGAACTTATACCGGTTATTCATCCATCAGCATGGCCCGCGCTTTACCTCCGGGAGGAGAACTTCATACCATCGAAGTGAATGACGAACTGGAAGACTTTATTCGCCAATATGTTGAGAAAGCAGGTGTTTCCTCGCTCATTCAACTTCATATTGGTGATGCATTGGATATCCTTCCCACCTTACAAGGGCCGTTCAACTTTGTTTTCATCGATGGAAACAAAGCTCAATACATTGATTATTATGAACTTGCACTCCCTCTTGTACCTAAAGGCGGATTTATTTTTGCGGATAATGTTTTGTGGGATGGCAAAGTCCTAAAGCCCAATTTGCGTGACAATGATCATTTCACTCATGGGATTCTTCAGTTTAATGAACATATTAAACAGGATAATCGTGTCGAAAAAGTAATTTTTCCATTCAGAGATGGTATTTTTGTCCTCCGAAAAAAATAATCTGTAAAAAATCCGTTTATACCGATAAACCTACTTTATGCACAAAAACTACGGCAAACTAATTCTTATATTGTTTATGATTCACATAGAAGCTGGAGATTTTCTTCGTGCACAGAATGTTATGCCGGATACATTGTCCATTATTCAGGTATCGGGAGTTATTAAAAACGACAGTTTACAACACCTGCCTTTTGTATCGATAGTAATTCCTAATCGAAATCAGGGAGCTGTTTCAGATTTTTATGGATACTTTTCGATTGCTATTTACCCCAGTGATACAATTCGATTTAGCTCCGTTGGATATAAAAGCCAGGTATTAACACTTCCATCCGATTTCATGGAGAAGCAATTAGATGTCAATATCTTTCTTGAAGAAGATACTGTATTTTTAAGCGAAACCGTTGTTTTTCCATGGACAACCTACGATCAGTTTTTGAAAGCAGTGGTAGCCCTTGAATTACAAGATGAAGAAATGGAGCGTGCCCGAAAGAACATTGCCATTTTACAAAAACAATTGTTTTCGGATGAATATCAGGTAGATGCGAGTTTGAACTATAAATATTATATGTCCGAGAAAGCCAATCAGGCCTATACGGCAGGCCAGCTACCTTCCATCAGTCTGTTAAATCCCTTTGCCTGGGCGCAGTTCTTTGAAGCATTGCGTAACGGATTATTCACTTCCAAGAAAAAGCAATCCTATTAATTATGAAGAATACACTGCTTTTTCTCTTGATGTTGCTTGCCGGATTCGAGCTGAGCGCTCAACCCAAGGCTCAAATCTATGGAGTGGTCCGTAACGAATTTGGCAAGAACCTCGAATTTGCAAATGTTACCTTGAAAGAACATCCGGAAATAGGCGCAACTGCTAATTTCGACGGTAATTACACGATGGTACTCCCTGCTAATGAGCAATTAACACTTGTTTTTAGCTATACCGGACATAATCGCCTGGAAATGCCGGTTAAGCTTTTCCCCAACGAAAAACGTAAAATCAATGTGGCGCTGAAAGGGGCTACTATTAATCTAACTGATGTGGATATTGTGAGCGAGCGGGAGCGCAGTTCCAACATGATTCGCCTCAATCCGAAAATTGCATCCAGTGTTATTTCAACCTCCGGAAATATCGAAACCTTAATCATGAGCCAGCCCGGAGTGGTGAATAACAATGAGTTAAGTAGTCAATATTCTGTTCGCGGGGGAAATTATGATGAAAATCTAGTGTATGTAAATGATATCGAAATTTACCGACCCTTACTCATTCGGTCCGGACAGCAGGAGGGTTTATCCTTCATTAATTCGGATATGGTTTCTTCGGTATTGTTCTCGGCTGGAGGGTTTGAAGCCCGCTATGGCGATAAGATGTCATCGGTTCTCGATATCAAATATAAAAGGCCCACAGAGTTTGCAAGTTCAGGTTCGCTCAGCTTGCTGGGAGCTACAGCCCATGTGGAAGGATGCTCTGATAATCAATTGTTTACATATATAGCCGGGGCAAGGTATAAATCCAATCAATATTTGCTGGGCACCCTCGATACCGATGGTGAATACATGCCGGAATACATGGATTTTCAAACCTTTCTGACCTATGATTTAGGAACTGATTTTGAAATTAATTTGTTGGGGCATATTTCATCGAACGAGTATTTTTTCGAACCGGTTACCCGAGAAACTTCTTTTGGAACCATTCATGAAGCACTCAAATTAAAGATTTATTTTGAAGGGCAGGAACTTGACCGGTTTACAACCTACACAGGCGCCTTGGCAGGCCATTATTCGCCTAGTTCAAAAACCCGACTGTCGTTGTTTTTCTCCGCCTTTAATTCGCAGGAAGAAGAGCGATTTGATATTTTGGGTCAATACTATTTAAATGAATTAGATAATCAGCTGGGTTCAGATAATTTAGGCGATAGCCTGGCCAATATTGGAGTAGGTTCGTTCCTGAATCATGCTCGTAATTATTTGGATGCCAGCGTTTACAGCTTTTATCACAAAGGCTTGCACCGGACCGGCAATCATTTTCTGCAATGGGGTGCCAATTATCAGATTGAAAAGTTCATCAGTACGATGAATGAATGGGAAATGATTGATTCAGCCGGTTATTCACTTCCCTACAGCGATACCGAAGTTCTTCTGTCGCGCACCGTAAACTCGGATACCACTCTGATAACCAGTAGGATATCAGGCTATTTTCAAGACACTTACACCCGAACCATCGATCAAGGAGAAATCAGTTTAAACCTGGGTCTTCGCGCCAACTATCGGGAGGTCAATGGAGAATTTATTCTAAGTCCTCGGGCTAATCTGGCCTTTAAGCCTTATTTTAAAACAAAAAACCTGGATATCCTATTCCGCCTGGCGGCGGGTTATTACTACCAACCACCTTTCTTTCATGAAATGCGGGATTTAAATGGAGTAATGCATACCGACATTTTATCTCAGAAATCGACGCACATAGTTCTTGGAACGGATTATAACTTTAAAGCCTGGAAACGTCCCTTCAAATTTGTTGGCGAAATTTACTACAAGAAACTCCGTGATTTAATCCTGTATGATGTGGATAATGTTCAGCTCCGCTATTATGGTTCGAACAATGCCAATGGATATGCCACAGGAATTGATTTAAAAATAAATGGAGAATTTGTACGCGGTGTTGATTCTTGGCTAAGTATGTCGTTCATGAACACGATGGAGCGTATTGATGAAACGTTCTCGATAGTTTATGCCGATAGTCTTCATATCACCGAGGCCGATGGCAAGTACATTCATCGTCCTACTGATCAATTATTTACGTTTAATTTATTCTTTCAGGATTATTTTCCGAAAGATTCAACCATCAAGATGCAGTTGAATTTGGTATTTGGCTCCGGCTTGCATTATGGAACGCCGAATTCTTTCAAGGAAGTTGCCAATCTGCGCATGCCTACTTATCGACGGGTTGACATTGGCTTTTCAAAATTAATTGCCGGCGAAGATGCTTTGTTAAAACATAAGTATTTCAAGAAGTTCGACAGTATCTGGCTGGGGCTGGAAATTTTCAACCTGCTTGGCATTAAAAACACCGTGTCCTATCTCTGGGTTACCGATATTACCAACCGCCAATACGCCGTTCCCAATTACCTCACCGATAGGCGAATCAATATCAAGCTGCTGGTTACGATTTAGATAAAAAAGTAAGTCACTAATAAGTTCTTCCGGCTCATATGCCCATTTATTCCTCAATCGCAGCTCAAAAATAATAGCCAGCCTCAACTATGCTTTTTCCTTCCTCAGGCGAAGCCGTTCCTCTTTCCTCTTTCCATGATTATTTAGCAACGAATTCATTAATTTTTTAGGCAATCAACAAATAAACGAATCAATTGAGCGGAGCGAAATCCCGAGAGCGGAGCGATTCGGGACAAATCAACGTTTTTTTGGGCGTTCCCCTTCGGGTCGGGCTTTTCGTTCCAAGTCCTCGCGGGGAGCGCAACTATCCACCCACTGAGCGGGATTGAATGCCCCGCTCCGGGCTTTCCACTGCAATCCCTAACGCCGAGGGCTTGCTCGAAGGCGTCCCGAAAGCTTACAGCGATTTTTTCCGGCCAATTCATTTTAGTAATTTCATTTAAATCTGAAGTCAAGTTTAAAGTTACATAGCCAAGGTATTCGAGGGTCAATACCTTCTTGGATAAGTTTTTGAGGTAGATTTTGATAGTTTTGTTGGA
>JAIPAR010000130.1 GCA_021739985.1 Bacteroidales bacterium | reverse complement strand
TGGTTTGCTTCTCATCCATAGGGATTAATAAGCTTGCCGATTGGGCCGAAATTCCAGTAATCAGAAATAATATGGCAAGAACAAAGCGGTTCATTTTCATAAATCAAATTTTAAAAAGGTGCATCGGCCGGTTCTTGGCCTCCAACCGGATAACTCAGAAAATCATTATTCGCATCCATGCTGTCTTCATCATTCAGTCTGGACTTGACAGTTCGTCCCTGGTTCCCGGCTCTAAAGTCAATATCATCAAAATCAACGAATTTTGCTAATTCGTTTTTGAATTTCAGTCTTACATCATCCAGTGCGCCGTTTCGGTGTTTAGCGATTATAATTTCAGCAATTCCTTTTAGAGATTGTTGATTTTCATCTACCGTAAACCCATAATACTCGGGACGATGAATAAAACATACCATATCTGCATCTTGTTCAATAGACCCTGATTCACGCAGGTCGGAAAGCATAGGACGTTTGCTGCCACCTCGCTTTTCGACATCCCGGTTTAGCTGAGCCAGTGCAATGATTGGCACATTTAACTCTTTGGCTAAGGCTTTTAAACTTCTTGAAATGATACTTACTTCCTGTTCACGGTTTCCGGCTTTATTATCGGTTCCTGCAGTCATTAACTGGAGATAATCGATGATTATTATTTTCAAATTTGGATATTTTTTAGCTAGTCTTCGGCATTTAGCTCGTAATTCGAAGATGGAAATAGAAGGTGTATCATCCACATAAATAGGAGCATTCATGAGTTTGCGGATTTTTTCTTCGAGTTGCACCCATTCAAAAGGCTGAAGTTTCCCATTACGAATTTTGTTGGATGGAAGCTCAGATTCAGCTGAAATTAGCCGGTTTACAAGTTGGATGGATGACATTTCAAGGGAGAAGATAGCAACGCCCTGATCTTTAAATTCCAGAGCCATATTGCGCGCCATACTCAGAACGAATGCTGTTTTTCCCATGGAAGGACGAGCGGCGATAATAATTAAGTCACTCGGTTGCCATCCACCTGTAATCCGGTCAATTCCGGTAAACCCTGAGGCTACTCCACTTAAGCCATCTTCTTTTTTACCTGCTTCTTCAATTTGCCTCAAAGCTTCATTAATCAGAGGTCCAATAACCTGAGTTTCTTTTTTGATATGACCTTCTGCAACCTTAAATAGTTCGGCTTCAGAGAATTCCAGGAGCTGATGAACATCTTCATCATCAGCAAAAGAGCGTTTTTGTATTTCGGAGGATACACGGATTAATTCCCGCTGGATATATTTTTGAGCGATTATTCGGGCATGAAATTCTGCATTTGCTCCGGAAATGACTTTCCGGCTAAGTTGAGCCAAATAAGCTGGCCCGCCAATTATATCAAGATTCCCATTGCGTTTAAGCTGTTCACTTACCGTAAGAATATCTATAGCAGATTCCTGATTATTAAGTTGTAAGATGGCTTCATAAATTTTTTGGTGACCTTCCATATAGAAACTATCCATGTTCAGAATCTCTACTACAGCATCGAATGCATCTTTCTCGAGCATCAGGGCTCCAAGGACCGCCTCTTCTAAATCGATTGCCTGAGGTGGTATCTTGCCATGTTCAAATAATGTTTTGTCTGTAATTTTCTGATTTACAGGCTCTTTAAATTTTGCCATATCAATTGATTGTGAACTGAAAAGTACAAAAAAAAGACAGCCGATGAGAGCTGTCTTTCATATTGTTGATAAAAGGAATCTTATTGTAGCACAAAATGGCTGGTTACATAATCAATGCCATTGAAAGCACGTATCGAATACAAACCTTTTGGTAAACCTGTAACATCAAATTCTTTGGTGAATTGGTTGGTTGAGTTTGATGTACTGGTTAAAACTACTCTGCCTTGAGTATCCAGAATGTCAAATACCACAGGCTTGTTGGAAAGGTTATTCATTTCTACGTAAAAATGTCCGTTCGATGGGTTTGGATATACATTGAATGAACCATAGGAGGCCGCCAAGTCATCCATACCATTGATGATTACAATACAATCTGTTGCTTTACAACCATAGATGTCGGTTACTTCAACACAGAATTCTTCATCACCCATGAAAGCTGGTACATCAATAATTTGGTCAACGGAACCTGGCGAACCGGAAGTCCATAAATAAGAAGCAAATCCGGCTCCGGCATCGAGCATGATAGTATCAGGTGATCCTGTAGTGATATCAATTCCTAAATCAACAACAGGAAGGCCACCGTTTGCTACCAGGGTAATTATAGTATCATTATTTGGCTGCACATCAGGAAGCTGGAAGGCTGGTGTGTTAGGCATGAATTTACTTACTACACGAATGGAATATTCTCCGGTAGTAGCCAGACTTTCGCAGCCGGGCAGAGTACTTGCGAATGTAAACAGTACCGTATCTCCCGGGTGAATGATAGAAATTGGAGGATATGCGCCCAACTCAATAATTTGAGATTGAACCAAATTTGTTCCAATTTTTCCGGTAAAGGTGAATTTATCAGGAGCCTGGAAGGTATAAGTACCTGGGTTTGTTAGTTTTACAGTAACTGGTATAGAGCAAGGATCTAATATCTCACAATTTGAAACAGGGCTAACCAATTCAACAATTTTTAGGTCAGTTCCGGTGATAGCCAGGGTATCAGCATTCTGACATCCGGTTTGTTGATGTTGAACAGTAACACTGTACACACCATATCCTGAAGCATGAATGGTTGGTGTTGTTGCACCGGTGCTCCATGAATATAACAGCCCTGGTCCAGCATTTAGAATGACTGTATCAGGTAATGCTGTTTCTACAGAGCCGATATTGCTGATAGGCAGCCCATTTGATAGATTGATGGACGGTAATGCATTTACAAGAGTACTGTGTGAAGCTAAATTATTACAACTTGCAGTATCATTGAAATAGATATTATACCATACTCCGGTAAGAGTAACTGTTTTTGTACCAATGGAACTTGGAGAGAAGATACCATTTGTAGCACCAGTCCAGGTTAAACTTGAAGGTGAAACAGAGTAGGTTGGAGTTAACACATCATCGGATTCTCCTATGCAATAGGCAGTTTGAAGTCCCGTGAAATCAAGTGTTGGATTTCCATTGTAAACTCTAATTCCTAAAGTTACATCATCATAGCAACCATAGCTATCGGTATAAGCATATTTAATCTGATGTAATCCGATAGGGGATAAGGATGGTTTAAGGACATTATTGGTAATTATCAATCCCGAAGTTCCTGTGGCTGAAAATGTTCCACCTGTTGGACTACCTGTAAGTGTTACATCGGCACCATCTGAGCAATAAGCTCGTTTAACTCCGGTAATTGTAGCATTTGGCAGTGAATGAACAACAAATGTTTTGACATTGGAAGTATCAGAACAACCTGTAGCAGGATCAACATAGTTATAGGTAGTAGAATAACTACCAGCCATTTGTGGGTTAAAAACACCAGAAGTTGAATTTCCATATCCTTGAATTTGGAAGAGACCTCCTGATGGAGTAGCCGTAATAGTAATAGTATCCTGAGCACAAAGATCCAGGTCTAAATTTGTGATGGTGGCTGTTGGTGGAGTATGAAGGTAAATGGTATCGCAATAGGAACCCATACATTCACTAATTGCATCATAATATTCATAACAAACTTCAAATTCAATGCAGCTTGGACATGATGCTTTCGCCAAGTCTGGAATAAAATAATTTCCTGACATTCCAGAACCTGTAAAGGTTCCATTAGCCGGCTGGCCTGTAAGTATAACAGGAGCTATGCCTCCGTAGTAACAAAAGTTTGGATACGTTGGGAATGCGGTTGAATTTACCGAGAAAGTCACAACTGGCGGAACTTGATTGACAACTGCCAGGGTGATGGTATTGTCGTTTGGATTCACATCAGTACCTGAGGCAAGTTGACAAGAAAAGGTGATGTTGTAAGTAGAATCAGTATTCCCTGCTCCCAGTGAAGATAAATCAGCGGTTTGAGTGAAAGTATAGGATGCTGATTGCCCAGAAAGAAGTCCTGCGGTGTAAACTCCTGTAACAGGTGTGCCACCATTGATTGAATAGGACAGATTGATATTTCCGGTGATTGCACCGACTTGATTATTGGTAAATGTCACAGAAACTGTTTCTGCATCAGACAACCCACATCCTGAGATAGGGCTGGTGATGGAAGTTGCAGCAACTCCAACTGCGCTAGTAATAGAAATGGATTCCAAGCCCGACATCCCACCGGTTGCATAATTGGAAGTATTTGGGAAAAAGGCACTATAGATAGCTGTTCCATCATATAAGGTGGTTGGCCCACTTGGCAAATCAGTAATACATACTTTCCATTTAAATAGTTCACTGGTTGCAAAGCCATTAACCATTGGAGATTCTGCGCCCCATACCGTGATAGCGGTAGTTGTACCTTCCCATTTCAGGAATCCTGCACATTTTAAGGTTCCTAGAGAATCATAAAATGCACCTACATATACATCCATTGAACTGTTACTTTGTATAGGAGTTCCGTCTTTTAGTAATTGAAATCCTAACCCAGGATTAAAAAGTACCTGTGCATTGACACCGGTATTAAAATAGCCGAAATTACAGGCACAGCCGCAAGAAGTATAGACCTGTGCTTTCAAGTTATTCGCAGAGAATAACATTCCTATTAAAAAAGCAAAAAATAAAGCTCTTTTCATAATGTTGTTTGTTTTAATTTTTTTTACACCTGACAAATATATTCATATTTTACATCTATAACCTGCTTAGGTAAACAAATTTACTAAAAATATGATGGATTTTGCCCATAAGACAGGACTGTTAATTACTAAAACAGTTGCCTGGAACTAAAAGAAATCATCCGAAAAATTTACTAAATAAAGCTTACTGTAAGAACGAGTAATGGCTGTATAAATCCATCGAAGATATTCTTTGTTTATTATCAAATCCGGGATATAACCCTGGTCGAGATAAACCTCTTTCCATTGTCCACCCTGAGCTTTGTGACAAGTTACAGCATAGGCAAATTTTACTTGCAGGGCATTAAAATAAGGGTCGCTTTTTACTTTTTTGATGATGCTCGATTTTCGTTTTAAATCACTGTAATCTGCAAAAACCGATTGAAAAAGTTGATTATGCTGCGCTTGAGCCAATGACGGTCCATCTATGCTTAAGGTATCTAAGATTATTTTTACCTCTATTTCTTCGAGTTCATAATCTGGAAATCGGGCGATGATATCTGCAAATCGAAATCCGTGCATTTCAGTAATTCGTTTGATTTTGCTTACCTCCAGAATGTCTCCGTTTGCAATAAAAT
>JAIPAR010000129.1 GCA_021739985.1 Bacteroidales bacterium | reverse complement strand
GGTTGCTCCCCAGCAGAGCCAGCCTCCGTTTCACTTTACGATTTAAAATTAACCGATGATTATTAATTTCAGAAAATATCTTATCAACAACAAGTTGAAAAAAAGTAAACTTAGTGTCAACCATATTCATGAATCGACAAACCATTAACCATTAACCATTAACCATTAACCATTAACCATTAACCATTAACCATTAACCATTAACCATTAACCATTAATCATTAACCATTACCCATTACCCATTAACCATTAACCATCGTATGCTAGCTCATCCCGGCGAACTTGCCGCATTAACCACCGCATTTTGCTGGACAATCACGTCTTTATCTTTTCAGCAAGCAACTCGAAAAATAGGCACACTTGCCGTTAATTGGCTACGTTTACTTATCGCCTTTAGTTTGTTCGGACTGGTTTCGTATATTATCTCAGGTCATTTCCTTCCGTTTGCAGTTTCCAACTTCGCCTGGACCTGGCTTAGCATTTCCGGATTAGTGGGTTTTGTCTTAGGTGATTACTTCCTTTTTCAGTCGTACCACTACATCTCTGCACGTATCTCGATGCTGATTATGGCGCTGAGTCCTTTGTTTGCTGCTTTTATTAGCTATTTCATCTTGAATGAATCGATGGGCTGGACAGAGATTTTATCCATGTTTATTACGATTTCCGGGATTTTCCTGGTGGTTTTATCCCGACCAAAACCGGGTGAAAATGAAACAAAAAGAGGAAACCTTCAACTGGCCTTCCCTGCTAAAGGGCTTTTATTTGCATTGGGAGGAGCTATTGGGCAGGCTGTGGGTCTGGTGCTAAGCAAATATGGTATGAAAGATATTGACCCTTTTGCTGCTACCCAAATACGCGTGATTGCCGGCTTAATCGGATTTACTTTGATTATTCTGGGTATGCGAAAATGGAATCGTGTGTTTATAGCTGTCAAGGATAAAAAAGCCATGCTTTACACACTTAGCGGTGGAATTTTTGGGCCTTTTCTGGGAGTTTACCTGTCGCTCTATTCAATTAAATATACCAGCGTGGGGATCGGATCCACCATTATGGCAATTGTGCCTGTTCTTATCATCCCATTAGCCATATGGGTTTATAAAGAGAAAGTAAGCTTTAAAGAAGTCATTGGTGCCTTGCTGGCTGTCGCCGGTGTAAGTTTCTTCTTTATCTTTTAAAAACTGATAAAATTATGATGGATAATTAAGCGGGTTAAGAGTGAATTTCAGAGCGATTGAAATATGGCAAATAATCGGGTTGAGAGTGAATTTCCTCGCAATTAAAATACTGCAAATAATCAGAGTGAGGGCGAATTTCTTAGCAATCGAAAAGTGGCAAGCACGCGGGCGAAATGGTTTATCTTCCTTCTTCCTGAAGAAATTTCTTCTTCTTTAATAGCTTGAAAACCAAATAGAAGATAAGACTGGCCAAGGTTGCATAAAAAAGCCATCCAAAGAAGTTTTCATCATGCCGGATAAGCTTGACGCAGACATCAAAAGCATAAAATATCAGGAATATAGCTGCCAATCCATTCTTTTCTTTTTTGACTACTTTTTTCCAACTGAATGGTAATGATGGCTTTTTGAAATTTCGAAAGCTGGGAACAAATGCCGGAACATTAGCGGACCAATCTAAATATACTTGCTGAAATTTTCCTCTCAAAAATTGCTCTTCTGCAAACATAATCCGCTCATAATAAACCCAGTAAAATAAAATGAATGCCGCAATAAATAAAGGACTTCCGGTCATGAGGGCCGGGCCCAGCCACATGAAAAAATTCCCTACATAGAGCGGATGGCGTACCATTGAATAGATACCGGTAGTATTCAAAGACTCAGCTACCTGCTTGCCAACATTCCGGCCGGATGTGTTGCGCGGAGTGTGACCAACGGTGTAAACACGGATGAATAATCCAGTGAAACTAACAGCCAATGCAACTAATTGTAAGACAAGTGTCGGAACCCAGGTTTTCACCGGAAACTGTTCCGGGAACAATTCAGAATAAATAAATAAAGCAAAACCAATGATGAAAATAATCAGAGGAATGGAGCCTCTATAGCGAAATAACCAAATTCCCTGTTTTTCAAACTCTTCCTGTAAGGCCATAATATTTTATCAAAATTGAGGGCGCAAGTTAGCCATTTTAGACAAAAAAAAAGGCCGCCCGAAGGCAGCCTTTTCATTTTATAAGGATGTTAGTTAAAAATGTAACGAATAGTCAGCTGTCCTTGCCATCTGGAACTTTGAAGACCTGAATCATCAATAGCCCAAACGGTTGATTTTGGAGCAGTAAATGTGTATTTTGGAGTTGTGCCATCATCTTCAAAACCAGCCACTTTTATAAGCGGATAGTTTCCGTAATAAGCACCACTTGCATAATAAATTCTTCCCCAATTTTCATTCAATAAGTTTCCAAGGTTGAAAATATCCAATGCAACCTGAATCGTGTTCTTTTTACCACTTGCTTTAACGTAGAAATCCTGAGCAATTCGTAAGTCAAACAGATTAACGAAAGGAACTCTTGAGCTGTTACGCTCAGCATAAGAACCACGATTAGCATTCAGATATTCATCCCCTTTAATGAATGCATCTAGTGCTTCCCACTGGTCAGCAGCGCTGGAAGTTACTTCTCCGTTAGCATCCGTGATATCAACCAGGTTGATATCTGAACTTGTTTCCGGAATATAAATCAATTCAAGACTTTGGTTATCTTCTCCTAAATATTTGGTAGAACCATCAGCATAGCCGTAAGAATATAAATCGCCTGATTGTCCATTGTAGAATAAAGAGATTGATGTAGCCATTGATTTCAGGTATTCAACTTTATAATTGGCATAACCTACAATACGATGACCCATTGCGAAATCACTTTTTGCAAGATCGATATCATTTTTACCGCGAACATTCACTACTCTCCATTGGGAAGAGTTTTGGGAAGAAACTCCATCGTTCATGGAATAAGCATCTCCATAAGTGTATGAAATACTGGTATTTAAACCATTCGTGAAGTTCTTTTGCAATTGAGCAGTAAAGTTATAACTATATCCTTCACTGGTGTTTGTTCCAAAGATAATATCAGTGTAAGCTCTTGCAGCACCGGTAGTTGGGTCAGTTCCCAGGTTGATTTTACGATAGATTGGGCGATTATCAGCTCCGGTTAAGGTTTTGGTACTATCCTGAACATAACGAAGGTTGTAATACATTACATTGGAGATGTTTTTGGTAAACATTGCTTCCACCGATGCAACTACACCCCAGGGCAGTTTTTTGTCAGCAGCCAAACTAGCGCGGAAGACTTGTGGGAATTTGAAATCTTTTGCAAAAATGTCCACTTGTCCGGAAGGTTGAGTAACTGGAACAGTTGGTTGATTATTCCAATCTGAGTTGAAGATTAATTCAGGTGCACCATCAGCAGTTACACGCATACCGCCTGTTATAACGGCGTTGTTTTGGAATGAAGCTCCCGGCCATACATAAGGAATACGGCTGGTGAAAATACCGGCGCCTCCACGGATTTGTAAGGATTTATCACCATAAACATCATAGTTGAAACCAATTCTTGGGTTAAACATAATGGATGCATCCGGAGTTTGACCGGTTTTAGCTCCTTCAAGGTCCCAACCTTCAGCTTCCAGAATAGGAATTACGTTTTCATTAAAATCAACGTTTTCAGTTGGGGTTGATAAGAACATTGGAACGTCAATACGTAAACCGGCTGTTACTTTCAGTTTGTCATTGATTTGAATCTCATCCTGAGCATACAGACCAATCTGAAGGGCATCAAAATCCGCAGCAGCAGCAGAACCGTCTCCTGTAATATTATCAACCGCAGAGAAAGTATGGTCGTATTGATAAGCTGCTCCTCCATTCATAAAGGTGGCTAAATCATCAAACTGATAAGAACCAAAATTTTGACGAACAAATAAATTGTACATGCTGTAGAATTCATTATGTGTTCCCAGAGTAATGGTATGTTTCCCTTTGTAAATTTCAAAATTATCAGTTAAAGTAATGATATCCTGATACAAACGGTTTGCTGTAGAGAATTCTTCTGAACCAAAATACACATTGCTTGCGCCATCTTTAATCCGTACATAAGGGAAATTATCGCCCATTGGGTTACGGTCATCACGAACTGAAGTAAAACCTAAAATAAGGTTATTACTGGTGGTACTGCTTAAGTTTGATTTTAACTCAATAGCTGTTGTATTGGTTGTGGACGGGAAATAAATACCTGCATTGGCAAAACGAATAGCAGTTGTACTTGAAGTAGCCGGGCTGTATTGTTCAGCATTGGTGTATTGATGACGAATCATCAAACGATGCACTTTATTGATGTTCCAGTCTAAACGAGCAAAAAACTTATTACCATCCAAAGTTGCTACTTTATCAGTGTATCCGCCTGGATCATAACCATAATCATTTATCAGTTTGGCAGATAAAGCATTCAAATCAGTCTGGGTTAAACTTCCATTATAGGTTGAAAAATCAAAAGGCTGAGGTGTTTCATCCTGCTGAATTTCAGCATTCAGGAAGAAGAATATTTTATCTTTAACAATTGGGCCACCAATTCTGAAGCCATAGGTGTTGGATGAGAAGTCTGCCAGTTTAGTTCTTTCAATGTCTTCATCATCGGTTGGGGTTAATCCGGCTAATCCTTCATTACGGGTAATGTAATAAGCTGAACCGGAGAATTCGTTCGTACCTCTGCGAGTTACAGCATTGATGCCGGCTCCCGAGAATCCACCTAGTTTTACATCATAAGGAGCTACCTGTATGGAGATTTGGTCCAGAATATCCATTGAGAATGGAGAAATCCCGGTTTGTCCACCATTGGTACCTTGTGAGGTCAGTCCAAATACATCATTATTAACTGCTCCGTCAATGTAAATAGAGTTGTAACGATTGTTGGTTCCTGCAATTTGAACACCACCGTATTGGTCAACTTTGGCCTGTGGTGTTAAACGGGTGTAGTCCGAGAAATTTCTTCCTACAGTGGGCATAGCTTCGATAGCCTGCATAGTTACAGTCGTTTCTGCTCCGGTTCTGTTACCGTCGAAGATATCGTTCTTCAAGGCAACAACCTCCACATTACCTACCGTAATAGCTGTCGTTGACAAACTGGCATCCAGTTTGAAAGTTTGTCCAAGAGACAAATAAATATTGTCTTTGGTTAAAGTTTCGTACCCAACATAGGAGATGACAATGCGGTAAGGGCCGCCAACGTTCATGTTGGCTATCCTGTAAAAACCGTTCGCATCGGTTGTGGTACCATACTGTGTGCCTGATGGCATGTCGGTGGCAAGGATAGTTGCACCCGGCAGG
>JAIPAR010000128.1 GCA_021739985.1 Bacteroidales bacterium | reverse complement strand
CATTTTCATCCATAATTATTGGAGATTCATCCGAAGTATTATTTTGAAAATGAGAGGAATCGGTTTGAAAAACAGACTCAACCTTATCCTCAGGCACGGATTGTTCAGTTCCAACGGTGTCTATAAGTACATTTTCAAGGGTTGATGGCTGATTCGACATACCCGTGTTGGCCGGTTGAATGCCCGAATTAAACCAAACAATGCCCATACTGGCAGTACCTATAATGCCAAGTCCAATAATTGAGTTCATGATATAAGGATTTTTTAAGAATGATGTTGATTTTGATGGATTAGCAGGGTTGGTAGCTCCGCTGATGCTGAGCGAAATTACAAGCTTTTCAACCTGATCGATGGAGACAGGAATTGCACTTTCCCTTGCTGCTTGAAAATAGGTGTCGAGTGTAGTTTTCATCTTATACGAAAAAGCTGGTTAATACACGTGAAAGAGGTTGCTTGTTTGCTTGTTGAATCTCGGGAATGTGTAATAATTCAGCCAGTTTTTTCCTTCCGCGGCTCAATCGCTGACGAATAAGCTCCTCAGATGTATGATGTAATGCTGCAATTTCTTTGATTTTGTACCCGCTGATTTCGTAGAGGATAATGGCTTCTTTTTGATTCTCGGGAAGTTGATTTAATGCCTGATACAATACAGCAATATCGGGTTTTTCATCTTCTGCCAGAATAAATGTTTTGTCAGAAATATGCTGATAATCCGGTTGAAAAAAGATGATTTTTTTTCGCCTGATTTCATTTTTGAGGATATTGGAGGCTGTGCTGAAGAGATAGCTCAGGAAGGCCTGATCATTTTTAAGATGATCCAATTTTTGAAAAACGGCCAGGATGCTGTCATTCACCAAATCTTCCACTTCCATCACACGATAGGCTTTTGCCGTGCAAAAGCGCACAAAAGCCTCATGATGAGGTGTATATAAATCCATGAATCGTGTTTGTTCCTTCGTTTTCGACATTTCACTTCAAATTCAAAACGTGAAAAAAATCAATCTTTAAAGGTAAGAAACACAAGTCGATAAAAAGTGACAAAAAGCTACTAAGCTTGTAATGGCAATCACTCAACCCCATTACCCATTACCCATTACCCATTAATCATTAATCATTACCCATTACCCATTACCCATTACCCATTACCCATTACCCATTCACCATTACCCATTACCCATTACCCATTACCCATTACCCATTAACCATTAATCATTCACCATTAATCATTAACCATTAATCATTAACCATTAACAAAGAGTTTTCCTCTAAACCCCCGGGCAGCATAATACGATTCAGCACCATTGTGATACGTAAAAACGCGACCAAAACGATAATCGCCAAACAATGCTCCACCCAGCTTCCTGACCGCTTCCGGCGTGTGTATCCAGCTGGATGTTTTCCTGTCGAATGGTCCAACAGCTTGTAATAGAGCGTACTCCTCTTCAGTTAGTAATGCAACACCATGTACTGCTGCCAGCGAAACTGCATCTCCTTCCGGTTTGAATTTCTCACGCGATTCCAGCGCTTCGATATCATAGCAAAGGCTTCTGCGTTTGGATGGGCTTTCGGGTGAGCAATCGATGAAAACAATGGAACCAGGCTTTTCGGGTAGCAAAACCACATCCGGTTCGCCGCCGCTTTCTTCCATCCATTCCAGACTTTCCCATTTATCAGGATGAGCGTTCAACGCAGAAAGTACATCATCCCAGGATAAATCAGGATGCCGTTCAGGATGTTTATGAAATCTTTTTTGCAATATCTGTGCAAGTGTTTGATTGGCTTCGTTTATCATTTGTAATTCGAATTATGTTTTAGTTAGATGCCTTTGACTCTGAATCATTTTTATCAGCGATGATAGTTTGTATAATCTCCGGGTTGAGCAGTGTTGTAATATCTCCAAAATTATCAATCTGCCCTGCAGCAATTTTCATTAAAATACGACGCATAATTTTTCCGGATCGTGTTTTTGGTAAGCCATTCACAATCTGAATCTTGTCTGGTTTTGCAAAGGGTCCAATCATATTTGTGACTGCCAGCTGAATGGAAGTTTTTATTCCTTCTTCACCTCCGGTACTAAACTGAGGACAAACCACAAAAGCGTAAATACCCTGTCCTTTGATTGCATGAGGGTATCCAACTACAGCTGACTCGTCCACCAAGGGATGTTCGTTAATCGCATTTTCAATTTCAGCAGTTCCAAGGCGGTGGCCACTTACATTTATGACATCATCCACTCGACCCAATATGCGATAATAACCATCTTCATCTCGTTTAACTCCATCTCCTGTGAAATATAAACCTGGATAGGCAGTAAAATAGGTTTTTATAAATCGGTCATGATCTTTCCAAATAGTACGTGCCATGCCTGGCCAGGGAAAAGCAATGCAAAGATTCCCTTCGACACTATTGCCCATTAGCTCTTTCCCTTCGTGGTTTACAATTTTAGGCTGAATTCCCATTAATGGCATGGTAGCATAGGAGGGTTTGGTTGGAGTGATTCCAGCCATAGGACTGATCATAATGCCTCCGGTTTCAGTTTGCCACCAGGTATCAACAATGGGACAACGATTCTTGCCAATATGGTCGTGATACCAGTGCCAAGCTGCTTCATTAATAGGTTCACCTACAGTTCCCAACACTTTTAAAGAGGATAAGTCTTTGTTATTCAGCCATTCCATTCCTAATGCCATCAAAGAGCGAATGGCTGTTGGTGCAGTATAAAATTGATTTACTTGATGCTTATCAATAATATCCCAAAACCTCCCTGCATCAGGCCAGGTTGGAATCCCTTCAAACATAAGTGAAGTAGCGCCAGCCAATAATGGTCCGTAAACCAGGTACGTATGGCCGGTTATCCAGCCAATATCTGCTGAACAAAAGTAAATATCCCCATCTCCATATTGAAATACATTTTTAAATGTATAGGCAGAATAAACCATATAGCCGCCTGTTGTATGAACTAAACCCTTTGGCTTCCCCGTTGAGCCGCTGGTATAAAGTATAAACAATGGGTCTTCAGCATCCATTTCAGTAGCAGGACAATGAATACCTACATCGGCTATCAAATCCGACCACCAAAAATCTCTTCCGGGTTGCATTGCAACTTCTTCTCCTGTCCGCTTTAAAATGATTGCCGTCTTCACACATTGGCAGTTTTCCATCGCCTCATCCGCAATTGCTTTGATTGGAATGGTTTTATTGCCTCTGTATCCTCCATCAGAAGTTATTAGTATAGTTGCCCCGGCATCTATCATGCGTTCACTTAAGGATTGTGCCGAGAAACCTGCAAAAATGATGGAATGAATTGCTCCAATTCGTGCACAAGCAAGCATTGCAATGACTAATTCCGGAACCATGGGAAGATAAATGGCCACCCGGTCACCTTTCAATACACCCAATGATTTTAAAACATTGGCAAACTTATTCACTTCATCAAATAACTCTTCATACGTTAAACTACGATGAGCTTCATCCGGGTCATTGGGCTCCCAAACAAGAGCAGGTTGATTTGCCCTGAAAAACATGTGTCGTTCAAATATATTCTCCGTTAGATTAAGTTTTGCACCTTTAAACCATTGTGCATCACCTCTTAAAAAATCCCATTCAAGTACCGAAGACCATTTTTTTCGCCAATAAAAACTTTCTGCAATATTGTTCCAGAATCCGGTTGGATTACTTACACTTTTCTGATACTCGAAGATATATCCTCCGAGGGTGGAGATTTTTGGAATCATGGCTAATCATTTTTTATCTGTGATGAAGATAAAGAATGATTCTTATTTAGGCAATAAATTACTTATTTATTTTTTTGGACTGATAATGAGCTGAATCACCCCATTCATCATAGGCAATGCTATGCCCGGTTAAGGCCATACGAACTTCAATGCAATTGCTGCAATCTTCAGCACTTTCATCGGTACAGGGCTTATTTTCGTACAAACGATAGAAATCACGATAAATACCGGGGGTTATATTGGGCATGAAAACATTGGCTCCCACTTTTATGGCCTTTTCGCGACCCAGCTTGTCGATTGATTGCATGGCCGTGGAGGCAGCAATATTGATATCCTTCATTAAAATCCGCAGAATGGCAATCATTTTAAGTGATAAATCAAAACGGTCTGCCAGGGGAAGTAATTGATTACGATAGGGGTAGAGTGGGGTATCTGGATGCTCCAGATAAGGTCCCATGCCAACCATATCAATTTCAAGCTGTTGCATCCAACGTAAATCATAAGCTAAATCCTCCAGCGTCTGAAATGGCAAGCCAATCATTACTCCGGTTCCAACCTGATAGCCTGCAACACGCAATGCTTCCAGCGCTTCCAGCCTTCGTTCGAAACGATGATTCTGATTATGGGGATGAAGTTTTAGATACAATTCGGGATTGCTGGTCTCAATACGCAATAAATAGCGGTCTGCGCCGGCTTTGCGCCATCTTTCGTAACAACTCAAACTTTGCTCGCCGCATGACAAAGTAACCCGCAATCCACCCTCACTTTGCTCCCGGATTTGCTTCAACAATCCTTCGATGCGCTCCGTATTTCGCTTCGAGCTGAGCTCACCCGATTGAATGACTATCGAACCATAGCGACTTTCATATGCGTAGCGGGCAGCTGCCAAAATTTCTTCATCCTTTAAATCATAACGAGTTACCTTCTTGTTCGATTTCCGGATGCCACAATAAAAACAATCTTTAGCACAGGTGTTTGACATTTCAATCAAACCACGCAAATACACTTTATTCCCTACATACTTTTCCTTGATTTGAGCCGATTGCTCAAACAAAGCGGTCCGCTCAGCACCACTACTTTGCAGCAGTGCAACAATCGCTTGCTGACTCAGATTTTCGAATGAATCTGTATTTGGATTTTTCCTGTTCATACTTTTAATTCCGGCTGCAAGTAACTAAATATTCCTTTCGATTTTCAATGATATATAGCAGTAAATCCTTGATGGATTTGTTATTTATTTGCTGATAACTACTTATCTACATTAAGTATTTATCTGCTTAAATTGTTGTACATTTGTTCCTTAGAACATAGTGAGAATTGTTGTAAACCCTTGATATCAATATATTTGATTGTTATTTTATGCAGCCAAAGCAATATTTTTGGATGAAATTGGTCAATGCGGCTATCGGTACGAAATCAGATTTTGATTTACGTGAACGGATATACAATGCAGTGGCTATCATCATTCTGGTCGTTGATATCATCTCCGTTTTTTGGAACAATACACTTGGAATATTAGGAACCACAAGCCTTTTACTTGGTTTCTCTTCGTTAATTTTCGTTGGTATTTATTACCTGGGTCGCTATAAACGTAAACTGTACCCGCATGTGCTGGTGCTTACCACGCTGGTATT
>JAIPAR010000127.1 GCA_021739985.1 Bacteroidales bacterium | reverse complement strand
GAGTATATGGTCATACCAAGGGTATAGGCCTCTAACCCTACAACAAAAAGTGGAAAAGAAATCGCTTGTATAGGGATAAAGATTAGTCCCGCGAGACTCCCTGCAACAAGAGGTCCTTTCCAAAAAATATCATTATTACGACGACTTTTAAGCAATAGTTGAGCGTTTGTATGGTGACCTTCCATTTCTTGCCGAATAATGCAAAACTTCATATCGTTGGAGATTTCTTCAAGTACGTCTTTCTCTGGAATTATTTCTTGTGATTTTCCTCTTGATGAAATAACCGTGACTTTGCAATTCTCTTTCGGATTGAGATATTCAATATAAGTAGAAGGAGTAAATGCAGTTACACCACAGCTACTTAAAAACCCATTCAGGATAATTCCGGCCAGCAGAAAGAAAAGGAGAACTCGCATGAGCAAATATTTTTAATTATAGTTAAGACCTGAAACAAAAATAAAAAAAATCTCCTATCTTTAACCTGCTGTATTAATATTATTAAATTATCTAACTAAAATATAAATAAATAATCCAGTATCATAAGGCTGCTTTTGAGAAGATGATAAGCTGGACATTTCAACACAAGGCAATGATTTTCTTATAGAACTAAAATTATCAACAGATGAAATTTTACTATTTCTTTCTATTGTTCCTTTTTGGATCAACCCTATGCTCTGCACAATTTTTCAATCCCTATAAAAATAAAAACCCAACTAATAAAGCCCTAACAATCGAAAAAACATATGGGAATCCTACTGATATATCCCGTTTGCAGCTAAAGCTATATCCTGTATCTGTTTTACATTGTCCTTCCTTAGTATATCATGTTGGGTTTGGAGGAGGCGCCTCCTATCATTTTCGTGAATTATTGGATATTGATCTAAGCTATACCAGCTATTATGCGAACTTGAATTCCGATGAAACCATATCCAGTACTTTTTTAGTCGGAGGCGCTCATACTGAATGGCAAAATTTTGCCTATTCACATCTTGACAATTTATATCTGAAACCCATGCATGCAAAAGTACTGGAGCTTGGAGTGGGTTATATCGTTTCTGATAAAGTAATCCGTAAAACAACTACTTTCTTCCTGAACAAAAAATCACTTCTTATCCAATTCATCCTTGGACATGTGGTACAACATTATTTAGAATATGAGAATAAAATACGAGAAGTGGAGAAATTCCGTACAGGATATATGTACATGAATAACTATCTAACCATCAAGAAATATAATGATGAAAATGATAAAGTTTACTATTCGACAGATGGAGTAAAATTCTCCTTTGAGGGAGTTAAATATCCCAATTTAGATTATGGGCAATTTCCAACTACAATAGAAATGGAATATAGTAGCCTTTTATCTTCCATTTATTTACCCTTTACGGCTCACTATTTCTATCTCGGTTATTCTAGAGAAATCATGGTTAATACGATTCTGGAAATAGAAAAATGGGGTCGAAAATTCGACCGTTCGAGAAAAGAACTATTTGTTGATTTAATAATTGGCGTCCCTAATTATGGGAGCTTTGAATATTATGCAGCTAATCCTTCAGCGCTCGCCTATGAGGAAGAAGTGACTAATCAAACTGAAAGGTATGAATTTGACTTTGAAAGAAGTGACCTAATTGCTAGTCCGATTGGATTCCGCGTTGGTTTTGAATACAGAGGCAGTGATTTCAGTCGGTTCTCTAGAAACAAATCACTACGACAACTAACAGGACATAAGCTACTCTATGTGAAATGGAAAGGTTCTATAGGAGTGCTTCCATCGGCTCATATTATGAAGAGTTGGTTTATTGATTTGGGGTTCACTATCAGCATCAATCCGATTTAGACTGATATTAATGCCAACATTTGCACTTATTAAATCCTAAGTCAACACAATAAGGGGTGAAGATAGGGGAATAACCTTCTCCTCTCCTATTCTTTCACAAACGAAAAGATTCCATATCCTTTTTCGCCAGATAGCTGTACATAATACATCCCTCCGGGAAGGTTATGAATATCCAGTTCAAATCCGGTTGCTCTTTGTTCAACGTTCAGTTCTACTTTACTTCCACGCATATCAAACACTTTGATTTGTACCTCATTTGCCTCAATTGGAATATCAATCCAAAGTTTATCACTGGCAGGATTTGGATAAACTTTCACTTCATCTGCAAAAGCTTCTTCATCCACCGAAACAAACTCAAAATACACCCATGAACTGATAGAAGAACATCCATAAATATTAGTAACCTCAACTTGATAATATCCTGTTTGATTAGCCATATACAATTGTGATTCAGCACCTTCAATTATTTCTCCATTCCATATCCATTGATTATTGATACTGCTACCGGAGGTAAACAGATTACTCGTAAGAGAAACCAGGGGAGTATCAGGAGTTGGATTTACAATCTCTGGAACGCTATAAGGAATAGAAGGACAATTATTTTCTTCTACCCACAAAGCCACATTTTTAATGCCTGCCGTGTTCCAGCTTATTTCATGGGGTCCCTGTCCAAAGACAGTATCCATAGCACCGGCTAACTCCCAATGATACATGGCCGTAAATCCGGCATTTCCCTGATATTCAAGTAAAGCACGCTCATACATACAAACCGGGTTAGTTAGCGAAAACTGGGCAGTAGGACTTACAACCACCTGAATAGTCTGAACTGTACTATCTGAACTGCAGCCATTTTCCTCTACTACTAAACTGATGGTATGAGTCCCACCACTTGAATATTGTGCTTCATAAGGCCCGGCATCAACACCAGCAAGTAGCGTTGCATCCTGCCAATCCCAATGATACAATGCTCCAGTACCTGCTGACCCATTGTATGTCAGCAAAACGGTATCATTACTACAAATTTGAGACGTATTTAATTCAAAATCGGAAGTCGGAATAGGATGAACAGTAAGCAATTGGATGCTTGTATCGGAAAAACAGAACCCATCTTGTAAATGCAATTGCAAGGCATGCGTTGCGGAGTCTTCATAGGTAAGAATGTAAGGGCCAGCATCACTGCCGGTGACAATCAGTCCTCCTCCAAAATTCCAAAAGAAATCGGTAGCGGGTGAAGACACTCCGGTAAATTGAACCTCAAGACTGTCCTGAGCACACAAATTATTGCCAGTCAATACAAAATTAGCTTCAGGAATCATCCCAACCTGAATCATATTAGTATAAGCACTTCCTATACAGCCATTTTCCTCTACCACTAATTCCAATCCGTATATTCCAGGCGTGAGCCATTTTAAGGAAATAGGGCCATTATTGCTACCGGATAGCACGCTTGCGCTGTCAAAATCCCAAGAATAACCAGCTGATGAAGAAGCATTTCCGATGTATTGAAGCACAATCGTATCTTGCCCGCAGACTTGTGTAGCCGATACCGTAAAGTCTGATGATGGAATCGGATAAACTTGCACAAACTCAGTTGCTTGGTACGAGGTACAAATCCCATCCTGAATAATCAAGCTAACTATTGTTTGGGTGGGGTTGTTATACTTCAATTGATAAGGTCCTGCGCCAGAGCCATTTAAAACAACAGCTCCCGGAAATTCCCAGTTATAAATTGCAGAAACAGATGAAGCTCCCGTATATTGAACAAAGATAGTATCGTGGGCACAAATGCCGCTGGCACTTAAATTAAAATCGGAAGTTGGGACTGCTGATACCCAAAGTGTGTCTTGTGTGCTGCCAGATACACAGGAATTTTCTTCTGCAGCGAGCGAAATCACATACATTCCCGGGTTCAGATAGACTAAATTAAAAGCGGTATCATTATTTACAGGACTAGTATTTCCGGCGGGGAGTGTCCAGTCAAGAAGAAGGGTTTGATTGGTTGAGGATGAATATTGTACAGCACAGGTATCTCCTGCACAAAGCTGATGACTGCTCAAACTAAAAGAGGAAGCCGGAATAGGTAAGACATGAACCGTTTGCTGATAAGTTGATGAGGTACATCCGTTATCCGTTATTTCCAGGGAAAGATAATAGGTGCCGGCGTTTGCCCAATTCACATAATGAGGACCCATTCCAGTTCCCGGCTGGGCGTTTCCCCCGTCAAAATTCCAGTTAAACTGAGCAGTCCCTGTAGCAGTTCCATAAAAAACTACCGTACTTGATTCGCCTGCACAAACAGTAGTTTCTGCAGTAAAGGTAGAGATGGGTGTGGAACCAAATGACAATTGAATCGTGTCTGTATCTGTACAATTTCCGGACTGAACTTCCACCCAATAAATTCCTGCGTTGGATGTCTGAATACTTTGATTAACCGACCCGTTCGACCAATGATAGGTGGCATTTGCAATTCCAGCATTCAATTGAACCGTTCCACTGCCACAAATCAAGGTATCGGGACCTAAATTAATATTCAGACTCTCTAAAATCGTAACATCCACTGAATCAGTAACAGAACCGCAGGCATTGCTCACTTGAACCGTATAGACATCTGATTGATTCACAAGGATTTGAGAACTTGTTGCCCCATTTGACCATACATAATTAACTCCAAGCATTCCTGCATTCAGGATTCCGGAGCTGCAGAAGAATGTATCAGCAGGTAAGGCTAAATCAATTTGATTGTTGAATTCATCCGCCCCAATATCCGGGGTAAATACAGCTCTAAGTTGACCATCAATATCTGTATTAACTTCAATCAAAGGATAACCACTTCCATTTAACCCTGAACTACATGTATGTAAATCGGTCGAAGAGACAAACTGTGGATTCACAGAAAGGGAGTTAGCGTCCATCGAAGTATATGATTGCCAGCTATAGATAGACGTAATGTTTGTACTTCCCCAGATGGCTGTGTAGGTGCCGGCTGTGTGAAAATCATTATAATCCGAAGTATTTAAAGCAGAGGTTGGAACAAAGCGAATTGCCGTTCCGTTCGCGCTATTATAAAATATATTGTTTTGTAATTGAAGATAACTGGAATTGTAGCTATCTGCCACATACATCGCTGAATTGCCTGTGCCCGTTCGACCAATATTAACGCTATTATGATAAAATTTTTGATAATCAACATCATTACAGTAGATACCATAAGTTGTAGAAGCACTTCCATACATGGAGATAAAATTATTGGCAATTAATCCGAAGGCCGAATAGCTGGCTGCACACGATTCCATATACAAACCATAATATCCATAAGGTAATAAAATTCGATTGGCGCTAATTTCCAGGGCTCCGGAACAAGAAACCAGACTCAATCCATGATAACTGCTGTATATCGTCGAGGTTGAAGTAATCGTGTTTTCTTTAATTTTTACGGCCGGACAAGAGCTGAGATAAATGGCCCGATAATATTGATTGCTGAAAGTATTATTCAGAATTTCAAGCCCGGAATTCCCTTCAAAATAAATTCCGTAAGAACCTCCGG
>JAIPAR010000126.1 GCA_021739985.1 Bacteroidales bacterium | reverse complement strand
AGCCATCGGTTCAAAGTCGGCCCCCTTCTGGGCAATCATGGTTGTTGCCAGTTTAGGAGTATTTATAGGCGCCACTTTTTCAACCGGCATGATGGAAGTAGCGCGGACAGGAATTTTTAATCCACAGTTTTTCTATTTCAATGAAATTCTTATCATCTTTTTAGCAGTGATGCTCACGGATGTGATTCTGTTGGATTTGTTTAATACCTTTGGGATGCCTACTTCGACTACGGTTTCTTTGGTTTTCGAGTTGCTGGGAAGTGCGGTTGCTATCTCGATGATGAAAGTACTGAACAATCCGGAAGCGGGTTCCATTGCCCAATACATCAACTCTGCCAATGCGCTGGCTATCATATCCGGAATTTTGATTTCCGTAGGAATTAGCTTCACTGTTGGGGTAATTATCATGTATTTCGTTCGCTATGCCTTTACT
The DNA here is from genome assembly GCA_021739985.1 of Bacteroidales bacterium. Classification (GTDB taxonomy): domain Bacteria; phylum Bacteroidota; class Bacteroidia; order Bacteroidales; family M50B96; genus M50B96. Next base: position 5,015 of record JAIPAR010000126.1, on the reverse strand, counting down.
TTTGATGTGATTAAAGGCTCCAAGTATTTTGGCTCAATCTGGGGAGGGCTTGCAGTATCTTTCATTACTTATTTTATTCTGATAAAAGGAATTAAGGATTCCGTTTTCGCAAACCATGTGCTGGAAAATGGGATGATGCTAAAAGATTACATCAAAGAAAATACCTTACTCCTAATGCTATACAGTTTTATAGGTTGGACGATTATTTTACAAATACTAACCTGGATAGCAAAAATCAATACCCTTAAGGTGGTTGTTTTGATTGGCACTTTTGCATTAGCAATGGCATTCGCCGGCAATGATTTAGTCAATTTCATCGGCGTTCCAATGGCCGGATATGCAGCTTATCAGGATTTTGCTTCTTCCGGCTTTAGTGATCCCTCTAATTTTCTAATGACCGGACTTACCGGGAAAGTCCCTACACCTGTCACTTTTCTTATAATGGCAGGGATGATTATGGTCACGACTTTATGGCTCTCCAAGAAAGCCCGCTCCGTTACTAAAACTTCGCTGGATTTAAGTAGTCAGGATGAGCAGGAAGAACGTTTTGGTTCCTCTCGTTTAGCTCGCTCACTGGTTCGTGGAACCATAAACATTAGTAATAATGTCATGAAAATAGTTCCGGTAGCAGTTCAAAATCACATCGACCGGCGTTTTGATACTAGTAAATACACAGGTATGACCTTAGAGGGAAAGGAAAAAGTGTCTTTCGATTTAGTTCGTGCTTCTGTAAATCTAACTGTTGCAAGTGCACTCATAGCATTAGGTACTTCATTAAAGCTTCCATTATCAACCACTTACGTAACATTTATGGTTGCCATGGCGACCTCGCTGGCCGACAGAGCCTGGGGACGTGAAAGTGCTGTCTATCGAATTACCGGAGTAATTACAGTTATCGGAGGATGGTTTTTGACTGCCTTCATAGCATTTTCAATTTCCTTCCTGGTGGCTTTAATTTTGTTTTTCGGTGGCGTATATGGAGTGGCTGTCATGTTACTCATTGCTGTTATCGTTATTTACAGAACCCATATCATTCATAAAAGAAGAGTCGAAGACGAATCCCAAACTGGCTTATTACCCGCAACATCCATTGTTAGAGATGAAGATATCGTGTCTAGCTGCACTAACAATATAACCGATAACCTGACTGATTTTATTCAGGTTTATGAAAATATTGTCTCCGGATTAAAACATGAAGACAGGAAATTACTTGCCGAGGCCGATACAAAAGTTATCGAATTAAATGTTACCGCAAAAAGGCTAAAATCTCGAATATTCTTAGTCCTTAAGCAATTAGAAGAAAATGCCATCGAATCAGGTCCATATTATGTGCAGATTTTGGATTATTTAAGAGAAATGGCACATTCGCTAAGCTTTATTTCAAAGCCAGCATACGAACATATCAATAACAATCATAAATCTTTATCTTCAAATCAGTTAAGTAATCTTGAAAAAATTTCAGAGCAATTAACTGAGATGTTTGGAAGTATGATTCACATCATTGAATCCAATCAATACGAAGCCTTACATGAAATTTATGAGAAGCAGGAAGCTTTGCTCAAACTGATTCGTAAATTACGTAAAGAACAAATCAAAAATCTGAAATCCAATTCAGATTCAAGCACCAAAGGAAGTATTCTGTATTTCAATACTTTATATGAATCACAGAATTTCCTTTTACATTCAATCAACCTGTTAAAGTCGCAGCGCGATTTTTCGCAGGAACTGAATAAGTAATCAATCGGCAGCAGGATAAGGGAAGTATCCTGCTGTTGTTTTTTAATATTGGAAGAATGAAACATAGCTGGCATGGTCGGATTACGGCCTTAAATCGTATTTATTCCTTCAAATGGATAAGTCTTACGATTTCACTCGTATTTGTTAGTCTGGTTACAACCGGTCAAGAAACGCAACTCAATCAACCTATCAAAACAACAAACTGGTATGAGAACATTCAACTCAAAGGGTATGTTCAGATGCGTTATAGCCAATTCTTTGAAAGTGATGAGTGCTTTGGAAACGAGCAGGGTGATGCCATGATGACCAATCATAGTGGCTTGTATTTCAAACGCATACGAGTTTCGATTAAGGGGAAATTGGGAAATTATATCTCCTATTACATTCAGCCTGATTTTGCCAGCACATTAACAACGGATAAACTGAACAGTGTGCAACTCAAAGATGCCTTTATCCATATCAATTTCTGGCAAAAGGAAAATTTGCGATTACGTGTCGGATTATCTAAAGTTCCGTTTGGATTCGACAATATGCAGTCCAGCAGCCGGCGACTAGCCTTCGACCGTGCCGATGGTATAAATTCCGCAGTTCCCAATGAAAGGGATTTAGGCCTCTTTTTATACTATACCCCTGACAAGCAGCTGCAATTATATAAATCTATCAGCAATCTTCAGCAAAAAGGCAGTGGAGATTTTGGCATGCTTGCTATTGGTATCTATAATGGACAAACAGCGAATGTGCCAGATAAAAACAACAGTTTTCACACGGTAGTGCGAACGGCTATCCCGTTTAAAATTAACAATCAAATCCTGGAACTTGGATTGCAAGCGTACTCAGGTCAATATGTACTTCCCAAAGTATCAGTATTAGCAGGCGTTAATCCCGATAAAAGCTATATCGATCAACGAGCAGGCGTAACAGCCATTCTGTTCCCAAAACCGCTGGGCATTCAATTTGAATACGCTGTTGGAAGAGGACCGGAATTTAATACGCTGACCGATTCCATCGAAGTGCAAGCCCTGCACGGTGGGTATTTGCTGGTATCCTGGCTGATTCAATCCGGGAAACAATTCATTACTCCCTTTGTGAGAGGACAATATTATGATGGCGGGAAAAAGCAAGAACTGGATGCCAGAAGTTATCGGGTAAAAGAACTGGAAACCGGCTTTGAATGGCAGGTATTCAAGCAATTAGAGCTCACGGCTTCCTGGGTTTTCTCATCCCGTCGTTACGAAGATTATATCCTTCAAGATAACCTTCAACATGCTAGTCTGTTAAGATTACAAGCTCAGGTTAATTTCTAAGTATTTTAGCAGCCTTTAAGGCCAAATTATTGCTATTTTCGCAGACTTTATCAGTCTTAAAAAATCGCAATATGTCGGACATGGCAACCAATCTTGAGGATAAAAAAATCAGCAAGAATTTCATTGAATTAATTGTAGAAGAAGAACTGGCAGCCGGGAAAAACGGACAACGTATTCACACCCGCTTTCCTCCGGAACCCAATGGTTATTTACATATCGGTCATGCCAAGGCTATTTGCCTTGATTTTGGAATCGCTGAAAACTATCAGGGGAAATGCAATCTCCGCTTTGATGATACCAATCCAACCAAAGAAGATGTAGAATTTGTTGACTCAATCAAGGAAGATATTCATTGGTTAGGATACGACTGGGAAGGTCGTGAATTTTATGCTTCCGATTACTTTGGCAAATTATACGATTTTGCTGTCGAATTAATTCAGAGAGACCTGGCCTATGTGGATGACCAAAATTCTGAAGCCATTGCATCTCAAAAAGGAACTCCAACCGAAGCTGGGACCTTTAGTCCGTATCGTCAACGAACCGTTGCCGAGAATCTGGATTTATTTCAACGGATGAATGCCGGTGAATTTGCGGAAGGGTCAAGGGTTCTTCGTGCCAAAATTGAAATGAGCTCTTCGAACATGCATATGCGCGATCCCATTATCTATCGCATCATTTTCACACCGCATCATCGAACAGGTACGACTTGGAAAGTATATCCCATGTATGATTTTGCACATGGACAATCCGATTATTTTGAAGGAATTACTCATTCACTTTGTACCTTAGAATTTGTTCCTCACCGCGAATTATATGATTGGTTTGTCAATCAACTTAAAACCGATGATTATGCACCCAGACAGATTGAATTTAACCGTTTAAATCTGACTTATACCGTAATGAGTAAGCGCAAGCTGCTTCAATTGGTACAAACGGGCGTGGTCGATAGTTGGTGGGATCCCCGGATGCCAACTCTTTCCGGGCTTCGCCGCAGAGGTTACACACCTGAATCAATTCGTAATTTTGTAGATAAAATTGGTTACACCAAATACCTGGCCTTGAATGATATCAGCCTGTTGGAAAGCTCGATTCGTGAGCATCTCAATCAGATTGCTACACGCGTTATGGCAGTTTTGAATCCTTTAAAAGTAGTAATCACCAATTATCCCGAAGGTCAAAGCGAAGAATTAGATACTCCAAATAATCCGGAGGCGCCTGAAACCGGCAACCGGATGATTCCTTTTTCCAGGGAAATATTCATCGAAAAAGATGATTTCATGGAAAATCCACCCAAAGGCTATTTCCGATTATTTCCCGGAGGGGAAGTTCGCTTAAAATCAGCTTATGTCATTTCATGCCATGATTTTAAAAAGAATGCTGAAACCGGCGAAATCGAAGAAATATATTGCACGTACGATCCGGAAACCAAGTCCGGTAGCGGTGGCATTCAAAAGAAAGTAAAAGGAACTTTGCATTGGGTATCTGCGCCGCATGCCTTTAAAGCTGAAGTCCGTTTATACGACCGTTTATTTATGGATGAAAATCCGGATGGACATAAAGACAAGGATTTCACCGAGTTTTTAAATCCGGATTCACTCAAAATCATGCCGAATTGCATGCTCGAACCAAGCCTTAAAACCGCGGATTTATCTCAAAAATTTCAATTCACCCGATTGGGATATTTCTGCCTCGACAGTATGTATAGTACTACTGAAAGCTTAGTTTTTAACCGGGTAGTTGGGCTAAAAGATTCCTGGACGAAACAACAAAAAGGCTAGGATACTCGACGATATAGATCGCCGGGGGATTAACCATTAATCATTCACCATTAACCATTAGCGCGCCCCGAAAGCTTTCAGCGATTTTTTCCGGCCAATTCATTTTAGTAATTTCATTTAAATCTGAAGTCAAGTTTAAAGTTACATAGCCAAGGTATTCGAGGGTCAATACCTTCTTGGATAAGTTTTTGAGGTA
>JAIPAR010000125.1 GCA_021739985.1 Bacteroidales bacterium | reverse complement strand
ATGAATAGATCAATATAACCAGACTGTGTCTCGTATCTGTCAGAATTAGAACTCTTTACGATTCATTCTTCTAAATAAATATATACTCAGTATCGTAAATTATAAAAAGAGCTGGCCGGAAAAAATCGCTGAAAGCTTTCGGGATGTCGGCTATTTTGTCTGGTCAATATTGCGATTTTCGGTCCTTTCACAATGGTTTACTTTTCAATTTTCAGTCTGTGGATATCTGTCTCTTTCAATTGGTTGTGACGTTTCTCTGCCAGCCTTTGTTTAGAAATGCCCGCCTCTTCTTAGATCTTGTTTTCGTTTAAATTATTATTTCGTTTGTAATCAGTTGGTTTTGTTGGTTGATTTTGGGTTGTTCCCAGAAAGTGTTGGTGCTTCAGCCATTTGTGGGGGGGGGGGCTGGAGTGGGTTGGGACTTGATGGGAAATGTTGGTTTGTTTTCAGTAATCATCAAAGAACTGTTAGAAAATCAAACTTTTGGTCATCTGGAAGATACGCGGGAATTATTCTGACTATTGACTATACTACGCTTATGCCTTCAAGATATATCGGGTCGTTTTCCGGCTCTAACTTATAAAATTTTTTGATACGTTATACTGCTTGTTATGAGATTTTTGAGGAATGCTTCTACCTAGAGGAAAGAGGATGGAGAATTTCACGGATTTGAACGGATTGCGCGGACGAGTGCGTCCCGAAAGCTTTCGGGACGCCTTAGGGCAAGCCCTCGGCGTTAGGGATTGGAGTGGAAAGCCCGGAGCGGGGCATTCAATCCCGCTCAGTGGGTGGATGGTTGCGCTCCCCGCGAGGACTTGAAACGGAAAGCCCGACCCGCAGGGGAACGCCCAAAAATCAGTCATGAGTGTGAGTATTGAATATGGAGGAAGGAGGAAGGAGGAAGGAGGAAGGAGGAAAGAGGAAAGTGGACGGTGGAAGGGGGACGAATCAAGGGTTCTTGGGAGGGGTGAGTTTGGCGGCGGTGAATACAAGGAGTGGTAATAAGACCCAGGTGAGGATGCGAAGGGTCCAATGATCGGCAAAGAAATTATCGGATGAGGTGATATACGGAATGCCCGGGGGCGTTGCAACCAGAAAATGTGCCATCGGAAGTCCTAAATAGGCTATCGCAAGCGTGCATTGTATCAATAACGACTTGCTGAGCCGATTCGTTTGGTGGAGGCGAAAGGCAAGGTATAACCACAGAAATCCTCCGGCAAGGGATAACACACTTATCAGAACAGCCAGGGGCATAGCCAGGAATCCTTTCCCGGGCAATTCAAGGGCTCGAAACAAAAGCAGAAAGGGTACCAAACCGAGACTTGCCAGGAAATGTTGAATAAGCCGCCTGAAATCGGTCATGCTATGATCCGCCAAATTAAATCCTATAACTAAGCCTACCATCAAGGCTAGCAAGGAACTGAAGGCAATGCTTATATCAAGCCGTGGCTCGCCCATGAGGGTAATGATGAGCAAAATTCCCGGAATCAGGGGAAGAAATGCATATTGCAATATCTTCATACCGGATAAGTGATTGGAAATCAGCGTGAATCGTCCTACTACCCTGATAAGCATATACAAAAGACTCAGGAACCCGCTGAGCAGTAATCCTGCCATCCAATAACGACCTACCGTTATTGGGTCATATGCCGTAAAACCCAGATGTTCGTAGAGGAATACAATTCTTCGGTCGGCGTATCCAAATATATACCCGTAAACTCCGAGTGCGATTAGTGCAAAGAATGCTGCCAGGAATTTTTCGCTGCGGGGTGACATCGGAAGGATTTATTCGCCTATGATTTTGACGAGGACGCGTTTGCGGCGTTTGCCATCGAACTCTCCATAGAATATTTGCTCCCAGGGACCAAAATCCAACTGCCCATCCGTAAGGGCACAAACCACTTCCCTACCCATAATCTGACACTTCATATGAGCATCGGCATTATCCTCATAACCATTATGTTTGTACTGAGAATGGGGCTTCTCCGGAGCCAGCTTTTCCAACCATACTTCATAATCGTGATGCAATCCGGATTCATCATCATTGATAAAAACACTGCTGGTTATGTGCATGGCATTGACCAGGACAAGTCCTTCGCGAATACCACTTTCGGCAATGCAAGTTTCAACATCAGTCGTGATATTGATAAATTGTCTTCGCTCGTGGGTGTTGAACCACAATTCTTTTCGATACGATTTCATGGCTCAGTTATTTCTTCATCAACTGATAATAAAAACTGATACAGGAAGCATAATTTTCGAGACTGATTTTTTCATTTTTCCCATGAATTCCACTGATATCTTCACTATCGATGGAAACAGGCAGGAACTTGTAAATATTGTCCGAAAGCTCGGTGTAATGCCGCGAATCGGTGGTGGCCAGCACCAAACTGGGAGCTACTTTGGCATCCGGGAAAACTTCGCGAATGGAGGTATGAATGGCTGCAAATGCTTCGGTCTCGACGGAAGCGACCGGAGATGCTTCTTTGGGAGCACCTATCACAATGATTTTGACCCGCTCATCGGCTATTACCTCTGTAAAGTGATTAAGCACTTCCTCGATGGATAAACCCGGAAGTAAGCGTAAATTCACGGCAGCAGTGGCATAGGAAGGTATCACATTTTCTTTGACTCCGGCTTTCAAAATGGTGGGTGCGATGGTGGATTGAACCAACGCAGAACCGGCGGCCGATTTCTGATAGGTCGAAAGAATCATGGATTCGAAAAGCCAGCGGTTGGCAAAAGCTAATTTAAGCACGAAAGGTGCTTCGGGTCCTACATAACTGATGAAGGATTCAACCGGCTCCGAAATCTCCGGTCTGAATGGCTTGGCTTGAATGGCAGTGATGGCCTTAGCAAGGACCGTCAAAGCGTTCTCAGGCTCCGGCATCGACGAGTGCCCGCCCGGCAAGGAGACCTCTAATTTGAGCGTTAAATAGCCTTTCTCGGAAATTCCAATCAGAGCCACCGGAGCAGTAATGCCGGGAACCATTCCATTGGTCACAACCAGCCCTTCATCCAGGATAAAGGAAGCCTTCACCCCCTTTTGTTGCAGATAGGATTTCAGCTGAACAGCACCTTGTCGTCCGGTTAATTCTTCATCGTGACCAAAAGCAAAATACCAATCGTGCTGAGGCTGGAAACCCTCGCTCAGGAGGAGCTCAACCGCTTCGAGCATACCCATCACGGAAAGCTTGTCATCGAGCGAGCCCCGGCCACAGATAAAGCCATCGCGAATGAGGCCGGCAAAGGGAGGAAAATCCCAGGTTTCGTTGATCGTATCCACCGGAACGACATCCATGTGAGCCAGCAGAATGGCCGGATTTAAGGAAGCATCTTTACCTTGCCAATGAAAAAGCAGGCTGTAGGAATTGATAACTTCCAGGTGAAGATGCTGCATGACCAGCGGAAAAGACTGGCGAATATGCTCATGAAAAGCGAGGAATGCTGCTGTGTCGATCAGCGCGGAATCTTCGAATGATACCGTTTGAATCTGGATAGCGCGGGAGAGGCGCTCGGCTAGTTCCTGGATAGGAAATTGCGGGCGGGCAGCGGCTACTTCGAGCTGCTTCGAGCTAAGCCGACTCATGTTCCAGAAAACAACTCCCAGAACGATTAGCACAACGACTCCAAATACACGTAATACTTTCTTTGCCATATCTATTAATTTTATTTAGATAACCTTTTTTAATCGTCTTAATTTCATATCCTTACGAGTACCAATAATATTAGAAATAATCATACCTGCAATGGTAAAACTAATCCACATCGGATGAAAATACTGAGTAAAGATAGAAGCAAATGCGAATCCTGCAACTAAACCTGTCAGGATTCCGATAAATGAATATCGGGAAACATGATAGGAATAGGGGTAAATTCCATGCGCTTCCTTCAGGTGTTTCAATTGCTTTTCCTGAAGCTTTTCGTATTGTCTTTTCCCTTTCGCTCCTCCATTAATCCATTCCGAAACTTTAGGCAGATAAGCGGTCATTTCGGTCTGTAAATCACGACATTCGGCGCAATTTTCAGCAAACTCATCCAGGCGACCGATTATTTCTTCGAATCGATTAAACTGATAAAAAGCCTGATCGTTTTTATGCACGGTTTCACGCTGTTGTGTCAAAAGGTCAAGGGATTCTTCCTTCCAGGTTTTGGATTGAGTCATTTCAATAAATTTTAACGGATAAGCGTTATATTTCCATGGGTTTCATAATTACTTCCATCCCAACAGGTAACGAATAAATGATACACAAAAACGGCCGGTTCGAGCTGTTCACCTTTATAGCTTCCATCCCAGCCTATCGCAGGGTCAGAGGTTTCAAAGACCTTTTCGCCCAGCCGGCTATACACGGAGAATGCTATTGAATTGCCCATTTTAGTCCTTACAAAGAGCTTATCATTTTTCCCATCATTATTCGGAGAGAAGCCATTTGGAACATACACATGGCTTTCATCGCAATACACATCAAGCACAATAATCTTAATACTATCTTCTATAAAACAACCAATTGCATCACTTATCTCCAGTAAATAATCAGTAGTATTTTGAGGATTAGCCAAGACCGTTGAAGCAGTAGAATCATTCAGACTACCTGAAGGAGTCCATACATAATTGACGCCCCAAATCTGCTCAGCCTCGATAGTAGCCGTTTGGGTTCGGTAAATGCTGTCCACTTCCTCCAGAATCAACTCCCCGGTATGCATGGATAAAGGAGATATTCCCACCCAAATACTATCCCGATTAAAACATTCCTCATTGGCAACATCCACATAAACCCATTGATTTTGCGCAGGCAGGACAGAAACCGCCGGATTGGAAACATCCGACAGCATAATGCTATCGGGGTGCCATAGATAATTTAAAGATTGATTCGGATAAGTCAAGGCCTGGAGTAAAAGGGTGTCTCCCAAACAGATGAAAGTAGAATCGACCATTCCGGTTTCCAGGTTATCAACCTTGAGCCATACGGAATCGATATAAGAGCAATGCGAGGATTCAGCTAGAAAATAGACATATCCTGAAGCGGATTGCTCGATGGCAAGCTCTTCCTGACCCACATTAAATGGAGCTGAGAAATCGGGCTGATGCGACCACAGCACCGAGCTTGAATCGGCCATTTGAATAGCCGCCAGATCGAAAGTATCAAATTCACAACCTGATAAGGAATCTGGCAGGAGATACTGGACATTTTCCACATATACAGGTTGATACACGGAATCCAGGCATGGTCCTTCCAGTATAAAAAGCACCAATGTAGTATCATTCTGAATATTGGTGGTAAATGGATTTGGCAGGGAACTATTGGAAACAAGGCCGGCCGGTTTCCATGTATAGGTAGCTGTGGAAGAAGGATTTGCAGGACCTATCTGAACGGGAAGATGATTACAAACGTTGCGGGGTTCCAGCACAACAGCTGATTCGAATTCGAATTTAAACAAGGCATTATTGCAATTATCCGAGTGATTAACTTCTGACCAAACCGGGCCTGTCGGGTAGGTTGGAAAGTGCTGGCATCCACCACAGGAAGCACAAACAGACTGATAGATAT
>JAIPAR010000124.1 GCA_021739985.1 Bacteroidales bacterium | reverse complement strand
CCGGTCATTTTAAACTGGCACACTTACCGCTTGGAAAGCTCATTTTACTTGCTCAATCCATGGGTTATAAAGCTCAGGAAAAAGTGGTATTTATGGAACAAGGGAAAGCCATCGACGTGTTTTTTGAACTGGAAGAAGACGTTATGAACCTGGAACAAATTGTTGTAACCGGAACTCGCACAGAGCATTATATTAAAGATGTTCCGGTTCGCACGGAAGTTATTACCGCTGAAGCAATTGCAAATAAAAACGCCGGCAATTTATATCAGGCACTCGAAGGAACTCCGGGCATCCGGGTAGAGAATCAATGCCAATACTGCAATTTTACAATGATTCGGATGCAGGGACTAGGCGCCGAACATACACAGGTTCTGATAAATGGTCAGCCGATGTACTCTGGATTGGCAGGCGTTTATGGGTTGCAACAACTGAGTACTGTTGATATTGATAAAATTGAGGTGGTGAAGGGTGCCGGCTCTGCGCTATACGGCAGCGGAGCAGTTGCAGGTGCCATTAATATTGTCACCAAAGAACCCGGTTTTGTGCCCTCTACCAGCGTCGATTTACAAGTTGGCAGTCATCTAACCAATAAATTCGATATAAATTCATCCATGCGTAATGAGAAAGGCAACATAGGTCTCACTTTATATGCGCAACGCTATAATGAAGGAGCTATCGATGAAACCGGTACCGGATTGACACAGGAAGAAGTCAGGAATCCGGATGGAATTTCGGACCGGGTTATGACTAGTTTAACGAATGCCGGATTCGGACTATTTTTCGATAATGCCTTCTTTAAAAATGATAAACTTACCATTCGAGGAAAATCAGTTTTCGAAAAACGGGAAGGCGGAACTATGACAGATGATTATTTTCGGAATCCTTTAACCGATGGAACAGAAAATATCACTACAGACCGCTATGAATCATCCCTAAGTTACCTAAAAAAGGTTGGTGAATCCAGTGAAATCAATTTCAATCTTGCCTTTGTAAGTCACAACCGAAATGCTACGAATGATTCCTACCTGGGAGATTATATGGCAACTCATCAGGATTCAGTACCAGATTTACGTGATATGCGGCCTTATCTGGCCAACGAAAGCTCTTTAACATCAACACTTTCATTTGCGTCAATCCTTGGAGCTCATAGTTTTATTGCTGGAGTTCAGGCATTTTACGACCAACTTGAGGAATCGGGTATGTATGTGGTAGTGGATGAAACAAGTCCATACAGGGGGCAATCCTATCGTTCGGTGGCGGATAAAGCAGCTCGCGAATTTGGTTTATTTGCTCAGGATGAGTGGGCAATTGCCGGTAAATGGATGATTGTACCGGGTGTTCGTATGGATTATCATCATTCAGGAGAATCCTATACAGCTGACCAACAAGTATTTACTGACTCCAATTTTCCAAAAACAAGTTTTACCGAAACAGCAGTAAACCCTCGCCTGGCGGTTAAATACGCTTTGCGTGAAGATTTAATCTTTCGGGCTACTATCGGAACCGGCTTTCGGGCACCTTACGGATTTTCGGAAGACCTGCATCTTTGTAGCGGTTCCCCGAGGGTTTGGAAATCATCAGATTTAAATCCTGAAAAATCAATTAGTTATAATTTTTCGGCAGATTACTACGGAAATAAAATTCGAATTAGTACCAATTTGTTTCGTACCGATTTAAAAGATAAAATTGGATTTACAGATGCGGATACAGAAGTTGCCGCACTTGGCTATGATTATCAATGGAAAAATATAGATAATGCATTTGTCCAGGGAATAGAACTCACCTTGGTTGCTAATTTGATACGGCACCTGGATGTGGGGGTAGATTTTACGCTGAATCAGGGGAAATTTCTTCATCCTCGTGCCGACTGGATTGAAACAGAATATGAGGAAATCAGCAAACATATTTCTCGATTCCCGGGTACTACGGGAAATATCAAGTTTGAATACACCCCAGAAAGCTGGAGTTTTACACTTACCGGTAATTATCAGGGTAGTATGTACATCGATTATTATAATGAAGAAATTGACCCAATCTTGGGTGATCAGACTAAAATTAAGAAAACCCAACCCTTTGCCTTATTTAATGCTCGTATGTCGAAGAAATTAGGATCATTTAAACTGTATGCCGGGGTTAATAACCTCTTAGATTATGTGCAGGATGAACGTCATCTGGACGATGCTGCCTTTATGTATGGACCGGTTTATGGCCGTATGTTTTTCGTCGGTGTATCGGTTGAAATAAACCACTAATAAAAATGTTGATTCGTCCCGAATCGCTGCGCTCAATTGTTGTGGATTTGTTCTTCTTTTCTCTTTCCTCCACTCTCTGGCTAACCGTTCCTCCTTCCTCCTGAATTGTTGATAAATTGGGAGAAAAAGGATTCTGAATCCGATGGGAGCCTTAGAAAATCAATTATTTTTGTGTTCCTCTCATGACTAATCCATTTGTAAAAGGCTACCCGCATGAAGATCATTCGAAGAGAAAGCACAGAATTCCAGACTAGCGAGTGGTCTGGAGGAAGCTCTACAGAGTTATTTATACATCCCAAAGGTTCAAAATTAATCCAGCAGGACTTTGAAGTTCGCATAAGTACGGCAGAGATTCGACAGTCAGAATCAACATTTACAAAACTGCCTGGGATTAAAAGACATTTGATGATTTTGGAAGGTGAAATTTTGTTGATGCATGAAAATCAGCCTTCAAGAAAAATGTATCCCAATGATACCACATTCTTTTTAGGAGATTGGCATACCAGCAGCTCCGGTCTATGCAAAGATTTTAATGTAATGACAAATGGAAACGTTGAATCGGCAATTCTGCCACTCCAAATCAATCAGGATAACTGTATTCCCATCCCTTTATCGGATTCCTGGAAGTCGATGCTCATCTACTGTATCCGTGGAAAAGCAAACCTCCAAAGCAATTTAAATACTTATCCTATGCAGGAAAACTGTCTATTAATTGCCACTGCATTTAAAGACGAAGACATGCAAATTTGCGCCCAATCGAATACCCAAATGGTCATAACCTTTCTGACCAACGAGTTATAAAATTTTCAGAAATTTTTCAAAAAGCTGGCAGTATCCTCGAAATAGGTTTGCAAGAAAAACCGGGCCTGATTCGGCATCTCATTCAAATCCATAGCATGATTCATGTGCTTCATCCAACGATTACGAGCATCTTCATCTACTTTAAATGGGAAATGACGTTTCCTTAATTGAGGATGGCCTCTCATTTCCTCATAAGTTCGTGGACCTCCCAGGTATTGTTGCATAAAGAGATACAAACGCTCTTCAGCCGGTTCCAGCTTCATTGGATACATCGGACGTAATATCTCGTCAGATGCTATTCCTACATAAAAATCATGAATAAGTTTTCGAAGATTAGCTTCGCCAATCATCTCAAAATAATTATCCGACATGTCCTTCCTCCCATTTTAATCTGAATTCATCCAAAGTATCGTAAACTGTCCGGCCACAAGACTCCAGCCGGCTTTTTAAATGGTGACCATGACTTAGCAAAACCGATTGAATTCCCATCGCATGAGCCACTTCAGCATCATGGCAGGTATCACCTACCAAAATAGTCTTCTCAGGCTCTAGATTCAGCTCTTGCATCATTTGCAGGCCTAAATCCGTTTTGCCATAAGCATATAAATCTTTTAAGCCATACACCCTGGTGAAGTAGTGAGCAATGCCATGAAATCGGAGCTCGTCTTCCAGCGAATCCTCTTGTCTTGCCGAAAGAACGTACTGTTTTTTGCCCATTTGATTGAAATAATTGAGCATAAATCGAACATTCTGATGCAAATCGCAACTCAGGCTTTTTTGATTGTATAATTCAACAAACATTTCTCCAACATACTCAAAGCTTTCTTTTTGAAAATCGAATCCAATTTTCTGATAATAATCCCGCACCGGAAAACCGAACAAATCTTTATAGCCAAACTCATCAACAGGCTGAATATCTCGTTCGACAAGTAATTGATTGATAGATGAAACGCAAATATGAACATCATTCAAAAGGGTTCCATTATAATCCCATATGATGTGTTCGATTGCTTTAAAATTGATGATTGAAGTATGATTCATAGTGTAAAATTCCATTCGCAAAGGAACAAAAAGAATCCTCGAAAATAAAGCCATTAAGCCAAAACAAATGAACAATCAATGCTCTCTTATTTAAACTGTGACTAAATAATAATACACTATATGTTTAGAGACATAAAGCGAATAACAAGGGGTAAAGCTTTTTATTTTTGTGAACTATTTAATAGGTGTCATGGCAGATGCAAGCGTAATAGAACACACCGGTTATGTTTCTGAAATCACTGACTCAGTGGTTCGGGTAAATATACTGGCTCAGTCAGCCTGTTCAAGCTGCCACGCTAAAGGTTCCTGCTCAGTATCTGAAACGGAAAACAAAATCATCGACATCCCACACCCAAATCAATCATTTCATCAAGGCGAATTAGTAAAGGTAATTATGACCCGATCCATGGGTTTTCGAGCCGTTTTTCTGGGCTATATTTTACCTTTTCTGATAATCCTCACTGCTATGATTGTCATCAGCATTTATACAAGTAACGAAGCCATAATCGGTCTATCAGCCATTGCACTGCTACCAGTGTACTACGGACTGCTTTATGTGTTCAGAAACAAAATCAGAGAGCATTTTTCTTTTTCTATCGAAAAAACAGTTTAAACTCAATTATATGAGTGATGTAGTAATTATTACCATTGTAACTTTAAGTTTAATTGGGGTCATTTCAGCCGTAATTCTGTATTTGGTTGCCCAAAAGTTTTATGTGTATGAAGATCCACGGATTGATCAGGTAAATGAAGTATTGCCAGGTGCCAATTGCGGTGGATGTGGATTTCCGGGATGTAGAAATTTCGCGGAAATGTGTGTAAAAACAGAAGATTTAAGCAGTTTGTATTGCCCGGTTGGAGGAAACGAGGGCATGGCTAAAGTTGCCTCAGTTTTAGGAAGAGAAGCAGCCGTGAAAGATCCGGAAATTGCCGTTTTGCTTTGCAATGGAAGTTGCGCAGCCAGACCTGCCCAAAATATATATGATGGAGCTGCCAATTGTACGATTGCTTCGAATTTATATGGGGGCGAAACGGGCTGCCAATACGGGTGTCTGGGTTTAGGTGAATGTGTGGATGCCTGCGATTTTGACGCGCTGCACATGAATCCGGAAACGGGATTACCCGAAGTGGATGAAGAGAAATGTACAGCCTGTGGCGCTTGTGTAAAAGCTTGTCCACGCAATCTGTTTGAGCTTCGCCCCAAAGGGAAGAAAAGCCGCCGTATCTATGTGGCCTGCTCCAATAAAGACAGAGGCTCCGCGAAAAAGATTGGCTGTGAAGTTGCATGTATAGGTTGTAAAAAGTGCGAAAAGGAATGTGCCTACGAAGCCATTACCGTAGTCGATTTCAATGCCTATATTGATGCTGAAAAATGCAAACTCTGCCGAAAATGCGTCTCCGTTTGCCCTACCAATGCCATTATTGAGTTAAATTTTCCTCCCCGAAAAATCAAAACAGATACTGAAGCAACAGTTGAAGTAACTCAATCTAATTAATTGATTATCTATCATTTTAAATAATTCATTATTTGAATATGTTAAAAACATTTCCAACAGGTGGAGTTCATCCTCCGGAACATAAAATATCTTCCGGTGCAGCTATCGAAAGATTGCCTCTCCCGACCGCTGTTGCC
>JAIPAR010000123.1 GCA_021739985.1 Bacteroidales bacterium | reverse complement strand
CCGGCCGGGCGCAAATATGCATGGAGGGGTTATGCAAGCCGGTTCAGGCATGCAAACGATGACCATGGATGATTATGATGCGCTCAATCAAGATTGTCAATATATCAGTCTAATCTCACCGATTGTAAACAGTGGTGGACAATCAATTTATGGTTCAAATAATTGGCCGACAAGTATTTATGGAGTTTATCCCGATTATCTGGATATCCGGGAATTGGAGCTTAAATCGGGAAGTATGTTTACCATGCGTGATGTAAATGCATCTTCCAAAGTAGTAGTAATAGGCCAAACTGTTGTTGAGAATCTTTTTCCGGACGGGGAGGACCCGATTGGAAAAATCATTCGCTTTCGAAAGATTCCTTTCAAAGTCATCGGAGTGCTTGAAGAAAAAGGTGAAAGTAATTTTGGTCAGGATCAGGATGATATCCTGCTGGCGCCCATGACGGCTGTTCAGAAAAGAGTCCTGGCTCAGGATTATATTCATTCAATCATAGCATCGTCTGTTTCTGAAGAGAAGTCAGAGGCGGCAGTGGCTGAGATTCAGGAGATTCTACGCATTCAACATGAGATAAAGGAAGGAGAGGAGGATGATTTTAATGTTTTCTCGATGGATGAACTGCTTGATACCATTAGCTCTACCAGCGAAATGCTGACGCTGCTTCTGGTGGCAATTGCCAGTATTTCCCTCTTAGTGGGAGGGATTGGTATCATGAATATCATGTATGTTTCGGTTAAGGAACGAACACGTGAAATCGGTTTGCGGATGGCCGTTGGAGCCAGGGGAGCTTCTATTCTGATGCAATTTTTAATTGAAGCCGTAATTATCAGCTTTGTGGGTGGAATTATTGGAATTCTGCTAGGTTTGAGCCTGACCTATCTGGTTCATTTTACAATGAATTGGCCTATCATTATCTCAACAAGTTCAATTTTATTATCATTCGCAGTTTGTGCCATTACCGGAATCTTTTTCGGCTGGTATCCGGCTAAAAAAGCTTCTACCTTGGATCCACTGGAAGCTTTACGATATGAATAAATCAAGTTTAGGAAATCTGTTTCAACTCCTCCAGGCATACAGCCAGACTGACTTTCCAATGAGGAATATGAATTCCAAAAGTGGATTTGATTTTCTTCTTATCTAACACACTATAATGCGGACGTGCGGCTGGCAAAGGATATTCCTCCGAACGTATCGGATTGATTTGACAGGAAAGGTGAGATTTTTCCATGATTTCGAGGGCGAAATCGTACCATGAACAAACGCCTTCGTTACTATAATGAAAGATTTCGCCTTTCCAATTTGTTGTTTGAAAGGATGGATGATGAATGATTTGCAGAATGGCCTCCGCCAAATCATGCGCATAGGTGGGACTTCCAATTTGGTCAAATACAACATTCAGGGATTCGCGTTCTTTGCCAAATCGTAACATGGTTTTTACAAAGTTAGCACCATACGGACTGTACAACCAGGATGTCCGAAGGATAATACCCGGAACCTCTCCCTGTATCATGGCTAATTCACCTTCCAGTTTGGACTGCCCATAAGCTGATGCCGGATTAACTAAATCGTCCTCCTGATAAGGCCGATAATTCTGCCCGTCAAATACATAATCGGTGGAGATATGAATCATGCGAGCGTTCATTTTCCGGCAGATGTCACCTAAGATGCTAACGGCCACTGAATTAACAAGTTTGGCAGTTTTGATTTCCGTTTCGGCTTTGTCAACTGCTGTATAAGCGGCACAATTAATAACTACATCGAAGGGACCTTGGTTCGCAAACCACTTAGCAACATCAAAAGCATTTGTCATATCGAAATTATCCACATCCACGTAGCTGAAGTCGTTTACTTCGTCATATTTGGCAATCATTCGGATTTCTGTACCCAGTTGCCCGTTTGCTCCGGTTACCAGTATTTTCATTGGAAGATTTTTTAATTTTTTGGATGATGGATGTAGTTGAAATTCGGTCTGGCGTTCAGATTAATATTGGGGTGCTTGATACTCCTTATAGATTATGGATGAAGGTCGGATAAGCCGCCGGCTGCATATATAAAATTGTATTCAGCTTCTGCAAATGTTGGAAAAACGCGGTCTTTCACCGAAACAAGTGCTTTTTCGGCCGGAATTTTCCAGTCAATATTTAATGCAGGGTCGTTATATAAAATACCTCTTTCTGCTTGTGTATTATACAGATTATCACATTTATAGGAGAAAATCGCTGTTTCGCTGAGGACTGAAAAACCATGAGCAAATCCCCGCGGAATCAATAATTGGGTTTTGTTCTCAGCGGTTAATTCAAATCCCGACCATTTTCCGAAAGTAGGAGAGTTTTTACGCAAATCGAGTATCACATCATAGACTGTCCCGTATATTACCCGCACTAATTTCGTTTGTGCGTACGGAGCTAATTGATAATGCAATCCTCTGATGACGCCATAGCCGGATTTTGATTCATTATCCTGAACGAAATTAAATTGCAAGTCATGCTCCAGAAATCTCTTATCACTATACGATTCAAAAAAATATCCCCTGTCATCATTAAAAACCTTAGGTTCAATGATATATGCATCTTTCAGTCCCGTCTCAATAATTCTCATTGTTGTTAAATTTATATTTAGCTAATCGGCTTTATCAATCCATCTGCCACTTTAAGGAGATATTGACCATATTGGTTTTTACTTAAGGGCTGCGCCAGTTTCCGTAATTCTTCGTTGGTGATATAACCTTTGCCATAAGCAATTTCTTCCAGACAAGCGACTTTTAATCCCTGGCGATGCTCAATGGTAGCGATGAAATTAGATGCTTCGAGCAAGGATTCGTGGGTGCCGGTATCAAGCCAGGCCATACCACGACCCAATAATTTCACCTGAATTCTCCCTTCTTCCAAATATACCCGATTCAAATCCGTGATTTCCAGTTCGCCACGAGCAGAAGGCTTTAGATTTTTAGCTTTTTCCACCACATCATTCGAGTAAAAATATAAACCGGTAACCGCATAATTGGATTTAGGCTGCTTTGGTTTTTCTTCCAGGCTGATAACTTTTCCTGTTTCATCGAATTCAGCTACACCGTATCGTTCCGGATCATTCACATAATATCCGAATACAACTGCTCCATCACCCACTTCGGCTGCCTCCATTACAATTTTAGAGAAATTATAGCCGTAGAAAATATTATCTCCCAAAATTAAACACGCTGAATCGTTACCGATGAATTTTTCACCGATGATGAAAGCCTGAGCCAAACCATCCGGAGAGGGTTGTTCAGCATATTCGATGGATAAACCCAGATGAGCACCTGTTCCAAAAATATTTTTGAACATGGGAAGATCATGAGGTGTTGAGATGATTAGTATCTCCCTGATTCCGGAAAGCATTAGCACCGAAAGCGGGTAGTAAATCATCGGTTTATCATAAATGGGAAGAATTTGTTTCGATACACTTTGAGTTAGCGGGTACAATCGTGTTCCCGAGCCACCTGCGAGAATAATTCCTTTCATACTTGGGCTTTTTAAGGGTTTATCAAAATTAATGTTTGTTTGTAAAGTAGTCAATTGTTTTCAAGAGCCCTTGCTCGAGTTTAATATTTGGTTCCCAGCCATTTAGCATTTCTTTTGCCTTGCGTATGTCCGGCTGCCGTTGAGTTGGGTCATCCTGGGGTAAAGGTAAAAAACGAATAGCACTTTTCGAACCGGTAAGTTCAAGAACTTTTCCGGCTAATTGGAGCATGGTAAATTCATCGGGATTTCCCAAATTGATGGGACCATTAATCTCATCGGGTGTATTCATCAGACGTACAAGTCCTTCAATCAAATCATCAATATACTGAAAACTACGGGTTTGTGTTCCATCGCCGAAAATAGTAATGTCTTCACCTGAAAGAGCCTGCACAATAAAATTACTCACAACCCGTCCATCCTGAGGATGCATTCTGGGGCCATAGGTATTGAAAATTCGTGCAATTTTAATTTTCACCTGATTCATCCGGTGATAATCCATAAATAAACTTTCGGCGCATCGTTTTCCTTCATCATAACAGGAGCGGGGACCGATGGGATTTACATTTCCCCAATATTCTTCGGGCTGAGGATGGATTTCGGGGTCCCCATAAACTTCCGAAGTGGAAGCTTGTAATATTTTGGCTTTGACACGTTTAGCCAGACCCAGCATATTAATAGCCCCTAAAACAGATGTTTTAATTGTTTTAATGGCATTGTATTGATAATGAATGGGTGAGGCAGGACAAGCCAGGTTGTAAATTTCATCTACTTCGGCAAAAAAGGGCATGGTAACATCATGCCGCACCAGTTCAAAGTAGGGATGATTGAGCAGATGGACGACATTTTCTTTGCTGCCTGTGAAATAATTATCCAGACAAATCACATCATTCCCATCATTTAGCAATCGTTCGCACAAGTGAGAGCCAATAAAACCAGCACCTCCGGTAACCAAAATCCTTTTCATGTCGTATCAGTATCAGAATGGCAAATTTAAACAAAATAAAGCGCTTTCATTCTGAATCACTTATAAAGATTTTAATTACTTTTGCGACCTATTAAGTAACATAATGTCAAATCCATTAATTTATTTAAAACTAAATGATTAACGAAAACGAAAAAAACCAGAATCCTGAGGCTCAGGAAGAATTTGAGCAAGTTGAAAATTTGCAGGAAGAATTAATTGAGATTGATCCTGAATTAGAAGACCAGGATATTGAAGATGAAGAGGATGAAGAGGATATTTTTGAAGAACCTATTTCTCCTGTTGAATTAAAACCCGTGGTAAACACCCACATTAATGTACCGGTTGATGAATTTAACTGGGATGCATTTGAAAGTGATACCGCATTTGATGCTGATACTTCGATTGAGGAGTTGACTGCACTTTACGACAAAACCTTATCAACCATCCAGGAACAGGAAGTTGTTAATGGTACTGTTGTAGCTATGAACAAACGCGAAGTTGTTGTCAACATCGGTTTTAAATCCGAAGGTGTTGTTAGTTTGAATGAATTCAGATACAACCCGGAATTAGCCGTTGGCGATATCGTGGAAGTGTATGTGGAAAGTCAGGAAGACCGTACCGGTCAGCTGATTTTATCGCATAAAAAAGCACGCGCACTGCAATCATGGGATCGCGTTAACCAGGCATTGGCTAACGATGAAATTATTAAAGGTTTTGTTAAATGCAGAACGAAAGGCGGTATGATCGTTGACGTATTCGGCATTGAAGCCTTCTTACCAGGTTCACAAATTGATGTGAAACCAATCCGTGATTACGATATTTATGTTGAAAAAACGATGGAATTCAAAGTGGTTAAAATTAACCAGGAGTTCCGTAATGTCGTTGTTTCTCACAAAGCGCTTATCGAAGAAGAACTTGAACAACAGAAAAAAGAAATTATCGGTAAACTCGAAAAAGGTCAAGTCCTCCAGGGTGTTGTTAAAAACATCACTTCCTATGGAGTATTCATTGATCTGGGCGGCGTAGATGGTTTAATCCATATTACCGACCTTTCCTGGGGCCGCGTAAATCATCCGGAAGAAATCGTAACACTCGACGAAGTGTTGAACGTTGTTATTCTTGATTTTGATGATGCTAAAAAACGTATCGCTCTTGGTCTGAAACAATTAACCCCACATCCATGGGATTCATTAAGCGCTGAACTTAAAGTTGGTGATAAAGTGGACGGTAAAGTGGTTGTGTTGGCTGATTATGGCGCATTTGTTGAAATCGCT
>JAIPAR010000122.1 GCA_021739985.1 Bacteroidales bacterium | reverse complement strand
TGTCTTTGTATCAGACAGCGGAACCATTAAGGAAAAATATGTACTGGAATTATCCCAGGCAGGTATTGCGTTTGAAGCAGGACAACATACCGAAGCATTGATACTAAATGCCGGTGAAATCATTGTAAGTCCCGGAATTCCTGACAAAGCAGCGATTATTAAAGCAGCTCTGGCTGCCGGTATTCCGCTCATTTCAGAAATTGAATTTGCTGCCCGATATACACGCGCTACCAAAATCTGCATCACCGGCAGCAATGGTAAAACCACGACCACGCTTCTGACCTACCACATGTTTCAAAAAGCAGGACTCAAAGTTGGTCTGGCCGGGAATGTGGGTCTTAGTCTGGCTCGTCAGGTTGCGCAAAACGACTTTGATTACTATGTTATTGAGCTCAGCAGCTTCCAACTCGATAAAATGTATCAGTTTAAAGCCGAGATTGCTATTTTAATGAATATCACGCCAGATCATCTGGACAGGTATCAATATGATTTTCAGCTTTATATCAACTCAAAGCTTCGGGTCATTCAAAATCAAACATCGGCTGATTATTTCATTTTCTGTGCAGATGACCCCATCATCCAACAAGAAATTGCCAAACGAACGATTTCTTCCCAATTACTGCCATTCACATTATCAGCATCAACCAACCCGGGCGGCTGGGTATCCAACGAAAAAATCAATATATACACACATAATTCAGCATTTGATATGAACATTTACGATTTAGCTTTACAAGGACAGCACAATGTTTACAATTCCATGGCCGCTTCATTGTCGGGTAGTGTAGTAAACATTAGAAAAAGCATTATTCGTGAGAGTCTTGCCGATTTCCAGGGAGTCGAACACCGATTGGAATATTATCTCAAAATTCATGGGATTCAGTTTATTAATGATTCCAAAGCCACCAATGTAAATTCGACCTGGTATGCCCTGGAAAGCATGAATGCACCAACTATCTGGATAGCCGGGGGGATTGATAAAGGCAATGATTACAGCAGCTTATACGAATTAGTAGGGAAAAAAGTGAAAGCCCTGATTTGTCTAGGAGTTGATAATAGCAAGTTGCATGAGGCTTTTCAGGATAAAATTGATATAATTCTGGATGCCGGCTCCATGCCGGATGCTATTAAAATGGCATATCACCTAGGCGAAAAAGGAGATAATGTACTCCTTTCACCGGCTTGTGCAAGCTTCGATTTATTCGAAAATTACGAGCATAGAGGTCGGATGTTTAAACAATCCGTTCGGGAACTATAAACCCTTTACTATGGAATTTTTGTTCAGATATTTAAAAGGCGACCGCGTCCTCTGGATTACAGTATTTATGCTGATGATTTTCTCTTTGCCTATCGTTTTTTCGGCAATGAGTACCTTGGCTTATAAATCCAGTATCATGATGGTTCCCATTATCAAGCATAGTGTATTGCTGGTAGTTGGATTTGTTACCATCGTGTTTATGCATCGTGTTTCCTATAAATATTTGTCCACTTTATCCATTTACCTGTACTGGATAGCTGTTGGCTTGCTGGCTGTCACACTGGTTTTCGGTCAGAACCTGAATAGCGCTGTACGGTCTTTAAATATCTTGGGCGTCAGCTTTCAAACATCGGATTTCGCCAAGATGGTCTTAATTTTCTATGTGTCCCGCGTCCTTTCGATGAATCAGGATGATTTAAATAATTTTAGAAAAGTACTTATTCCTCTCGTTATCAGAATTTTACTTATTTGCGGATTAATTCTCCCGGCCAATCTGTCCACAGCCGGATTATTATTCCTGGTCATTCTGGCGATAATGTTTATCGCAGGCGTAAAATTCTACAACCTAGCGCTTATCACTTTTACAATCATCCTTTCGCTCGGCATAGCCATGTTTGCCTTAAAGGATTATGTACCCCGTATAGAGACCTGGATTAGCCGGGTTGAACAATTCACAAAAAGTGATGAAGAAAAAGGAAATGATGACAAATCATTTCAGGAAATACATTCCAAAATTGCCATTGCCACCGGAGGACCCTTTGGAAAGGGACCCGGACATTCCACCCAGCGAAATGTTCTGCCTCATCCATACTCCGATTTTGCTTATGCGATGATTATTGAAGAATATGGAATTCTCGGTGCAATCCTGGTTCTCATGGCTTATTTATGGTTGATTTACCGATCGTGGGTTATCTCCCAAAAAGCCGATTCATTCTTTGGTTCGCTCATTGCCATTGGGCTTGGGCTGGGATTGCTGGCTCAAGCCTTTATCAACATGGGGGTTTGTGTTGGCATATTGCCGGTCACCGGTCAACCGCTGCCATTTATCTCCATGGGCGGTACATCCGTGTTCTTTTCAAGTATTGCTGTGGGAGTTATGCTCAATATCAGCAAAGTCAGTGAAACCGCAAAAGTTGAAGCATCATGAAAAATAAACAAGGAATTCGAGTTATAATTTCAGGAGGAGGAACCGGAGGTCATATTTATCCGGCGCTTTCGATTGCTCATGCGCTGAAAGAGCTGAAACCGGACATAGATATTCTGTTTGTTGGAGCGAGCGGTCGTATGGAAATGGAAAAAGTGCCGGCTGCAGGCTATCCTATCATCGGATTGCCTATTACCGGATTACAGCGAAGCCTTAGTTTTAAAAATATACTCTTTCCTTTTCGGCTGATAATTAGTCTATTAAAAGCCGGTAACATCTTACGAAAATTCAAGCCGGATGTAGCTGTAGGGGTAGGTGGATATGCCAGCGGTGCTTTGTTATATGCCGCTTCTCTGAAGAAAATTCCTTGCCTGATTCAGGAACAAAATTCCTATCCCGGCATTACGAATAAACTTTTGAAAGATAAAGCCGCCAGGATTTGCACCGCTTATCCAGGTATGGAACGTTTCTTCCCGGCTGAAAAAATCCTCTTGACCGGAAATCCTGTCCGCAAAGATTTGAATGATGTGGCCGATAAGAAAGCAGAGGCTTACACCTATTTTGGTATCCCCGAAGGGAAAAAAGTGATTTTGATTGTCGGGGGAAGTTTAGGTGCACGAACCTTGAATCAAGCTATGCTGCAGAATATTGAATCCTTTCGGAAAGATGAACTTTTTATACTCTGGCAATGTGGCAAATACTATCTCGCCAACATGACTGAAGCGATGAAGGATAAAGGGATGGTTCACATTAAACTGATGGATTTTATCTCCCGTATGGATTTGGCTTTTGCTGCTGCCGATGTGATTGTTTCACGCGCCGGTGCAGGCACTATTTCGGAGTTGTGCCTGGTTGGCAAACCGGTCATCCTGGTTCCTTCTCCCAATGTGGCCGAAGACCATCAAACGCATAATGCTCAATCACTTGTCAAAGAGCATGCAGCCATTATGATTCGCGATGCTGAAGCGGTCGAAAAATTGCCGGCTGCTTGTTTCCAGTTGCTCAGCGATTCGCAACAAGCTGCCGAGCTGGGGAAAAACATTCGAAAGCTTGCCCTGCCTCAGGCAGCGCTTGATATTGCACACGAAGTATTCAAATTGATTAACTAAAGGGCTATGGACTTTTCTAACATAAACTATGTGTATTTTCTGGGGATTGGCGGTATTGGCATGAGCGCTCTGGCCCGTTATTTCAAGGAAAAATCATTTCAGGTTGCCGGCTATGACAAAACTCCCTCCGTGATTACGGAAGATTTATCCCGTCATGAAATTCCGGTTTGGTTCGATGAATCCTTAGATGCACTGCCTGCCGAAGCTCTAAACAAAGAACATGTATTAATTATTTATACTCCGGCAATTCCGTCCAATCATCCTCAGCTTCAATACTTTATCAAAGAAAACTATCAATTGCTCAAGCGTTCGGAGGCGCTGGGATTTATCTTTAATGCCCGGAATGGAATTGCAGTTGCGGGAAGTCATGGAAAAACTTCAGTCTCTTCGCTGGTTTCATGGATTCTGGATGGAACCGAAGAAGGAATAACTGCCTTTATTGGCGGTATCTCCAAGAATTTCCAAAGCAATTTGGTTAACCGGCCGGACAGCAACTGGGTATTAGCTGAAGCCGATGAGTTTGACCGTTCCTTTCATAGACTTTTCCCGGATATCACTCTCATTACCTCCATCGACAGTGATCATTTGGATATTTATGGGACGCGCGAAGCTATCGTTCAGTCATTCAATGACTTTATTGCTCAGATAAAAGAAGATGGAGCCTTAATTATAAATGCACGCATCGAACCGGAAATCGAGGTTGATGACAGCATTGAGTATTACACTTACTCAACCACTGAAGAAGCAGATGTTCAACTGATGCAGAAAAAAGTAGTGGATGGGAAATATTACCTGGATGTGGCTCTTCCAAACGGGGAAATGCTGGAGGATCTTGAGTTTAACCTGCCCGGAGATTTAAATGTCGAAAATGCGCTGGCAGCCATTACCGTAGCTTATTTGTTGGATGTTTCGGAAGGTATTTTGCGCGACCGACTGGCTAGCTTTTCCGGGGTGATTCGTCGTTTCGATTATCAGTTAAAAACTGAATCAATCGTTTATATCGATGATTATGCCCATCATCCCCGTGAAATCAGCAGCACAATTAATGCCGTACGTGAAATTTATCCGGGTAAAAAATTGACAGGGATATTTCAGCCGCATTTATTTTCACGAACACGCGATTTAGCCATCGAATTTGCTGAAGCGCTGGATTTGTTGGATGAAGTTATTTTACTTGACATATACCCGGCCCGCGAGCTTCCCATGGAAGGAGTGAGCAGCGAACTCATCTTCAACAAACTTCTTACCAAAGAGAAGTATATGGTTCATAAAGAGCAGCTTATGGATTTTCTGAAAGATAAAAAATACGAAGTACTTGTCACAATGGGTGCCGGCGATATTGACCGTTTGGTGCCTGAAATTGCTAAAATCTTAACCAACCGATAAAATACCATGAAAAGAAGATACTACCTTATCTTATTTTACTGGCTGTTCATGATTGCTTACACCGTGCTGACGCTCATCATCACGAAGGATAAAGATATTCCTGTAAGTGAACTGGTAGTCAATATTCATGATAAGGAAGATGCTTCATTCGTTTCAGAAAAAGATATTGAACGTATTGTGCTTAAAGAGATTCCCCGGTTGAAAAAGACCTCAATTCTGGAAATTAACAGTATGGAGTTGGAGAATGTTATCCGGAAACACCCCTCGTTAACAACCGCTGATGTGTATAAAACTGAAGGAGGATTCTTACGAGTGGATGTTGAGCAAAAAGAACCTGTTTTACGACTGATTGCCAATGGAAGGAATGCTTATATCGATATCCACGGAACCCTGATGTATTTTTCAAATGCATACACCGCTCATGTGCCGGTTGCTATCGGGCATTTTAATTTACCCAAAGATTTTACGGATACGGCCAATTATCCGAAAATCATCCATGATTTGTATTATCTGACTGAATATTTGAATGATGACTCTTTCCTCAAATCTCAATTTGAACAATTCTACATCGATAAAAAGAAAGAAATCATCTTAATTCCCAGGGTTGGTAATCACCGCATTCGAATTGCAACAGTCGATGACCTCGACTACAAGTTTAAGAAGCTATTTGCCTTATACGACCAGGAATTCAACGAATATGGATGGAAAAAATATAAAGAAATCAATCTGAAATATAAAGGTCAGGTTGTATGTGTGTTATAAGAGAAACGACAAATGATTGATACTATGGAATATATCACCGCTTTAGATTTGGGTACTTCTCAGGTTTCTGCTGCAATGGGAAGACTTAATGAGAGGAATGAATTAGAAATTATAGGTGCAATTGGATTGCCATCTGCCGGAATGCGCAAGGGCAGCATTGTGAATATTGAAGAGGTAACCACCGTAATTTCGCAAGTTCTTTCAAAGCTTGAGAACCAGACCGGCCGCAAGGTTCAGGGTTTAGTCAGCGGAATTGGCGGGCAACAGGTAAAGCTTGCCTTTAA
>JAIPAR010000121.1 GCA_021739985.1 Bacteroidales bacterium | reverse complement strand
GGAGGAACGAGGAAGGAGGAACGAGGAAGGAGGAACGAGGAAGGAGGAACGAGGAAGGAGGAACGAGGAAGGAGGAACGAGGAAGGAGGAACGAGGAAGGAGGAACGAGGAAGGAGGAACGAGGAAGGAGGAAAGAGGAAAGAGGAAGGAGCTTTGTCAAAACAATTGAGCGTAGCGATTCGGGACAAATAAATTGAGTGCAGCGAAATCCCGAGAGCGATGCGAGTCGGGACAAATCAACAATGAAATTAATCAACAATGAAATTAATCCATATTATTTACTGGGGTGCTTTACTCGGGTGCCTGTCGGGAGTCTCTCCCCTTTTATCGCAGCGAGCTGATATTCAAGCTGTCATGGAAAATTTATACGATGACATAGAGGATGAAGAATGGCTCAACGAACGATACCGTCAACTGGTCTGGCTTTCGGAGCATCCCGTCAACATTCATCAGGAAGATTTAAACCTGCTCATCGAATATCAGCTTCTTACCGAGCTTCAACGCTTCTACCTGAGAGCATATCTTGCTAAACACAAGAAAATGAATAGTTTGTACGAACTGGATTATATCGAAGGATTCACGTCGCAAGACAGAGAAAGACTTCAATTTTTTGTTGAGGTAAAGCCTCTTAACACAGTTATTAATCAGGCAACTAAACATCGCTTTTTCATCTCCGGAAAAATTTCCATGGCGGGCAAAATGGTTCTGGAGAAGGCAGCCGGCTACCAGCAGGCCGACAGTAGTGCAGCGGGCTATGCGGGTAGCCGGCCGGCTATGCGCATGGATGGTCGGCTTAAAATGGGGAAAAATCTTACAGCCGGCTGGCTGGCTGAGAAAGATGCCGGTGAACCCTTCGGCTTCAACTACGGCATGAAAGGATTCGACCTCTACGCCGGCTTCCTGAGCTGGGAATCTACCGATAAAAAACTCAAACTCATCCTGGGCAATTTTAAGCTGCAAACCGGACAAGGCATTGGGTTCACCTCAGCCGGTCAAACCTATACCTCGTATGCCCAACCCGACCAGATTAAAAAATTCCACGGAGGATTCAAAGCCTATGCAGGAGGCGAAGAAAATAATCGTTTACAAGGTATAGCAGCTTCGGCAGAGCATGGTCCTGTGGAAATTGGCGTCTATTACTCATTTAATCAGCGCGATGCGAGCCTGACTCTTACAGCTGACAGCATGATGGTCATTCAAAGTTTACCGGCAACAGCTTCGCATGTGGACAGCTTAAACCTTGCCCGCCGAAAAGCGAGCAGCGAGCAGAATCTGGGTGCTTATCTTCAATTCCGTTTGAAAACCTTGCAAACGGGAATTCACGTCAATCGTCAATCTTATTCCTATCCCCTGGAGGTTCCCGGCACCCAGGATGAAAACTACGATAAGCCCTTCGCCTACCTCAGTGCCGACTATCAATTTGCCTTATGGCGATTGCATTTCTTCGGAGAATTTGCTTTGAATCCAGCCGGGTACTTGTTTCATATACAGGGTCTTCAATATAGTCCCATTTCCGCCGTCAATCTGGGAATCAGCTATCAAAATGAAGGAACTATTGCCTGGTATCGGGAGGATGCACGCAAGGCCTTATTCCCATCATCCGGAGCCAATAAACTTTACCTGGGGATGCGCCTAAACCTGAGCCGGCAATGGCAAATGAATATCTCCTTAAATCGAATTCGGAATGCTATCCCGGATAACTCCCTCGATATGCCATCTGAGAAAACCGCTGTATTGATTCGAACGATTTATCAGTTCAATAAAAATACGCAAGCTTATCTGCAATTAAAAAGAAGCAGCGAAGCCATAGAAACAATGTCGAATGATTACTTTAATTTTCCGGATGAACATCAATTTAAATACAGTTTACGCATTCATTTTCAATACACTATATCAGATAAACTTAAGCAAAGCTTTAGGTTTGAAAATCAATCTTTAAGGCTGGGAGACAAGGCATTATCAAACGGGCAAATTCTTTACCTGGGTTTTCATTATTTTCCCATCGAAGGACTTGAAATTCGTTGCCGATACGCGCTCTTTTCGATTCAGGATTATGAAGTTTCGTATTGGGTTTCGGAAGATGAATTGCCGGCTTTTTTCTCAGGTGAATTATATCAGGGAAATGGGAATCGGTATTATATCCTGTTGAAATACAGAGCGGATGAAAAGTGGCAGGTTTATCTGAAGTGGTCTCAAAGTCTTTATTTTAATGGTATGCAAATCGGGAGCGGACTGAATAGCCTGACGGGTTTTGTTAAAAGCGAGATGAAGCTCATGATTTCCTGGTACATTCAATAAAGGATGAATCAAATCATATCATATCATATCATATCATATCATATCATATCATATCATATCATATCATATCATATCATATCAAATCAAATCAAATCAAATCAAATCAAATCAAATCATATCATATCAAATCATATCAATTCAAATCAAATCATATTATATCAACTTCATATAAAAAAAAGAGGCTGTCCGATTTGGCAGCCTCTTCATCCTGAGTGTTCAGGAATATCTTCTAGTCTAGCGTAGTAGCGCCGCGACTGGTATGGGTAATCATTTTTTCGTATTCACGAGGGGTTAAATCCTGGATGAAATAGTTTTTCGGGTCAACCGGTTTGTCATTCATGTGCACTTCATAGTGAAGATGCGGCGCTGTGGAAGTACCTGAATTACCTACATATCCGATAATTTGTCCACGCTTAACAGTTTGTCCGGGTTTAACTGCATAATCGCTCATGTGGGCATACAAGGTTTTGTATCCGTAACCATGATCAATTACAAGTACTTTTCCATAACCGAACAAGGCTCTTTTAAGCTTCACCACAACACCATCGCCGGTAGCATAAATCGGTGTACCAATGGCGGCCGTAAAATCCATTCCGTAGTGGAATTTCTTTATTTTGTAGATTGGATGAATTCTCCATCCAAAGCCGGAGGCAATTTGTTTCAGTTGTTTATTAGATACAGGCTGAATAGCGGGGATTCTGCGAAGCATATCTTCCCGGTTAGAAGCCATTTTAACAATCTCGTCGTATGATTTAGACTGAACTACAATTGACTTTTTAAGTTGCTCCAATTTTTGAGCAGTTTCGACAACCAATTCGGAATGATCGTATCCTTTTAGTTTGGCTTGCAAGTCAGTACCCCCGGATCCGGCCTGGCGCTGGGAAGCGGGCAGAGGATCAGCGTTGAAAATGGCACGGTAAATATTATCATCCTTATCCTGCAACTCTGTAAGCACGGTATTCATCGTTGATAAATCTTCCTGCATTTCAGTGTATTGGGTTTTCAGAAAATCATTTTCGCGTTCCAGAATTCGTTCGCGGGGTGTAGTCCAGATCGTTGTGAATCCTAATGTCATGATGACAGACGCACCCCCTGCGATAAGGAAATGAGGAGTAAACTGCTTGAAATACTGCGGAATACTCTTCTTCACCTCGACGTGAGAAAGGGTGGTAGGATCAAATTTATATTTTTTTCTGAACAACATTTAAAAGTTTCTAATTCTAATATTGATGTGGTATCGATGCAAATGTAAGAAATAAATTAATTTTGCAAAGTTTTTAGTGGAAAACTTGATACTCATTTTAGCATTTGTTAATAAAAATTTAGAATTACTTATGACTTCTCAGGAAATACGACAAAAATTTTTCGACTTCTTTCAATCCAAACAACATAAGATTGTTGAATCAGCCCCGATGGTAGTGAAGAATGATCCTACCCTCATGTTTACCAATGCGGGGATGAATCAATTCAAAGACTATTTCCTTGGAAATCAGCAGTCTCCATATCCACGTATCGCAGATACTCAAAAATGTCTCCGGGTATCAGGTAAACATAATGATTTGGAAGAAGTAGGGCATGACACCTATCATCATACTATGTTTGAAATGCTGGGAAACTGGTCGTTTGGGGATTATTTTAAAACGGATGCGATTGACTGGGCCTGGGAATTTTTGAATAAAGAGATTCAATTACCCGCCGAGCGTATGTATGCGACGGTTTTTGGAGGGGATGCTTCCGAGAATCTTTCAAGGGATGATGAAGCTGCCGGCATGTGGGAAAAATATCTGCCTTTAGAGCGAATTCTCAATGGCAGCAAAAAAGATAATTTCTGGGAAATGGGCGATACCGGCCCATGCGGTCCTTGTTCTGAAATTCATATTGATTTACGTCCGGATGCCGAGCGTGCCAAAATCAATGGTCGGGATTTGGTCAACAAAGATCATCCTCAGGTGATTGAAATATGGAACCTGGTTTTCATTCAATTTAATCGAAAAGCCGACGGACAATTAGAGCAACTTCCGGCAAGGCATGTGGACACCGGAATGGGTTTTGAAAGACTCACTATGGCTGTTCAGGGTAAAACATCAAATTACGATACCGACATCTTTCAGCCTGTGATTCAGGAAATTGCACGTATATCACACAAAAAATACGGAGAAAATCTACAGGTTGATATTGCTATGCGCGTAATAGCCGACCATTTACGGGCTATCTCGTTTTCCATCGCCGATGGCCAAATTCCATCGAATAATAAGGCCGGATATGTCATTCGTCGTATCCTTCGACGGGCTGTTCGCTATGGATTTACCTTCCTTCATCTTACAACACCTTTCATTCATGAATTGGTCCATATTCTGGTCAAGCAAATGGGGTCGTACTTCCCTGAATTACAAGCTCAGCAGGATTTGATTAAAAAAGTAATTCGGGAAGAAGAAGCTGCATTCCTCCGTACACTCGAGAGTGGAATTAAACGTCTCGATCAGATTATCAAACGAAATCAAACCGAGCAAACGGAAATGATTCAGGGAAAAGAAGCATTTGAACTCTATGACACTTTTGGATTTCCGATTGATTTAACAGAATTGATTGCCAAAGAAAACTCCATGAAAGTGGCTTTGGATGATTTTACGGCTGAAATGGAAAAACAGAAAAGTCGTTCCCGGGAAGCCGCTGCTGTAGAGACCGGTGATTGGGTGGTACTAATTCCTTCGGGTGATGAACTTTTTATCGGGTACGATCAAACCGAAGCACCGGTAAAAATCACACGCTTCCGCAAAGTTCAAACCAAAGGGAAACAATTGTATCATCTTGCTTTTACACAAACACCCTTTTATGCTGAAAGTGGCGGACAGGTTGGTGATACAGGCTTCATCGAAAGTGTAAATGAACGCATTGAAATCCTGAATACAGTTAAAGAAAATAATCTGATTATTCATTTAAGCGAGCAATTACCTGCTAACCCAACGGCTGATTTCTTCGCAGTGATAAACAGCGAGAATCGTATGGCCACGGCTCGCAATCACTCAGCCACTCACCTACTCCACTATGCGCTTCGGAAAGTAGTTGGAAATCATGTGGAGCAAAAAGGTTCCCTGGTTGACCCTGAAAGACTTCGCTTCGATTTTAGTCATTTTCAAAAACTAAGTTCGGATGAACTGGCTCAGATTGAGAAGATGGTGAATCAACTTATTTGGGCGAATGCTGCAAAAGATGAGAATCGTAAAGTACCCGTCAAAGAAGCCATGGCGATGGGTGCAATGGCTTTATTTGGTGAAAAGTATGGTGAAGAAGTGCGAGTCATTCGCTTTGGTGATAGCGTTGAATTATGTGGCGGCACGCATGTGGAAGCCACCGGAAATATCGGTATCGTTAAAATTATCGCTGAAAGCTCCATTGCTGCCGGGATACGACGTATTGAAGCTGTGAGCGGTCAAGGCGCACTGAACTATTATCAATCGAAAGCCACCCTGGTGGAAGAAGCTGAAAATCTGTTTAAAAATCAGCAGGGATTGATTAAAAATATCCAAGTTTTGATGGAAGATAATCAAAAGCTATTGAAGCAGATGGAAGAAATCAAACGAGAGAAAGTGAAAGCTATCAAGCAAGCCCTTAGAAATAGTGTGGAGGAGATTGGGGATATTCGTTTTATCTGCATGCAGACTGAGCTGGATGCTGCTTCGATGAAAGATTTATCCTTCCAGTTGAAGGATGAAATGAGCCGGTTGGTCTTGCTATTGGCTTCTGCAGAGG
>JAIPAR010000120.1 GCA_021739985.1 Bacteroidales bacterium | reverse complement strand
GATTCATGGGCATACGGATAATGTTGGGGGGGATGCTTTTAATAAGGACTTGTCGGAGCGAAGAGCGGCCGCCGTGAAAGAGTATCTGATTAGCAAGGGAATAGCATCAGAAAGAATGAGCAATCAAGGGTTTGGAATGAGCCGTCCGGTCGCTGCGAACGACACGGAAGAGGGCCGTGCCCGCAACCGAAGAACCGAGTTTGTAATCGTAAAAAAATAGCTGGAAATATTTTTTGATATTGATAAGTTAATGTATTTTTGCCGCCCAATGCCCAGATGGCGAAATTGGTAGACGCGCTGGTTTCAGGGACCAGTTTCCTTACGGATGTGCAGGTTCGAGTCCTGTTCTGGGCACCAATCACATAGCTGACTTTCACGAGTCGGCTATTTGCGTTTTTTAGGGCTCTGGTACAACATAGGTACAACATTTTTGAATCCTGACTGCTTTTAAAAGGATTCCTTTCAACTTTCATCAGAATCATTCATTCCATATTTATAATGAGGTTGAATTCGTAATGTCCATTTTGAGCCTTACTGTTTGAAGAAGTTTAGAAAGGATCAGATATTTTTTGCAAACAATACAGATGATGGAAGTACAGATTTGTATTCACTTTACGATTATAGTGATTTTCGGAACACGATGGACTTGGGAAAGGCTTACTTACAAGGTCATTTCGATGCTTTCCCCTTTATTGATGACTCTATCGATAAATAAAAAACATTTTTTCATAATGAGTAGAATGTCTCCTTAAATAGTACCCACCTATCATTTGAAGTGTAAATATTTTGGAAAATACAATTGTGTATTCTAATAAATGTTGGAATTTGTTATAATCATTGAGATACTAATAGTATTTCAATTAAAAATATATGGCCGGTTGTACACTAATGTGGACACTTTTAGTAATCTACTTTGATTGGACTTAACGTTTAATAGATTATTAATTTGACACGCCAAAAGAGTATGATATTTTTTTTTAAATTTGGGGTATCTAAATTTTTTATAATGAAAACAAATTTATCCTCGCTCTTATTTTCATTCTTTGTCTTATTCTCTATTTCATGTCATTCTCAGACAGATACAGCTTATTATCAGGATTTTTCAAATGGTTTTCCAAAGTACTGGACTTTGTTCGACGCAAATTATATGGATTATAATTGGCATTGGTCAGATGATCCTGCTCCAGGAATTGAAGGTCCATTTAGTGCAAACAATGACACTTTTCGAGCCCAATCGGCTTGGAATGGTTATATCATGATATCGGGTGATATCTATAATTCAGGGTCTACTTCAAACCCTATAATGATGAATGCATACTTTCAAACACCCTCAATGGATTTTAGTGAAGTAAGCGCTTCTACAATAGAGTGGTCTCAATATTTCAGATATTGCTGCAATTATTCAACAATAAAGATGGAGTTTGGGATTAGTGAAGATGGGAATAATTGGTCATACAGAACACTACATGGAACAGTTATCCCGAATGATTATTCGAGTAACCCAAACATCAAAAGTCTTAATATCACAAACGAAGTTGCCGGAAAATCAAAGATTTACTTAAGATGGTATTTGAGAGGTGCAAGCCACTATTTTTGGGCAATTGACGATATTCTAATTAAAACTACAGGTGAAGTCATTACGATCACCGAACAAGAAATTAATAACACCTCTATTCATGTCTTCCCGAATCCTTCGAATGAGAGCATCAATATTAGTCTAGAAAGTAATCAAATTGGGGAAGTATTACAAATTTATAATTCACTTGGTCAGATTGTTGAAAGTATGGTAATTCATAACACTTCTTTTGTGCTTAACACTAGTCATTATGCGAAAGGGATTTATTATATAAGAACAACATCGTCGAAGATTCAATTTATCATTGAATGACACTCGCTGATAAAGGATACTTCAAGATGAATGACATCATGCAGCTTAACTTCACTTCCAATCCATCAACAAGCCAATATCTATTTATTGAATTGCTGGAAGATGTTAAACCTTAATGGAACTAAAAACAACGTCCTGCATCATAAATTGTGCATTCAGGGCAGTTCAGGCACCAATCATTGCATCATCTTCAAGCCAAATGAATAAATCAATTAAAATTTCAGATGTCGAAGTTTATTTCAAGAAATATTATGCTGAAACGTACATAAGGTAACTCAACAATCCGGTTAAGTTAAGGCTAAATATTACCCTATTTTTTGATTAATAATAGATTCTCTTCCTTTGGAACGTTTAGCGTCTAACGCCCACCAAAAAATGTATTCATTTTTTATGTTAAAATATTACAGATTACGAAATTATCAGTATATTTATACGGCGTTATTCAGAAGCGGATTATTCAGCTTTTAATGAGCAAATCTCAGTGAATTTAGAACTATTAACCATGTGTAAATCTATTTCGCAATCATTCAGGCCGTTTTTCAGTTACTTACTTTTACTAGTACTGTTTGCAGGAAATGTTCATTACATGCATGCGCAAAGTCCCGAAATCCTTACAACTCCGGGTGCTGATTCCTTACTCAATCGTACTAATCAGGAAGCCGTCATGCATTCGGAATTAATTTCCCAAAAGATTCCGGGGATTCATTCACAAAGTATTAATTTACAAGCTGGATGGTCTATGTTTTCTACGTACATAGTACCTCTGAATTCGTCTATCCTAAGCTTGTTTTTGCCAATTCTGCCTCAGCTGATTGTTGTAAAGAATGCAGAAGGTGAAATTTATTGGCCGGAATATTCTGTGAATCAACTTACTACTTTTTTCAATACCCGTGGATACCAGATTATGACAAATAATTCAGTCGTTTTTACCATCACCGGGCAGGTAATAAACCCTGCCAGTTATCCGATAAATATTGAACAAGGTTGGTCTATCATTCCATATTTAAAAATGACAGCTTTACCAATCGAAACGATGCTTGAATCTATTGAAAACCATATCCTCCTTATCAAGGATGATCAGGGTCTATTATATATTCCCGGCTATAACATTAATCAGATTAATTATATGGTTCCCGGCGAAGCTTATCAAATTAAAACCAATTCCTCCTGCATCCTGCAATATCCGAATAATTAATGGTTAATGGTTAATGATTAATGGTTAATGGTTAATGATTAATGATTAGTGGTTAATAAATTGATTCTCTGTATTTTAACAGATTCCTTTCTCCTTCCTCAGGCGAAGCCGTTTCTCGTTCCTCCTTCCTCCTTCCTCAGGCCGAAGGCCGTTCCTCTTTCCTCTTTCCTCGTTCCTCTAGGCCGCAGGCCGTTCCTCCTTCCTCTTTCCTCCATCCTCTAGACCGTAGGTCGTTCCTCCTTCCTCTGTGCAACCAATGAAATAAATTGTATATTTACATTCAATACTAAAGCAGTATTAGGAAGATTATAGAGGATTTTTATAGTTGAAATTAGTCCCGATTGTATGCTGAAGCGTTGGATGATTTTGTTGTTGCTACCCCTGCAATTCCTCGCATTTCCCCTTTTTGGGAATCCGTATCTGGTG
This sequence comes from Bacteroidales bacterium, assembly GCA_021739985.1. Classification (GTDB taxonomy): domain Bacteria; phylum Bacteroidota; class Bacteroidia; order Bacteroidales; family M50B96; genus M50B96. The sequence goes on along the minus strand of JAIPAR010000120.1, from coordinate 2,583 downwards.
CAGTTTACCGACTCTCTCTGTTCGGGAGAAACGGGATATCTGACTATTTCCGGCAACGCTAATTTCCAGATAGATTCAATCCACTTTACGGGAACCGGAGTTACAATTCTCAATGATAGCAGTATTAGTTTTGCTCCTTTATCCACTTCCTATTATTATTTTATAGTTTATTCGCAAGGCTTCGATTTTGAGGATTCCATTCAGGTTGTGGTTATTCTCCCTCCTGTGGCTTCTTTTTTCCTTTCGGAGGATACCATTTGCTCTAATGAGCTGGTCTCTGGTGTAAATACTTCAGCATTTTGGACTGAATCACAATGGTTTGCAGGTCCTGCCTTAATTGCTCAAACGCCAGGTTTTACCCAGAGTTTTTCGAATGTGGGAGCTGTGCCTCTTCAAGTTCCAATTTCACTTGTTGTTAGTAATAGTATTGGATGTAGTGATTCCCTTCAGCAAGTTCTGGTTGTTTTGCCCGGCCCTGACCCCATCAACTTTGATACCTATCCGGCCGGATACTTTAATAATTGCCTGGAGGAAGATAGTTTTGAAGTATATGTATTTAATATCTCTGCTACTGCATCAAGTAATACTCTTTATGAAATAGATTGGGGAAATGGGATTACTCAAAATTTAAGTACTTGGCCTTCAAATACTTCAATATCTAGTGTTTATACCGAAAGTGGTATGTATTTCATTCAAGTGATAATTAGTAATTCTTATGGATGTCAGGCTCAAAGTTCGCATTACGTTTTTTATGGATCTAATCCATCTATAACCTTAGGGAATCCGGGTAACACTACTTTACTTTGTGCTCCTAGAACCTATTATTTCCCTTTATATTACACGAATCTTCAGGGTGAAGAAAATCCGGACGGTACAATTTATACGATTACATTTAATGATGGTTCCCCCGATATGATTTTTTCACATCCTCCACCGGATACACTTGTGCATACTTTCTATCATTCATCTTGCGGAACTTCTGCAGGGAATTACCTTAATGCGTTTAACATTAAGGTCTTAGCTGAAAACCCTTGCGGATCATCCAGTAGCACGGTTGAACCAATTGTTCTGAAGAATCAGACTGATGCAGAATTCTCGATGAGTGATCAAGGGCCAGTTTGTCCGGATGATACGGTTGTATTGACTCAACTGATTGATTCTGGGAATAATGTAAACTATACTGGTGGAGCCTATGTATGTGACTCAAATATTGTGTTTAACTGGAGCATTTATCCTTCCACCGGCTGGACAAAACTTAGCGGTGAATTGGGAGATAGCCCGTTGAATTTTAATACTTTTCCTTTCTTTAATTCAGGCAGCCCGGAACTGGAAGTATCGTTCCAACAAGCCGGAACATATATTATTACGCTTAGTTCGGATAATAGCTGCAATCCACAAAGTACTTTTGTGGATACTATCGTTGTACTTGAAGCTCCTGTGATGGATATTTCGGTCTTCCCTGTTATAGGGTGTGCCCCACTAACTGTTCAAACTACCAATAATTCGCAGGGCGATGGGATGCAACATAATTGGTCGGTAAGTCCCGGGAATGGAGTGAGTTTTATTTCAGGGAATTCAAGCAGTTTATCTCCAACATTTTTATTTACACAAGCAGGAAATTTCACCATTGAATACACCATGCTCAATACATGTCGGGAGTTGGATACTCTGATAGGTATTCAGGTTCAGGCGGCTCCGGATGTTCTGGGTTTGACTCCCCTTCATGTTTGTGTAGAAGATACGCTGGTTACTTTTGTGGATTATGAAGATAATTATGCTCTTATTAACAGCTATGCCTGGAGCATTTCTCCTACATCGAATTATTCGCTCGTTAATTCAAGTCTGAACCAGGCTAATTTGCAGCTTACTTTTTCAGTTCCGGGCACCTACCAATTATTGAGTCATGCTACAAATGTTTGCGGGACTGATTCTTTCGTCACTCAGGCTATTGTGGAGGCATTGCCAGTTTTCAATTTATTGGCCGATTCGATTCTTTGTATGGGAGAGCAATCTACCATCTCTGTACAGTTTGTGAATCCTCCATCTTATGCCAGCTTCCAATGGAGTACAGGCCAAACAGGAAATTCAATAAGTTTGCAACCCTATGATAATCAAGTTGTAGGCTTGGTGATTACCTCAGCGGCACAGTGTGTTTATTCCCGAAATATTTTATTTACGGTACATCCATTGCCCGTCGTTAGTGCCGGACTGAATCAATCTTATTGCCTGGATGCAGCAAACGACACTTTGATTGGCTTGCCGGCAGGCGGAAGTTGGTCGGTTGTATCAGGGGCAAGCGGTGTGAGCGCTGCCGGGGTCTTGCAAGCCTCCGTGCTTGGCGTTGGCATTGAAAATCTGGTTTATACCTGGCAAGACACAACAACAAGCTGCAGCAATTCCGACCAGATGCAAGTGACCATCTATGATTTGCCTGTTGTGAATGCCGGAGCCGACAGTTTGTTCTGCAATCAGCCAATCGTAGCGACTTTGCAGGGTTTTACACCTTCAGATGGTATCTGGAGCGGTCCGAATCTGACCAATGTGAATACAGGCAGCTTCATTCCCAACGGAGTCGATACCATC
>JAIPAR010000006.1 GCA_021739985.1 Bacteroidales bacterium | reverse complement strand
TTATTAATGCTTCCGGCCACATTTGCCGCATCGTTGGCTTTCATGCTTCCCGTTGCAACGCCACCCAATGCCATTGTATTCTCTTCCGGCCATTTGCGTATCAAAGATATGGCATTGACCGGCTTGATACTCAATCTAATTACAGCCTTTATTACCACACTCGGCGTATATTACTGGGGAACGTATGTTTTTGATATCAATCCGGCAATTTTCCCGGAATGGGCCATGTAACTAATCAGGCATAATGATAAGTTGTTGGGCTTTTTCGGTGGCAATCTGCAATAAATAGACCCCTGCCGGCAGCATTGAAACATTTAATGTATGCGTTTGATTATCAACAATTTCACAAAAAACTAATCGCCCAAAATTGTCGTATAAATTAAGTTCTACAGGTTGAGATGGCGGCACATCCAAACGTATATTGACAATGCCCAGGCATGGATTTGGATATAGCGCCGGAATCTGTTGAAATACGGTTTCTATAGCGAGTTCGTTGCTGATATTCCCTAATTGAGACAATCCGGAAATTCCATTGGAAGCATAATACCCTTTATTGGCAAATCCTTCTAGTGAAAAATCGGACTGCAAATAATACATACGTTGGGATGATAAATCATACCAGGCGAATACAAATGGCTCCCCGTATGAAAATCCATCCTTTTCGGCGGACAGAGAATTATCGCCCCAAGCTGTTACAGCTTGATTCCCGGTTCCTGCAATCTCCAGGTATCCTCCACATTGGTAGGAATTATTCAATTTATAAAAGACACCAATGTAATCTCCATCCTCCACCTGAATATGTTGAATGGATCCTTCCGGAATTAAAATCGTATGATTATCTCCTGTGTTGGTATAAGTCCATGTAAACGCTCCCGGCTGATGCACTTCAGTAGCCAGGAGATGGGGGACTTGCTGTCCATCTGTAATGGTGCATTGATAAACGCCGGCCGCAAGCCCTGTTTGGTTCTCCTGATGAACCCCGGTACTCCAATAAATCGTGTAAGGTGGAATTCCCGCCTTGATGCGCAAATCAATTTGACCATCGGCCAATCCGCCTGAACTGACCGGGACGGTAAAGAAATCTACCTGCAGCGAATCTTGTCCGATGCATAAAAAAGGCAGCGATATCATCACACTAAACAAAACAATCAATTTCATCTTTTGATACTCTAAATTCATTATATGTTGGTTTGTCTCTTCCAGGCTAGTCCAGCTTATCATTATCGATTTGAGTAAGCATTTAGGACTGAACAATTCATCCATTTATTTTATTCGACAAACTAAGACCCAAAACTAATCATTTCCCTATTTTTGAGGCATAATTATTTGCCATGCGTTATATATTTCTTTTAATATTTGTTTATCTGTCATTCTGTGTCGAGCAAGGGGTTGCTCAGCGTCAATTACTGACGCAAGGCACGGCTTTCACCATGAATAAAAAGGACTTTCATCTGGCTATTTTCCATCCATCGGCATATGCCTTAACCGGGAAAACCGAATTTTCTGCCATGCTGCCTGCCTTTCTTGTTTATCCAAATCTGGCCTGGAAGAATAACTGGTTGAAATCAAAGCATATTGCTATTGCCTCAGAAGTTAAAACCTGGTATCCAAGCTTTTTACTCAAGAATATCTCCCAATTACCCCGATTTGAGTCCTATCCTTCTGAAGCAGAAGTTCCGCAGACCATCGGATATGGTGCGAATCTTCTGCTTAGTTATGGCTGGGGTGAGAGTAAATGCCCTGCTTTTACCAGCGAAGAATTTAATCAGTCGAACCGATTTACGGGTTATCAACGAATTCTTACACTTACACTTGGCGTTCAGTCCGGTCATGTCTTTGATACCATTCCTTTTCCGCTGATTGAAGAAGGGGTAGTATTCCAACGTACTTATTTTCTGAATGATGGTCTGAGTTTGCTTGCCGGACTTGGATTTGATGCCCGGCTGGGTGTTCGAACAGATATGACTACTGATTTGAATTTCATCTATTTACCCAATCAAACCTGGGCAATTGAGCATAAAGGTGGAGTTCATCTATACAAGGGTCGTTTTTTTCATCTCCTGGTTGGATATCATATTTCGTATGCTCAAACTCCCAACAGAAGTGTTTTCTTTGCAACACCAATCGTCGATTTACAATGGACTTTCCATCGGGATAAAATCCAATATGGACTGTTCGGAAAAAAAATGTTTTAATTATGGCAATTCCCTATAAGAATCAGGAAAACAGCAAGAAAGAGCAAATTGCCGGGATGTTCAATAATATAGCACATCGCTACGATTTCCTGAATCATTTTCTATCCGCAGGCATTGATAAGCGCTGGAGAAAAAAAGTTATCCGATTACTCGCTCCGGGCAAGCCGCAGCAGATTCTGGATGTTGCAACCGGAACCGGTGATTTAGCGATTGCTGCATTGGCTCTTCAACCAACAGCAATAACCGGTGTTGATATATCGACCGGAATGCTCAACATTGGGCGTGAAAAAATAGCAAAGCTGGGTTATGAAAAACAAATTACGCTCATCGAAGGGGACTCAGAAAATCTTCCTTTTGTGGATGGTCAATTTGATGCTGTGATGGTAGCATTTGGTGTTCGGAACTTCGAGCACCTGGAAATTGGGCTCCGCGAAATGGGGCGTGTCCTTAAACCCGGCGGGAAATGTGTTATTCTGGAATTTAGCCAGCCTCAACGCTTTCCTGTTAAACAACTTTATCAATTTTATTTCTTGCGTATTCTTCCTTTTATTGGTAGATTATTCAGTAAAGACAATTCCGCTTACTCCTATCTTCCGGAATCCGTCAATGAATTCCCATCCGGAAAAGCGTTTCTTACGATACTTGAAAAAACCGGCTATAAAAATCCGAAACAATATCCCTTAACCATGGGTATTGCCTCCATTTATACCGTTGAAAAATAACATAGCACACAAAACTATGACCTGGAACTTCATCGACATCATCATCCTGGTTCCTTTAGCCTACGCCATTTATAAGGGACTAAAAAACGGCTTCATCATTGAATTTGCCGGACTTGTATCACTTTTTCTGGGAATTTGGGGAGCTTATCAACTCTCCGATTTAACCGCCGACTTTATGGAAAGTCGGATGAAAGTGGAGAGTGCTTATATCGGATTACTCAGTTTCCTGATAACATTCATTTTAATCCTGATTATAGTCTATCTGATTGCCAAGCTTATCACTAAAATTGTTGATGCCGCCGCACTTGGGGTTTTAAACCGAATACTGGGTTTAATCTTTTCATTAATTAAAATGATTTTCATCTTATCCGTCATTTTATTAATGATAAAAACGTATGACAAGGAAGGAAAAATGATAAATCAGCAACAACAGGAAGAGTCGTTTTTATACAAACCTGTGAGCTATGTGGCACCGGCGATTTTTCCATATCTAAATCTTGACAAACTGATTAAATCAGCCAATAAAGAAGAACAAGCACAAACAACTACCAATCAACCAAATAAATAAATATAATCCTTATGAAAAAACTCATTCTTGTATGGATGCTTTTATCAGTCGTTAACTTCGCTGCAATCGCAGATGAAGGAATGTGGCTGCTTAATAAGCTGAATCAACTTACTTTGAGCGAAAAAGGTTTTCAGGTAAGTGCTGAAGACATCTATTCCATCAATCATTCCAGTTTTAAAGATGGAATCGTTGGACTTGGCAGCACCACAAATCCTTTCCGCTTTTTCTGCTCCGGTGAAATCATTTCGTCTGAAGGACTTTTCCTAACAAACCACCATTGTGGCTATGGTCAGATTCAGGCGCACAGCAGTCCTGAGCACGACTATCTAACAAATGGTTTTTGGGCGATGAGTAAAGAGGAAGAACTAGTCAATCCAGGCCTGACAGTCAGCATTTTAGTTGAAATGCGGGATGTAACCGCTCAAGTGAATGCTGAATTAAACGCTGAAATGACTTATGCTGACCGCGAGAAAAAAATTGCAGAACTTTCAAAAACTATCGTTTCAAAAATTCAGGAAGAAAGCGGATTTGGTGCTATTGTAAAGCACATGTATGAAGGCAATCAATTTATCGCCTTCATTTATCAAACATTTAAAGATGTACGTTTGGTAGGAGCACCTCCATCCTCCGTTGGAAAATTCGGTGGAGACACAGACAATTGGATGTGGCCCCGTCACACCGGCGACTTCTCCATGTTTCGGATTTATGCTGATAAAGAAGGAAAACCGGCTGAATATTCAGCTGATAATGTACCTTACAAACCGGCTCATCATTTCCCGGTATCTTTAAAAGGATATGAAAAAAATGATCCTGCTTTTGTGATAGGATTTCCAGGTTCAACCGACCGATATTTAACTTCTTACGGAATTCAGGAGAACCTTGATCATGTGTATCCGGTGCGCATTGAATGTCGTGGCAAAAAGCTGGAAGTAATGGATAAATACATGGATCAGAGCGATATGGTTCGGATTCAGTATGCATCGAAATATGCCCGTGTATCAAACTATTGGAAGTATTTTATCGGTCAGTCCAGAGGATTAAAGGCTCTGAATGTATATGAAAAGAAAAAGACTTTTGAGAATGAACTGGCTGCCTGGATTAATAAGGATGTTAAACGAAAAGCGATCTGGGGAAATGCCATTCAGTTGATTGCAGATTCGTATGCCAAGAAACAATCCTTAGCCAAGACAACGCAGTATTATGGAGAAGGTTTATTTGGGATTGAGGCTCTCACGCAGCCGGCCGGAATGGTTCGCAACCTGATACCCCTCCTGGAAGCTGAAAAAGCAGACCCGGAAGCTATCAGAAAAGTTACCGAACAGTTAAAAGCTTCGGCCGAGGCGTTTTACAAAGATTACAATGCCACCCTTGATCAGGAAATGATGTGGCAAATTCTCCAACTTTTCACTTCCAATGTTCCTGTTGAACATCAGCCGGAACTATTAATTGCCTTAAACAAAAAATTCAAAGGAGATTTTAAATCCTATGCAGCTAAGTTTTTTGCTTCTTCCATCGTTGTCAGCAAGGAGAAATACCTCGCATTCCTGGATAATCCATCCTTGAAAGCTTTAAAGAAAGACCCGGCAGTTTTACTGTTCCAGGCTTCTATTGATAAACATACCGAACTGCAAAAGGGCTTAGGTCCTATCAATCAGGATTTAAATACAGGACGCAGGCTATTTGTGGCAGCCAGTCTGGAATTTAAAAAGAACCAGGTAACTTACCCGGATGCAAACTCAACTCCTCGATTTACCTACGGATATGTGGGCGATTATTCACCAGCCGATGCTGTTCGTTACAACTATTTCACAACGATAAATGGAATTCTGGAAAAAGAAGACCCTACGAATGATGAGTTTATCGTAGATGCCAAACTGAAACAACTTGTCCTTGCAAAAGATTTTGGAAAATATGCTGATAAGAGCGGCGACCTTCGGGTGAATTTTACCACGAATAATGATATCACGGGTGGAAATTCAGGTTCCGGTGTATTTAATGCCAAAGGGGAACTGATTGGTACTGCATTCGATGGCAACTGGGAATCCATGAGTGGTGACATCGCTTTTGAGCCGGAACTCCAAAAATGCATCAATCTCGATATTCGCTATACCCTATGGGTGATTGATAAACTAGCAGGAGCTGGTCATTTAGTCAACGAAATGACACTTATCGAATAAAAAAAAGAGGCGAATGCCTCTTTTTTTTGTCCTTCAGTTAAATCGCTGTAATGATTTGCTTTAAGATTTTTGTTAGGATAGGCTCAGTAGCCATCGCCGCCCGTTGAACTTCCTCGTGGCTCACTTTTTCGATTTGACCAACAATTCCCATATCCGTAATGATTGAAAAAGCCAGCAAATTCAAACGCATGTGGGCAGCTACAATAGCTTCCGGAACGGTTGACATGCCAACAGCATCTCCACCAATTACCCGTAACCAATGATACTCCGCAGGTGTTTCAAAGGTAGGCCCGGATACGCCGGCATAAACTCCTTCATGCAATTTAATATCATTTACCTTTGCAATCTGTTGAGCAAGGGTTCTGAAAGTTTCTTGATACACTTCACTCATATCCGGGAATCGTGGCCCCAGACTATTATCATTTTCGCCCCGTAAAGGATGTTCCGGAAATAGATTGATGTGGTCGCGAATCATCATGATATCGCCGACTTTGTAATCAGGATTTAACCCGCCGGCTGCATTGGATAATACCAGCAACTTAATTCCCAGAAATTTCATCACCCGGATAGGATAGGTTACATCCTTCATGGACCACCCTTCGTAGTAATGTATTCGACCTTGCATAGCCACCACCGGTTTCCCGGCTAAAGTTCCAATAATTAATTTTCCGGCATGACCTTCCACTGAGCTGGTAGGAAAATGAGGTAATTCGGAATATGGAATTTCTTTTTCAACAGTAATTTCGCGTACCAAGCCACCTAATCCGGTACCTAAAATGATACCAATCTCAGGTGCTTTGGAGAAGTATTTACTTATATAACTGGCTGTTTCGTTGATTCTTTCTAACATAATCAAGTATTTGTCGGGTTAACTTTCGTTCTTGATCGACAAACTTAATACTTATTGGAATATAAAATGCAGGCAAGTCTTCAAGAATCGACAGGTTTGCATGATTAATAAGCCGTACAGCGTCTTTCTCTGTGGTAATCAATATTTTGTTTGTGCCGGGAATTGATTCAAACTGCGCTCTGATTTTCTGCAAATCTTTTAAGGTATAGGCATGATGATCGGGGAAATCATAACTAATTATATTTTTTGTAAGCTCAGAAGCTAAATACGATTTGTATTGGAAGGGATTCGCAATACCTGTCACTAAAAGAATATGCTTGTCCTCTGTCTCGGAGTTAAATAATTTGGAAGTATATATTTCATGAGAGATAAGCTCCCGGGGCTCCAGGTATTGGACAGAAGTAAAGAAAAGTTGTTGATATGGGAAAAGGTTTAAATTCTTTATAATCAGTCTTCGGTCAATAGGAGTAATAATTTCAGGAGTATTGGTAATTATTATCGTGGAGGCTCGTCGGGTTTCATGAGCATGTTCTCTTAATAAACCAATTGGTAAGAGGTGGTCTTCATGTAATTGCCGATGAAAGTCGATAAGCAGTACAGAAAACGTTGGTTTAACCCTTCGATGTTGAAATCCATCATCCATAAGAATTAAATCGGGAACCGGTGAGACCGATTTGCTCAATCGTTCGATGGCACGTTTTCGATTGCTATCTACACAAACGGTAGTCTTCGGAAACTTTTTTTTGATTTGCAAAGGCTCATCTCCAACCTCTTGATAGGTGTCAGTCTCAGAAACCAGCCGATATCCTTTTGTTTTTCGTTTATATCCCCGACTTAAAACAGCCACATGAATGTCTTTATTCAATTCAGAAACAAAATGCTCCACATGAGGTGTTTTACCCGTTCCTCCAACTGTAATGTTTCCTATGCTAATAATTGGGATATCAAACGAATACGAAGGATAAATCCCATAATCATACAAGCGATTACGAATGAATACTCCTGTTGAATACAACCAGTAAAAAGGGTACAAGAACAAAAACTTAATTCCTGAATGTTTTGATTCCATGCCTTAAAAATTGTCTAAAGGTATAATTTTGAGTATAAAGCTTGCATGAAATCCACATAAAATCTTAATTAAATATTTTTCAATTGCAGAGATTAAGCTAAACTACTACCTTTACTTCCTTATATCAAACACTATCAACTAACATGAAACGCATTGAATATCAATCAATTATCATGAAATCTATTTCTTTTCTGATGATTTCAATTTTGGTTTTGGGCTTTTCCTGCTCTTCAAGCCATAAAGAAGAAATTTCCAGAATCGATCAACTTCTTTTGAAACAAGATTCCCTGTTGACTCAATTGAAATCCCTTGACTTTGAAACCCTCGAACTGAACTTAAATGAGTCTTCTGAGACGTTTGCCAAGTTGAAAAAAATCGAACCCAATTTGCAAGACGCAACCGCCTACCTGCGTAATCTCACGGCCATGGGAGATGTCCAAAAAGCTTTCAAACGGGGAATTCCAGCCTGTAAAACCTTAATTCATCAGTTTGAAGAAAGTCAGGTACAGCTTACTAATTTACGTCATGACTTAAAACACGATTTAATTGCTGACAGTCTAATTGAGTCTTATATTCAATCTGAAACAGAAATAATGAAACAATTAAGTTTTAATGCTGAAAAGACCCTTGAAAACCTCAAATTTCAAGAAGGATTATATCATAGTGTATCTAATCAGGTTGATAGCATCATCAATTCATTATCATTATGATTGATTCCTATATTTTTGACATGCTACGGGAAAAAAGCAGAGTTATCATTCCCGATTTTGGCGCTTTTTTAATGAAACAAGAGTATCAAACCGAAGAACATACCACGGGTAAATTTGTTATTTCATTTAATGATTTTCTGCGTTTTAATGATGGATTATTAGTCGATTTTATTGCTGATAGTGAAGGAGTTAGTAAAGACACTGCATCTCATTTACTAGCAGATTTTCTCAAACAATTGAAAACGGAGTTAAAATTGAATGGCAGTTTTGAGCTTTTTCAAATGGGAGTACTGCATCAGGATGCTCAAGGGAAAATAAGTTTTGTTCAAACTCAAGATCCGGCAGCTGTACCCTACGAAGACCGTTTGTTTAAAACCAAACCTAAACTGTTTATTTCGGAAGTAACTCCTCTAGCTAATCCCGATTTGGAAACTGATTTTCAGTACGACTCTCCTATGCCGGAAGATTCTACTCAAGCTATGGAATTTAGCTCTCTTGAAACTAGCGAAAATCCAAGCTTAAACTCGGATTTGAGTTCTCAAGAAACTCACAAAGAACCAGACTTAAACGAAGCGATGGCGTTTGAAGAAACGAGCCATGAGCCAATTCATCCTACTGCATTGAACACGTCTGAAACAAATCATGCAGAGCCCAAACACAAAGCACAAACAGATGAACCAAACCACCGAAAGGAATCATCTGAAATAGAACCAGTTTTAAAAGGTGATAGAACCAGTGTCGCAACAATAATTCTAATAATCCTCCTATTATTACTTGCTTCCGGAGCCGCTCTTTATGTTGGAGATTTTGTCCAACTCCCTTTCCAACTCCCTTTTGTAAGTGATACTTCCCAAACTGTTTCTCAATCTGCTGATGATTCCTCTTTCTTTGCCATGGATCCGGAAGAAAGTATCACTGAAACCAGTTTTGAAGAAGACACCTTGTTTGTTGATAGTCTGAATACAGAATCGGATAATTTGAATTCGCAAAGCGACAGCCTTAATCTTGCCGATGATGAGACTGAATTTGGAGAAGAGGAAATCACTGCTGAAGAAGAGCCCAAACCTGTTCAGCAGCCTAATGTAACTCAATTTCCTCACTATATCATTGGATTCTCCATTGGGCCAAAGGCGAAAGCTGAGAAAAAAGTGGAAGAACTGAGAGCTCGTGGATTTGATGCAAAGATTGTGAACGAAAGGAATGGTTTGTTTCGGGTAGCTTATCAATCTTATCCCGACCGGGAATCGGCCATTCGAGGGATGAAAGAGCTGAAAATCTCAGAAAATAATCCCCAGGCCTGGTATTTATTCTACGAAGGAGAATAAATAATTAATGGTAGATATAGCCAATCAGGAGAAAGCCTGTTGGCTCCTACTCTTTCGTTGATAAAAACAGCTGGTTTTAATACAGGAAATTATCGAAGGGAAATCTCGATGTATGTATTTCCTTGATATGTTGATAGATACGGGATTTAAATTCTTCCAGATTCGTCTTTTTCTTCGCTGAAATAAATAAACATTGCTCGCTGTTTTTTGCCATCCAACTATTCCGAATTTCTTCCAGACTATAATTTTCCCGACTCATTGGTGTTAAATCATCATCAGCCTTTTGTACATAGGTAAAGGCATCAATCTTATTAAATACCAGATATACGGGCTTATCAGTGCCATCAATCTCATGAAGTGTTTGTTCAACGACTTTAATTTGATCTTCAAAATTGGGATGAGAAATATCCACCACATGTAATAAAATATCTGCTTCACGCACTTCATCCAGGGTGGACTTAAAGGATTCTACCAAATGGTGAGGTAATTTGCGAATAAAACCTACGGTATCAGACAAAAGGAAGGGAAGATTTCCTATAACAACTTTCCGAACAGTTGTATCAAGCGTAGCAAAGAGTTTATCTTCGGCAAAAACGTCAGATTTACTTAGTAAATTCATAAGGGTTGATTTACCCACATTGGTATATCCAACCAGGGAAACTCTAACCATTTGGCCACGGTTTTTCCGTTGTGTGGCCATTTGTTTATCGATTTTTTCCAATTGCTCTTTGAGTTTGGCAATTTTATCCCGAATGATTCGCCGGTCCGTTTCAATTTCGGTTTCTCCCGGACCACGCAAACCTATTCCTCCACGCTGTCTTTCAAGGTGAGTCCACATACGGGTTAGACGTGGCAATAAATATTGATATTGAGCCAGTTCAACCTGCACTTTTGCATGAGCGGTGCGAGCTCTTTGCGCAAAAATATCCAGAATAAGGTTCGTGCGATCCAAAATCTTACATTCAGCGGCCTTTTCAATATTACGAATCTGTGTAGGAGTTAACTCATCATCAAAAATAATAGTCTGAATATCGTTTTCTTTAACAAATGCAATGATTTCCTGCAGTTTACCAGGTCCTACAAAGCTCCTGGGATTTTGAACTTCTAATTTTTGCAGGAAGCGTCTCATCGGGAGTCCTCCGGCTGTTTCGGCTAAAAAAGCCAATTCATCAAGATACTCCTGTACTTCGCGTTCATTTTGATTTTGATTAATAATCCCAACCAGGACGACTTTTTCGGGTTCTATAGCAGTGCTGTACTCACTCATGTTTGCGTGTAAATTTTGGCAAAGATACACAATAAAAAAGCCTCCACTCGGAGGCTTTTTAGAAAGCTTAACATATGATTTATTAGCCTAGTTTAAAATTAATCGGCACATTGTAGCCAACGCGAACGGGTTTACCTCTTTGCTTACCGGGAGTAAAGGAAGGTAAAGAACTAATTACGCGAATAGCTTCCTGATCGAGAGCAGCATCTACGCCCCGAAGAATTTTTACGTCGGTAATTTTGCCGGTTTTACTTACAACAAAAGAAACGAATACTCTACCTTGAATGCCATTTTCACGAGCGATTTCCGGGTATTTAATATTCTCCCGAATGAATTTCTGGATGGCAGCATCTGTTTCCTCTTTGGTGGCACAGCCGGGGAAAAGTGGCATATCTTCTGCAATAAAGAAAATCTGAGCTTCTTCTTCTTCTTCATCCTGATCCATGATTTGAATTTCAGTATTTTCATCGGACTCAGAGTCTTCAATTTCGATTTCATCTTCTATCTCAACATCATCTTCAACGATATTCAGAATCTCGGTAATTTGCGGACGAGGCGGTGCTTCTGGTGGTTTTACTTCTTCCACACGGGTTACAGGGATAATTTCATCTTCGATATTAATATCTCCCAGGTCTCCTAAATCTCCGGCGCGGCTGGTTGACGTGGACCATTCAAAAGCCAGCAGAATGATACTCAACACGATTACAAATCCGGCCAATAGAAAGACTGACTTCTTGCTTTCCAGGTTGGAGTTTTCGTTTTTCTTTAGTTCCATTTTGATAAAAATTTGGCGTTAAAAGTAAGCATTTTCACTCGTTGTATCAAACTAATTTTATACTTAAAAACAGCATTTCATTCAATTTATTCCAAGGGAAAAAAGCTTAATGCTAGATTCATTTACTGAACCTTAAAGTTAATTGGAATATTATACCCAACCCTGACGAACTCAGTTCCTTGTCTCCCCGGCGAAAAATCCGGCAATAGCTGAACAACCCTCAATGCTTCCAAATCAAGGTCTTCGCTTACTCCCCGAATAATACGAACCATAGTCACTTTTCCTACTTTATTGATAACGAAGGAAACATGCACTTTCCCTTGAACATTATTTGTTCGTGCATCTTCCGGATATTGAATATTACTTGCAATGAATCGTTTGATAGCTGCGTCTGTTTCTTCTTTGGTTTTACAACCAGGAAACATCGGCATCTCTTCAACAATATATCTGATTTCCGGGTCTCCTTCTTCATCAGGCGATGGCATGACTACAATCCGATCATTTTCATTCGATTCGGAACTACCTAAGAATAAAACATCGTTTATCTCCGGATCATCGGGAATAATATTGATAATGTTGGTTAGAATAGGACGTGGAGGAACTACTTCCTCTTTAGGAAGCTCAATACGGATTACAGGTATTATTTCTTCAACCTCCTGGTTATTTCCCAGTTCTCCTAATTTGTTGATTCGGTTCGTTGAAGAAGACCATTCAAAGGCCAGGAGGATAAAACTGAGGACAATCAGCAATCCAATCAATTGGAAAATGGGTTTCTTTTTTTCCATGTTTACGCTTTCACTTTTTTTCGGTTTCATGGCAGTAAGTTTTAAGAGCGTTTGAGAAATCCAGGTGTCTGTATTTTAGGTCATAACAGAATTTCAGCCCATTTTAGTATTCTTTTCCCTACTAATTTAACACATTCTTTCTTACTTTGGGCAAATTTTTAGAAAAATGCGCTTCTTAATTATCGATAACTATGATTCGTTTACCTATAATCTCCATCATTATTTGGAAGATATCCTGAAAGAGACTGTTAAAGTGTATCGAAATGATGATTCCAGGCTGAATGACTTACGGGAATTTACACATCTGGTTTTTAGTCCAGGTCCGGGATTACCAACGGAAGCCGGGAGCATGATGGAAATTATCCGCCAGGAAGCGGGAAAAAAGAAGATGCTTGGAATTTGTTTGGGCATGCAAGCCATGGCTCTTTGCTTCCATGGAAAACTATCGAACCTGACCCAAATAGTCCATGGAATGCCTACGCAATTACTTCTTACACAAGCTGATGAAGCTTTATATCGAGGCATTACCCAACCAATCGAAGTAGGAAGGTATCATTCCTGGGTCGTTGAACCCGAATCGGTCCAGGAGGAGTTTTACCTGACCGGTTTTAACCCCGAAGGGCTCTTGATGTCCTTTCGCCATAAAGTTTATCCTATGACAGGTGTCCAGTTTCATCCTGAATCGATACTTACACCTTCCGGAAAACAAATGCTACAGAATTTTATTACTTTGTAGGCTTTTTGAGGACGAGCTATTATCCCTATGGAAATTTATACACTCACACCAAATCCTGTCCACACAATCTCGAAGTTAATCTTCGGAGATTCCTGGGACGATTTGCGGCATTTCCTGCCAGGCAAGCCTGTTATTTTGGTTACAGATTCAACTGTATATCGACTATATGAGTCTTACTTCACAAGCTATCCTTGTGTGATTACTGAACCCGGTGAAAACAACAAGCAATTAGAGAACGTACAATTCATTCTAAATCAATTACTTGAATTTGGAGCTGACAGAAGCTCTTTGCTTCTGGCGATAGGTGGTGGAGTTGTTGGTGATATGGGCGGCTTAGCGGCTTCCTTATATATGCGGGGAATTTCATTTGGCTATGTCCCAACCACCCTGCTGGCCATGACCGACGCTTCAATTGGAGGAAAAACTGCAGTCAATCTGGGTACCTGGAAAAATATCATTGGCACATTTACGCAGCCTGAATTTGTTTACATCCTTCCTCAATTCCTGGCCACCCAAAGTGACAGGGATTTTTGCAGTGGCATGGCAGAAATCATCAAACATGCCTTTATTGGAATTCCAGAGGCTATCTCCTATATCCGGGAATCACACCAGGAAATATGGTCTCGTAAGTCTGAAACACTTTTCAGCTTGATTAAGCAATCAGTCTTATATAAAAGCGCTGTGGTTGAGCAAGATGAAAAAGAACTGGGGCTGCGGGCTATACTTAATTTCGGTCATACTTTTGGGCATGCTATTGAAGAAGAAGGTCGATATACGCATGGAGAATCCGTTGCGCTTGGCATGATGCTGGCCGCACGTATCTCTGAAATTCATTGCGGACTTTCCCCAGCCGTCACTCATGAGCTGAAAAGCTTGTTGCAACGCTTTTCTTTGCCGGTTGAGGAATTCCCTTCCTCTGACCAATTGATGCATAATATCCGGAAAGACAAGAAAAAATCAGGGAATCATATTCGGTTTGTATATCTGACATCCCCGGGACATCCCCGGGTTGAGCTAAGCAGCTTTGAATTGCTGGAGTCGTATCTTCATAAAATATTACCCATTTAAATTCAGGCAGATGAATCCCAACCATTCGATATGCCTTAGTTTAGGCGCTCTCCCTCCGGATTTAGAAGTCTGGCTGCAAAGAGCATCTCTGGTTGAGATACGCTTTGATTTAATCGGTGAACTAGCATCCCATATCATTCCGGCCAGGTATCCTAACACCGAATTTATTGCAACTTTCCGGAAAGCTGGTAAGAATCCAATATCGCAAGAATTCATGCTGCGAAATGCTATTCAAAACGGATATCAATGGATTGATCTGGATATTCAGGACGATATGGAATTATTGAATCAATTAAAACCGGAATTACAAAAAGCAAAAACCAAATGTATTCTTTCCTATCATAATTTTCAGGAAACTCCGGATTTAGACCAATTGCTGAAAATCAAACAGACGATGAATCAGCATCAACCAGACCTTAAAAAAATAGTATGCTTTATTCAGGATAGTAAGGATATATTGAAATTAAAATCCCTTTATCCTGATAAGAATCTTATTTCCTTTGGGATGGGAGAAAGAGGACGTCAAAGCCGATTGGATTGTCTCCAATGGGGAGCGCCTTTTAGCTATGCATACCCGGATTCGACCGAAGCAACCGCGCCGGGGCAACTTTCATTTTCACAACTCACACAGATGCTGAACGATGAATCCTCAATCTGAAATTAAGCTACATCCAGGGCTTTGGCACGGGAATATTACCATTCCTCCCTCCAAAAGTCATTTTCAGCGGCTTTTACTCGGAGCCTTGCTCGCTGAAGGACGTTCATTTATTCACTGTACCAGCTATAACCAGGATACAGAAACGGTTTTACAATTAATTCAAAATCTTGGAGCTGAGACAGATAGACAGGAAGATGGAATTTGGATTCAGGGAGGGCTAAAATTTCAGGATGCGAGTCTTTTTGCCGGCGAATCTGGCCTGGCTGCCCGTATGTTTCTGCCCATACTCGCCTTGAATCATGAACGCATGCTTTTTTATGCCACCGGTAGTCTGTCAAACCGAAGCCAGGCCGGGATTGTAGATTCGTTGAGTGAAATGGGTGTTGAACTACAGGCCACCGGAACGGGATTCCCTCTCTATGTCAAAGGTCCCATCCAACCGGGTAGATACACTATAAATGCCTCCTTAAGCTCTCAATTTCTAACAGGCTTACTTTTCACTTTACCCTTATTGAAGGATGATAGCCAATTGAACGTCATCAATTTAAATTCAAAGCCTTATATCGATTTAACTCTCAACACCTTGCAGAGTTTTGGTGTGAAAATTTCCCATCAGGAGTATCAAACTTTTTCTATTCCCGGAAATCAAAGCTACCAGGCCGGAACTTTTATTCCCGAAGGAGATTGGAGCAATGCAGCGTTTTTCATAGTCGCCGGTTTATTGGCAGGTTCAGCTAAACTTCAAAATCTGAATCCGGAATCAAGTCAGGGAGATAAATCGATTCTACACTACATTCCTAAATCTAATTATTCCTGGGAAAATGAAAATTTAATTATTCGCAAGGCTTCACACATTCCGGCTTTTCAAGCGGATTTGGCACAAACTCCCGATTTATTCCCACCACTTACAGCTCTGGCTGCGGTTGCAGAAGGAACCAGTATTCTACATGGGACAAACCGCCTGCTCAATAAGGAGAGCAACCGACGAGATAGTTTGATTCGTGAATTCTCTGCCTTGGGAGTTAAACTTTGGGAGGATGATAACTGTTTGTATATCGAAGGAGGTACAATTTCAGGAGGTGTGGTGCACGCCCATAATGATCACCGGATTGCGATGGCTCTGGCAATAGCTTCGCTTAGGGCTGATAATGAAGTAATTATCCAGGATGCAGCTGCAGTGGCGAAATCGTATCCCGGGTTTTGGGACGATTTTTCAGGGATGGATTCCAGCCGCCTATGACATCATTCAGGCAAATAATTATCTTTACACAGCTAAGTATTAAAATCTTTCTAGTTAGAATTTATTAGAAAAAGCACAGCATGAATACAGCAGGCAGGATATTTAGAATCAGCATTTTCGGTGAATCACACGGTTCCGCTTTGGGGGTGTTGATTGATGGCTGCCCTGCCGGAATTCCGATTTCACCTGAAGATTTTCAAGAAGATTTGGGAAGGCGCAAATCCGGGAATCCGGGCACTACTCCCCGGCTGGAGTCAGATATCCCGATCATCGAATCTGGTATTTACAATGGATTCACAAGCGGTGGCCCGATTTTGATTCGCTTTTTAAATGAAAGCACGCAAAGCAAAGATTATGAAAATCTGCAACAGCATCCCCGACCTGGGCATGCAGATTTCACTGCTCACATAAAATATGGTGGCTATGCAGCACGTGCCGGCGGAGGAATGTTTTCAGGACGATTAACCTTGGGGCTGGTCGCAGCCGGCGTAATTGCTAAAAAAATAATCTCTCCCATCCTTCCAGCGGCCAGCCTGATGGAAGTCGGAGGAAATAAGAATATTGAACAAGCCCTGTCAGAAGCTTTGGCTTCGGGGGATTCTATCGGAGGAATCATTGAATGTCGTACACAAGGATTGCCTGTTGGACTAGGCGAGCCCTTTTTTGATTCCATTGAATCAATCATTAGCCATTTCGCTTTTTCAGTTCCGGCCATTAAAGGAATTGAATTCGGAAGCGGATTTGCAGCTGCCCGCATGAAAGGTTCGGAGCACAACGATTCAATCATCGATGCAAGTGGAAAAACGGCCAGCAACCATGCCGGGGGAATCAATGGAGGCCTCAGCAATGGAAATGAACTTGTATTCAGGGTAGCAGTTAAACCAACTTCCAGCATTAGCCTTGAACAGGAAAGCTGGCATTTCGGCAATCAGGCGATGCAAAGCCTCCAAATTAAGGGTCGTCATGATGCTTGCATTGCACTGCGTGTGCCTGTCATCATTGAAAGTATTACCGCAATTGCCCTGGCTGATTTCCTACTGCTGGCCCAGCAGCGAAAATTGATTTTTTAACTCAATCCCCTAAGCCATCCGCATGAAAGAATATTCAGGTATCCTGCAGAAAATGGAAACAACACTCAATCAGCAGGTTGAGTATTCACTTCAACTCAACGAGCAAATAATCAATATGAATGAATTGATTGGCAAGCCCATAACGCTAGGCTGGTCAGGTGAAATTCATTGCCTTCATTGCGGCCGGCTGACAGAAACATCCTATTTCCAGGGCTATTGTTATCCCTGCTTTAAAACGTTGCCTCAAACCGATGATTGCATTTTCAATCCTGAATTATGCAAAGCACACGAAGGCATTAGTCGCGACCGGCGCTTTGCCGAGCAATTCTGTCTGCAGGACCATTACGTATATCTGGCTCTCACCGATTCGGTGAAAGTTGGTGTAACGAGAGCTACTCAGGTCCCCACCCGATGGATTGATCAGGGAGCCTGGAAAGCCATTCGGTTGGCTAAAACGCCCAATCGCTTTCTGGCAGGCATCATCGAGGTGGAACTTAAAAACATCCTGAAAGATAAAACCAACTGGCGTAACATGCTTACCAATAAAAAGGATGAGTCGGTTGACTTAATGCGTGAAAAAGAAAGAGCTCTTTCTTATTTAAGTGCTTCATCTTCTAAATTTTACGATGACAATCATGAAATCACCGAGATACAATATCCGGTGGCAGCTTATCCTCTTAAAGTAAATTACACCAATCTGGAAAAAAGCAGAGAAGTATCAAGAACGCTTATCGGAATCCGAGGACAGTACCTACTATTCGATAATGGCGATTCTCTTAATATCCGTAAATACGGAGGATATTCTATTACATTGAAATACAATTAATTAAACATTCATGTTAACACAAAAAAACTGGAAAATCCTGCTGGTTCTACCCTTCTTCCTGGGAGCCTGCGAATTTCAATCTTACGACGATTATCAACTCCCCGAGTATGATGGTCGTTTCCAATGGGAAGAAATTACTGCTCATGCAAGCTGGGAGAAGAGAGTCGATCATGCTGCCGTTGTTTTTAACGGAAAAATGTGGATCATAGGTGGTTATAATCCCGGAGAGAATTCCGGAGATACCTATTATGAAGATATATGGAGCTCGAATGATGGTGAACACTGGACACTCGAACTGGAAGATGCCCCTTTTCATGGGCGTCGCGGTCATGGATTGGTAGTTTATAATAATGGAATGGAAGAAGCCATTTACTTGATTGGGGGTTTCTCCGTAAATGAAATTACCGGTGTTCGTGAGTTCCAAAATGATGTATGGCGTTCCGTGGATGGAATTAACTGGTCCGTGATTAAATTACCGTCAGAGGCGCTGAATGAAGATGGTGAATTTACCGATTGGTATCCGCGGATGAATCATGGTTGCGTGGTTGCTGAGCATGATGGACAAAAATATTTGTATGTGATTGGAGGCTTTTCACAAATCCCGGATGTAAGTGGCCGTTATTCCATGAAGTATTTTAGTGATGTATGGCGCTCGACAAACGGAACCACCTGGGAAAGAGTTCAGAACAATGACTATGGTATCCGGGCCGAACAAGCGATTGCCGTAAATCCAATTACGAATAAAATATATATGCAGGGAGGTTCGCATGGGGTAATCTTTGAATCCGATCCGGGTTCTTCCCATCCTTCGGATGATTGGAACCAGGTTTGGACCAGTGAAGATGGAATTAATTGGATTCCTGAGATTGACACCCTTTTTAATCAGGGATATCTATGGCGGGTAGATCATCAAATGGTTTATTTCGAAGGTTCCATGTGGTTATTACCCGGTAAAAACAACAGCAATGTGCATTATCATTTTACCTATGATAGCAATTTCCCTATTTGGTTTATGGATGAATATGATAATTGGTGGGTGGACTCTCAAGGAGATGCCTTTGATGCACGGCATGGATATGCTGCAATCGTGTTTCAGCAAAAAATTTGGATTTTAGGTGGGATGACTAACCGAAACGGACAGTCAAACGATGTTTGGAGTGGGTATCTTAAATAATTGTTTATGAAGAAATTAGCTATACTTTTAGGTTTTATCCTGATATTGCTTCAAAGTCAGTCACAGGATATTGTGAACGGTACTCCTACTCCCATTGAGCCCGTTGACTATAATTTATCGGTGGGGAATTATTACCTTAAATGGTTTGATTCTGAAAACTTATATCCTTCCTATTTGGCTGATCCTTTAGGTAATCGTTTCGAAATGAGCACCCAGCATGTGTTATACAGTGATTATGAAACCGGGGATCGTATCAATGATGGAGATGGTTATTTGGGTAGATTGAGCTTTTATGCAGGCGTTCGTTATTCCTTTTTTAAATTCATGAGCAAAAAGAATCCGAAACTGGGCATTGAGCTTGAATTAGGCTTTATGACCCCGGTAATCATGCGTTCAGGAAATCATGATTTGATTTCGGTAGATGGAATTTATTACCTGGCCCTGGCAGCGCGGCCGGCCGAATGGCTCGATCTTCGTTTCTCGAAACATCATATTTGCACGCATATTGGCGATGAATTTGCAACCAGTACCGTTTACTCTCCTGTAGATTTTGATGTAAACACCTCTCAGTTGCCTGTAAGGGATGATTTTATTTTGTCGGCAGCTTTTCGCCCCTTGCATTTTGTAATTCCGCACTATGAAAATGTCCTTCAACTTTATGGAGATTTTGGTTTTTTTCTTCCCGGTTCGGATTTCTTAGGCGAGCGCCAAAATAAGCCACATAAAGAAAGCTGGTTTAATTATCAAGCCGGTGCTGAATTGTCTTATCCTTTGAGAAATAAGCAATTAGGCGGATTTTTTATGGCCGGAAATGTAAGCTCGTATCAGTTAAATGGCTGGTCGAGAAACATTTCGCTCAAGGCTGGCTGGTTTTTGCCCATCGGAAAAGTGACAAGTCGATTGAATATTGGAATTAACTATTACACAGGTCGAGCCTTGGCCAATCAATTTTACAATCGGCATGAAGAGTTCGTAGCCTTTTTTGTAAATGCTGATTTATAATTCTTTCGAAGGATTTGGTCCCATCGTAAAAATCAGCTTCCCGCCTTGCAATAATTCAGCAACGGGAAGCTGATTTCCTTGGATAACTTTTCCATTCCATCTTACAGTCTGAACATATACATTCTCTTCGGATTGATTTTCAGTTTCAATGTAGAGGATGAGATTCCTCGGTAAGCGAACCATGGCAGATACCACCAGCGGGCTTCCTATTTCATACATTCCGGAACCCGGACAAAGCGGGTAAAATCCAAGGGAACTCATAATATACCAGGCGCTCATTTGTCCGGCATCATCATTCCCACAAAGTCCATCAATCTCAGGCAAATACATCTTGCGCAAAATCATTCTCACTCTTTCCTGTGTTTTCCAGGGAGCATCGGAATAATTATAAAGATAGGGAATATGATGACCCGGTTCATTGCCATGCACATAAGTGCCAATTAATCCTTCCCGAGTAATATCTTCATTTTTCTCCATGTATTTATCATCCAGTTCCATATTGAAAATCGTATCCAGGAAAGCTGAAAAGTGGCTTTTCCCTCCTAATAATTCTACCAGTCTCTCAGGATGATGGGGAATATATAAACCATAATTATATGCATTTCCCTCAATAAAACCCTGACCATGTGTATCCATGGGGTCGAAGGGCTCTTTCCAGGCGCCATTGGCAAGTTTAGGGCGCATAAATCCACTTATCGAATCAAATAGATGCTCAAAATACCCGGAGCGTTTGAGAAATTCCGCTTCGATGACCGTATCTCCGGCCAGCTTGGCAAGACGAGCAATACACCAGTCATTATAAGCATATTCCAGGGTTTTGGAAACCGAATTGGAGCTCAAATCTTCAGCTACAAATCCAAGCTCTTTATACGAGCCAATCCCATCAAAATAATCGACATTAGCCGTTGCAACACAAGCTTTTAATGCCTTATGAATATCGGCTGAAGTTGTTTGATTGACAAATGCATCCGTGATAACACTCACGGCATGATACCCAATCATACACCAATTCTCGTTGGAATAGTGGCTCCACACGGGTAGCATACCATGCACCGATTCTTCCTGATGAGCCAGCATACTTTGAATCATATCGTTGTTTCTTTCAGACTGAATAAGATTGAAGAGTGGGTGCAGTGTCCGGTAGGTATCCCACAAGGAGAAAATGGTATAATTCCGAAATCCGGCTGAATTATGATTATTCTGATCCAGACCTCGATAGCGTCCATCTATATCTTCATATATCACCGGACTTAACATTGTATGATAGAGCGAAGTATAGAAAGAGATTTTATCCTCCTCTTGCAAGGTTTCAATTCGAATCCGGGATAATTCCTGCTCCCATTTATGCTCAGTTCGAGCTAAAATGGTTTCAAAGTCAAAGGAGCCGGCTTCTTTCTTGAGGTTCTTCAGGGCTCCATCCGTCGAAACCGATGAAAGAGCCATGAAAGCCTGGACTTCTTCCCCGGGCTCGGTTCCGAAATCGAACCAGGCCATAAGCTCACGGCCGGCCATCTCCGGAAAATTATGTTCTTCATCAAATTTTCGATAAAAACCCTTGTACAATCCGGAATCAAATTTATGATGCCCATAGGATGTAAAAGCCTTGGAAAATCGGAGTGCGAAATAAACAATCCGTGTCCGGGCCCAGCCTGTAGTTTGTCGATAACCGGTAATGGTTGAATCATTTTCAACCCTTACAAAAGTCCAGACATTTTTATCATCATGGGGGTAGATATTGGAACGAAAATCAATCATCAAACTATGTTGTTCCTGATTTTCAAATCGATACCGATGAACACCAACCCGTTCGCTGGCCGTAAGCTCTACATTGATTCCCTTTTGCTGAAAATAGACCTGATAATAACCGGGTGATGCTTTTTCCTGTTGATGTGAAAAGGCAAGGGCATATTCCTGAGGCATCAATGATTTGACACCGGAAGCCGGAATCATCAAAAAATCACCTAAATCGGAATGACCTGTACCGCTAAAATGGGTATGGCTAAATCCATATATGAGCGAGTCATCATATTGATAACCTGCACAATACTTATACACATCAGGATTATAGAGCCCATCGATGAACATTGGAAGCTGTCTTGTATCGGGACTAAGTTGAACCATTCCGAAAGGAGCAGCGGCACCCGGAAAAGTATGACCCATGTTTTGAGTTCCAATAAAAGGATTCACATACGAAGTCAGCATCTTCCCGGCAGGTTTTGCTGCTTCTCCGGGATTACCGGAAGGCGAATTACACATTGAAAAAATGAATAAAATGGTGAATGCAAATAGATTAGATAGCAGCTTCGACATACGTGAAATTTTCATACTTTAGACATCTAAAATATTGAACTAAAATGATTTTTTTGATACGAACATGCAACCAAATTTATAAGATTGCATCTCGTCAATGTGAAAGAGTATGAGGGTAGATCAATCGGTGATTGAAGCCTGTAAGCTTCGGAACCAGAAAGCACAGAAAATTGTATATGAGCGATTTGCTCCGATGATGCTCGGTGTCTGCATGCGCTACACACGTACCAGGGAAGAGGCGGAAGATATCATGCAGGAAGGTTTTTTGACAGTTTTTACAAAAATCGAACAGTTTGCCGATAAAGGAAGCTTCGAAGGTTGGGTTCGAAGGATTATGGTGAATACGGCTCTGATGCATTTTAGAAAGTATAATGATCAGCAGAATTCCACCACCTTTGGAGAAGAATCCCGCATATCATCGATTCCGGATGAATTTCCGGAGGAAGTTGAAGAAGCCGATTTATCCGTCAAAGACCGAATTCAGCATGCTGATTTTAGTCGTGACGAATTGATGGAAATCATCACTCAACTACCGGAAGGTTTCAGAATGGTGTTCAACCTGTCAGTTTTTGAAGAGTACAAGCATAAGGAAATAGCCGAAATGCTTGGGATTGCAGAAGCTACCTCGAAGACACAATTGTTACGGGCGCGCAAACTCATCCAAAAGAAGTTATTTGAAAAAACACAGATTAAAGAGAAACAAAACATATCTAAAAAGGCAGTAGCTTTACTGTTGATACCTATGAGTGATGAACTAAAATATATTGACGAATTGTTCCGGCAGGAATTGGGCGACCTGGTTGTTCCACCTGCTGCCGACTGGTCTGCTTTCAGCCACAAGCTGGGAGAAGATCAAATCGCTCAATCTTTATCCTCTGCATCCAGTCAAACTACAGCCGGTCTCCAAACACAAACCGCTACCAATCTGGTGGGCAAGATTTCGCAATTCGTTGCCAGTCATGTTCAAGCAGTTCTGGTGGCATCCGTTGTTGGAGTTGTTAGTGTTGGAACAGTCATCACAACACTTGTTTCCAATCCATCAGCCGAAGAGAAACTCGTTCAGCCAGCTACTGAACTTAGCATACCTGCTGAGCCTGAAATCATTCAGGAAGCAACCTCTCAGCCGGAAATCCTTACCGAACCAGAACTTAATCAGGAACATACACTGCCGGTTAATCAATCCAATACCAATCAACCAACCCTGCTTGAAAACGAGTCCGTTGTAAGCGATTCAACCGTTTACGACACAGTTAATGTGATTATTCATGAAAAAATAGTTGTTCCGAAACAAATCCGGAAAACTATTCAACAAAAAAAGGTGATTCAACAGCCGGCAGAAGAGCTGTAAGGAATACATGCGTGAGTTAAAATGCAAAAGCTGCCTAATCCGATTTACCCTGCTTCTTTCAGCGGTTTTGTTCTTTTATATGCCTTCCTATTCATCAGCAAAAACAACTAACTCTAATTATATCAATCAATTATACGACACCATTCGAATCTCGAACAAACAAATCGTATATGATACGGTGTATAATTACGAATACGTTTATGACACGCTTTATGTGTATGATACCATCTTTGTGGATAGTTTACCAACTCCCTTTAACCCTAAGTCATTTGCAAATAAATATCCAGCCGGATTCACACAACTGGCAATACCTATCCAAGATTCCCTTCTCCCCAAGCCCTTTTTACCGACCATGAATTCCTGGTATTTGATGCTTGGATTAAATGAATTCCTGTATCAAAACATTCCCACATTTAAAGGGAACCATACTGAGAGCTTTGAGGAATTATTTTCGAAGAGTTTAACTCCTTTACCCGGATATGCCATTGATTTTTCATTAGGCAGAAAAATCAATCCATCCTGGAGTGTTCAGGCCGGAATCTCATTCTCCCAATACAGAGAAGGTTTTTATCAACGGAGAAATTTTTCAGTTCCAGACAGTTTTTCAACTATTCAGGACACCAGTTATTTCACCCAGATTTTCGATACAATCAGTATTTATAACACCGATGCTTTGCTTCAGGGCGATTCTACTCAGTTTATTGAATATCCATACACGTATTGGGATGAAGAAAATATTTCCGACACCAACTGGGTTCGTAATGACTCCCTGATAAATGATACTATTTCCTACCAAAGCACCTGGTCACTAATCGAAATTCCATTAATGGTAGGATACACGTTTAATTATGGTAGTTTCCCGGTGCAACTTCAAGCCGGGATTATCCCTGCCTGGTTAATCCGGGAGGACCGATACCTGCTCTACCCTAATGAGACTCCATTCAATGGAAAAAAAAGAAACGGCAGTGAAACCGAAAAATTTCAAGTAAATTTTTCATTTTCATTCAACATAACTTTCCCTTTATCCCGGCAATTCAGTTTAGTGGCAGAACCCTGGATAAAAGTACCTGTTTATCAATATAATAAAAGTCAGGTTGTAGTTATGAGTCAAACGAGTCAGGGACTGCGAATCGGGCTTCGTTACGATTTTTAGAATTACAGGGATTAAAGTTTACAACAAACCAATGATTGACCGATGAAAACAATTCTTACCTATAGTTTGCTTTTTCTGGTGCAATTGCAAGTTACAGCCTATACATTTCGGGTTGAAGGCTATGTAATGGACCAGCACAATCAGGCCTTTGTTCAACATGAAGTAATTAGCTTAAGCAACTTCCCCGGTGGGAACAAGAAAACGCTTACTGATAACAATGGGTTTTATCAGCTTGATTTTCAAATAGATGGCTCGCAAGTTGCAGAAATTTTTATTTATACCCATCACTGGTGTGAATCTAAATTAGTCTTTCAGCATGGATTATTGGAATCATCAGCTCTCACGATGCAATTTAACATGCAGCTATGCCGTGATGATTCACCTGCACCTGAGTGTGCAGCAAACTTCCTCCCCTATTTGGAATCGAATGGGCACAGTATCAGTTTCTTCAATACCTCGATGGCTGATAGTATAATCGCTTATCATTGGGATTTTGGCGATGGCGATTATGCTGACACCGAGAATCCTTTTCATCATTATGGAGGGTTTGACCGTTTTATCGTTCAGCTTGAAATTGAAACACTTAGTGGTTGTTCTTCGCAGGTAAGCTATTTAGTTGTTTTAGATCAGGCACCTGATTTTACACTTAACCTTGAGTTGACCAGTATAGGTCTTCCTAGTGGGAAAGTCTTTATGTATGTACCGTTTTCAGCCCCGGGAAACTTCTCAATCTATAAAGTTCCGGTTAACGGAGGGACTGCTCAGGTATGGGATATTCCTGTCAATCAAACCTTTTTGTGGGCATTGCCTGAAATTGAATCCGAAGCACCCACCTATCCGGTCTATTTGCCAGTCTATTATGGAGATGCACTAGCCTGGCAAGATGCCGAGAATCTGGATTTCCAAGACCTTCCAACCAGTCTTAGTTTATTGTCTTATCCGAATCCATACTATGGTAATGGGTCGATACAAGGTAGAATCCTTCGAAATGATTCTACTTTACCATCTTTCAAACATCTTTACACCATGAATGATGAATCGCAAGGTCCATCAGATAATCAAGTGTATAGTGTTAAACAAGAACATCTTCCCGCTGTGGTTTTGCTGGAAAATAATCAACAGGATGTAATTGCCTTTCAGTGCCCCGATACCAACGGATACTTTCGGTTTGAACATTTACCCATTGGGAATTATCGTATGCGAACTGAAATTTTTCATAAACCGTCCAATCCGGTTCAGGTTAATTTAAGTGATGAAGAGCCTGAGAGTCTTTTGTATGAATTTGTTGTTGGAAATTCGGATGTAACCATCTCGGTTCCGGATATGGATGACGAATTATTCAGGCTATATCCAAATCCGGCCGGCAGTCAGGTATATCTGCAGCTGGCAAGCCCGGGTGCTTATCATGTTTTCATCTATGCCATGAATGGGGCCCTTTTATGGAATCAGGAAATTCCATCCGGAAATACGGATGCAATCTCACTGAACTCCCTGGCTTCCGGCTTTTACATGTTAAAAATTGTACAAGGAGAAAGCATCTTTCAAAAAAAATTAATCAAATTTTAATTGCAAGCATGCAACTAATTTTCCAGGTCATCATCTGACATTTAGTTAACCAGAAAAATTATAACAACGATGAAAAAATTATTACTACTCATTAGCGCAATCGCTTTCACAACCGGTATGACATTCGCACAACACGGAGGCGGACACCCTCATGGTGGATTTCCCGGAGGAGGCACTTGCGACAGTACGCAAACTGATTCAATTAACCATCCAACTTTTCCAGCTGACAGCCTGAACCATGACTCTTTGGCAAATCCTCATCACGGTCACCCTTTCCATGGAACAACTGGATTTCCAGGGACTTGCGATAGTACACATATTGGCTCTTTAGGTCATGGTACACATGGATTTCCCGGAACCTGCGATAGCACACACATTGGCTCTCTAGGTCATGGTACACATGGATTTCCAGGAACCTGCGACAGCTCTCATGTTGATTCATTAAATCATCATGGCTTCCCATTTGGTTTTGGTGATAGCACTTTTGTTGATTCGCTTTGTCATCATGGTCATCCCTGGGTAGGACACCATGGTCATCATGGAGACGGAATTTGTGACACTCTTATTGTAATTGATACAACGGTTGTTGATACGACTATTGTTGATCATGAAAAGAAATCAGGATTATTCATTGAAAATGTGAGCATTTATCCCAACCCGGTTGTAAATGAATTACTGATTGACTTCCAAACATCAGATGCTAAACTAGTTCAGGTAAGCATTTATTCCATCAGCGGCACGCTTGTTAAAACCTTAACAATAAACGCTTCCGAAGGAATGAATACGCAACGCATGGACGCTTCGATGTTAACTAAAGGAAATTATTTACTTGTAATTGAGCAAGGGAACTCACGCTCAGTTAGTAGATTCATTAAATAATTATTCGGATTAAGGTAGATTGGGTAAGTCCGGCAGAAGGGATTCTGCTGGACTTTTTTTTGTTTAATATCCTGAACAATTTGTATCCTTCCTATTAACTTTGGAGCCATGGTGACATAAAGAACCCATAAACCTCCCTCAAGATGTTGTGGCTGGCCCGGGAGTCTTTCAGAGCCATAAGATTGATGCTTTGCTTGACCTCTGAAATCAAGGCATCATCCCAAAACGAACAAATTATTGACCATGAAAATTCTGATTCTTTGTACGGGAAATAGTTGCAGAAGTCAAATGGCACAAGGGTTTTTGCAAAGCCTGGATGACAGGCTGGAAGTATATTCGGCTGGCACAAAGCCGGCTGGTTCAGTTAATCCACATGCGTTAAAAGTTATGCAGGAAATAGGAATTGATATTAGTCACCATACTTCCGATTCCGTAGATTTATACCGCGATGATTCGTGGGACTTTGTAATTACGGTGTGCGATAATGCACGTGCGACTTGCCCCCATTTTACAGGACAGGTAGCTAAGCAATTGCATATCGGTTTTGATGATCCCTACGATGCCACTGGAACCGAAGAATTTATCCTTAACGAATATCGCCGTGTGCGTGATGAAATCCGCAGTGAATTTCGCGAATTTTACCACGAAAGAATACAGAATATGCATGTAAATAAACAGTAAATTTACACCGACCAAAGAAATTTCAAGGTCGGCATGCTAAGTTGGCATGGAAGTGTGAGATGAATCGATAAAACTTATACGGTATAATTTACAACATGGAATCGAAGGAAATTAAACTGGTGGTTAAAGTGAAGTACAGCATGATTGCCTCACAGCCGGGACAATCCTCTGGTTCCTGTTGCAGTATCGATGGAAGTTGTTCCATTGAGCCTGTCATTATTAGCGAAACCTATAAAAACACCTCCGGTCATTTTCCGGAAGCTGATTTGGGATTAGGCTGTGGAATGCCTACTGATTTTGCAGCTATTTTACCAGGAGAAACGGTACTTGATTTAGGATGTGGTGCCGGGAATGACTGCTTTGTAGCCCGAAGCTTTACCGGAGAACAAGGTCAAGTAATCGGATTGGATTTCACGAAAAAGATGGTCGAAAAAGCCATCCGAAACAAACAAAAACTTGGTTTTAGCAATGTAGATTTTATTTTGGGAGATATCGAGGCGATTCCTTTCCCGGATAACCATTTTGATGTAGTACTCTCAAATGCTGCTTTAAATTTGGTTCCTGATAAAAAATTGGCTTTTAAAGAAATATACAGGGTATTAAAACCTGGCGGGCATTTTTGCATTTCCGATGTAGTTACCAGAGGTTCAATTCCTCAGGCACTAAAAACTGAGGCAGAAATCAATGCAGGCTATATAGCCGGGATTGTTCCGTTAGATAACTACCTGACACTTATTCACGACACCGGCTTTAAAAGCTCCACGCTTCATCTGGCCAGTCCTATCCCCATACCCGATGAAATAATGGCTCATCATCTATCTCCGCATGAAAAAAAGAAATTCACGGTTGCCGGCAAGGGAATTTACAGCATTACTTTATCCGCTTATAAAATATAAATTGATTTAAATGAAACCGTTCGCTCTATTGGCAATTGGCATTTCTCTCCTTATTTCAATAGTCTCATGCGATTCTAATGATATGGTCAGCGAATCACGGATTCCTAGATGTCCCGGTTTATAAGCAAGTTAATGGAATGCAACTGACAAAATATGGCTCTATTCAATTTGGAGTAACAAAAAAGATTTAATAATCGTAAATTTGTTAAGATTTGCCCAATTTTTGCAGCGATGAAATTTCCATACGTATTAAAATCCCCTAAGAGATAAAAATAATATGGATTTTCTGTCTAGCGTAAAACCTTTTAATTAAAAACTAAAATTTATAAAGATGAAAACAAAGTTTATCCTTCTTGTATGTTTACTCGTTGCAAGTCAAGCATTTGCACAGTTTGATTATCTGCATGGGAAAACCGATTCAGGTGCCAAATTCTTCGTTCCTTCTACCCAACATCCTTTCATCCAACATCAACAGTCAAAATCAAATTTAGATATTATTGATTTCGCCTATCGTCTGGATAGTTTGGTGATACCCAGTTACTTTAAATATAATTTCGAATACAATTCATTCAACCTCATTAGTCAGGAAATTGAATCAGAGTATAATTATGATGATTTAATCTGGAATGCGATGTATAAATCAACTTACAGCTATAATGCGGAAGGATTAGTTTCACTAACTGAAGAGTTCAATTTTGAAGACGAAAACTGGGTTCCATCCAATAAGTTTGAATATGAATATGATGTGTATGGCAAGGTAATTCAGGTTATTGAATCGTATTGGGATAATACGGAATTAGTTTGGTATCCTAACAAAATGGTGTATGAGTATGATGGAAATGGTAATATGATTCTTCAAACACGTTCCTATTGGGAGGCCTCTTCATCAACCTGGCTTATTACGGATAAGACAGAATATGAATATAACGCATCCAATCAGCTAATTAGCGAAACAAATTACTATTATGACAGTTTTACGGTTAGCTGGACCCCGGCCGGAAAATCAGTCTATACACTGGATACCTATGGAAATACAACACTCAGTGAATATCAATCCTGGGATTCTGTAACTGAAACTTGGATTACCAACTATCAAGCTCAATCAGAATTCACTTATGACGGTGCTGGAAATATCCTCAGTGAAATTTTGTACGATTGGGATGAAGTAGCATTAACCTGGATTCCAAATTCTAAAAATGAATCAACTTATGATTCATTCAATAATCAACTTTCGGAAATTTACTCGGAATGGAATGGGTCGGATTTCGAAGCATCTGAGAAATCAGAGTTTAGCTATAATACAAATGTTCCAAGGGAAGTTATTGTGTCACCAGAATGGTTTTGGGAAGATATGCAGGCTCATAACATGATTACCTCGGCAACGATGTCGCAATGGATTGCTATAGCCTGGGTTCCCTTCTTTGAGGCTGAATTATATTATACTCCTCTGTTATCGAATCCGGAATTTTCATTGAACCCTGTTAACGTGTATCCAAACCCAGCCAATTCTTCTACAGGAATTACCATCCTGGGACTTGATAATGAAACGGCCTATTTCAATTTACTTGATTTAAGCGGAAAGGTAATCTACTCGGCATCAATCAATTCAGATACTCAGCTTATTCTTCCGGAAGTAGCTACCGGCTTGTATCTTTATCAAATTAAAGACCAATCAGGAAATAGCCATCGTGGCAAATTGATTTTGCAATAGAATTTTACTACAAAAACTTATAAGGAAGCAATTGGGATTAAAAAACCAGTTGCTTCTTTTTATTTGCAAGAAATTCCGTAATTCCTTCCAGATGCTCACTCACCCGATGATGAGCAAACTCATAGACTTTGGTAACCAGCCCATCGAGGAAATCCCGGTCGTGAGAGACCAGAATTAAAGTGCCTTCGTAATCGAGCAAAGCTTGTTTCAAAATATCTTTCGAGCGCATATCGAGATGATTGGTAGGCTCATCCAAAATCAGGAAATTAACCGGTTGCAGCAAAAGTTTAATCATTGCTAAACGGGTACGCTCTCCTCCGGAAAGAACCTTCACTTTTTTATCCCAATCTTCGATACCAAACATAAACGCACCAAGTAAATCTTTAATCTTCGTACGAATATCTCCCACTGCGACATCATCAATCGTCTGAAATACAGATAATTGGTCATCCATCATGGAGGCAGCATTTTGAGCAAAGTAGCCTATCAAAGCATTGTGTCCAAGAGCCAGCTTTCCTTTAACCGGCAACTCCCCCATGATCGCCTTAATCATTGTTGATTTACCCTCACCGTTTTTCCCGACAAAAGCCACTCTCTCACCTTGATGAATCGTAAAAGTAGCCTGATTTAGCACCACATAATCATCATATCCCAGGATTGCATCTTCGGCGATAAGCGGATAGGAACCCGAGCGAGGAGCCGGCGGAAAACGTAAGCGCAAATGGGAAGTATCTTCTTCGTCCACTTCCAGAATCTCCAGTTTCTCCAGCATTTTAACCCTTGACTGCACTTGCAGGGTCTTTGAATAAGTACCTTTAAAACGCTCAATAAATGCCTGATTTTCGGCAATCATTTTTTGCTGCTCATCATAGGCTTTTTGCTGATGAATTCTCCGGTCACGGCGCAGCTCCAGGTATTGGGAGTAGTTCACTTTATAATCATAAATCCGACCCATGGTTAATTCGATGGTTCGCGAAGTAATACGATCCACAAAAGCCCGGTCGTGGGAAATCAGAATAACAGCTTTGCCGCTGTTCACCAGAAATTCCTCCAGCCATTGAACTGATTCGATATCCAGGTGGTTGGTAGGCTCATCGAGCAGAATTAAATCAGGCTTACGAAGCAATATTTTCGCCAGCTCGATTCGCATTCTCCATCCTCCGGAGAATTCCTCGGTGGGACGTTGAAAATCAGAACGTTCAAATCCAAGTCCAATCAAAATCTT
Source organism: Bacteroidales bacterium (assembly GCA_021739985.1). Lineage (GTDB taxonomy): Bacteria > Bacteroidota > Bacteroidia > Bacteroidales > M50B96 > M50B96. The sequence continues at coordinate 6,488 of JAIPAR010000006.1, read as the reverse complement.
CTCCACTTCTGCATCAAAATTAATCTCGCCAAGGCTATAAAGTTTTTCGCTAAGCTCGCTCATCCGGTCAATCAATCGATAATAATCGTCTGATTCATAATCGGTTCGGACAGCAAGTTCATGGTTGATTGCATCAATTTCAGACTGCATATCGAGCAGATGGGAAAAAGCCTGACTAGCTTCCTCGAAGAGCGAGCGTTTATTTTCCGTAATAAGATGTTGAGGAAGGTAGGCGATAACCGCATCATTGGGTGTAGTAATTTTGCCTTTGGTAGGTTTTTGCGCGCCGGCAATGATTTTCAGGAGGGTAGATTTCCCGGCGCCATTTTTCCCCAACAGGGCAATCCTATCTTTATCGTTTACGGCAAAAGAAATATCCTTAAACAGCGTTCGACCGCCAAATTCGACTGTAATTGTATCAACAGAAATCATCCTCCCATATTTTAGCGGGCAAAGATAGAATAATATAAACAGCTAACACAAGCCTTAGCACTTGCTGGTTAGTATCATGATAGATAGATTGTTAGTGAACAGTTAAAGCAGGAAATGTATCCAACATGGGGAGATAAAAATCAATTTATTTTTTTGATTTAGTAGATTTTAGCGCATTTTCTTGTACACGAAACTGCACCATCTGAGCAATTAGATTAGAAGGCATGGGCACTTTATGTGGAAATTGAACCGAGCCTTTGCCTTGCTTAAAAGCAGACAACTCTTTGCTAAACTGCGCATGACCGGAGGGCAATGCATAAAAACCCACATGATTGGTGTGCCCGGCAAAATAAACCAGCACTTTTCCATGAAGCTTATAGCCGGGCATTCCATAGGCAATACCTTCTTCGGCTTCCGGGGCATGTTCCCGAATAATTTTTCGGATATGTTGTAATCGTTCCTGTACTTCCGGCTCAAAAGTCCGGATATAATCCTCTACGGATGAAGCTACTTCCTTCATGGTTCAATTTGAATTAAATCCAACAAAACCTGATAAGACTCCCGGATATAAGAGTCAGTCCTCAGATGCTTTAAAAACTCTTCTTCTAAAACATCTTTAGAAAGGGATTGTTTGGCACGCAAATCCTTAATTTCATACAAGTTCAAAGTATTTCCACTAACCGTTTCAAAATCAAATTGCTTCTTATCCCATTCTATATAATATTTTTGAAAAGCATCCAATTGCAAAGGGACAACAAATCGCTCATATTGCGACAATTGTCTTTCTATCTCCTTATGAATCAACACAAAAGCACTATCGTTCTCCACCCTCTTCATCGATTGGGAATTAAGCAAATGAATATTGGGAGCCGTATATGGTATAAAGACAAAACCATCATCCACTGAAGTATTGGCCAGCGAACAGGGAAGTTGTTTTTCACCCTTATCACTTAAACTAATTAAATCGGGAAGGCAAATATCCGGGACAATGCCTGAGTTTTGGAAACTATCGCCGGTGACCCGAAAAAAGCGTCCGGTTGTAATTTTTAAATAGCCATTTTTTGCACTGTTCAGATTATTTCGACTTAGCGTACGGTCATCGTAGGTCTTTAATAAAGGGACGACAACCTGAGAAGATGATTTTCCAAAAGTAGTATCTCCCATAATCACAGCCCGGTCGTAATCCTGCATAGCAGCAGCAAAAAACTCAGAAGCTGATGCGCTGTAGCGGTTTACCAGGACAACAACAGGCGCTTCGAACAAGCTGCCCCGAATCGGGTCTTTCATAGCCTGCAAACCAAATTCTTTCGATTGAGAGATTCCCACCACACCCAGATGAATAAAGCAGCCGGCCAGTCGCACAGCTTCGAGCATGGAGCCTCCACCATTATTGCGAATATCCAGCACCAGAGCATCCACTCCTTTATCTTTAAAATCAACAATAGCTTGCGCAATATCCATAGCACAACCTTCAGTAATAACATCCATCCCATCCATATTTGCATAGAAAGAAGGTAGATAGATATATCCCATTTTCTTTTCCCCCTCAAGCAGATATGTTCGAATCATATTCTGCTCCACGCTCACTTTATCCTTTTCAAGCTTAATCGAAAATTCCTGCCCGTTTTTCTTTTTAAAGATAAAATTCGCTTCGAGGTATTTATCGGTATAAATTAATTCGGCAATTTCAGCGAATTGGAGACAGGATGTATTATCAATTTTAAAATGAGAAGACTGAATTGAAATGATAATATCTCCTTCCTGGATAAGGTTGGAAGACCAGGCCGGCCCGCCGGGAACCAGATTCATCACCTCAAGCTCCCCTTTGGAATTTCGATTGATATCGAACCCAAACGAAAGAGATTCTGAGGAAAGGGAGCTCTCGAAATAATCTAAATCCTCCTGCGAAAAATAATTCGTGTGAGGGTCGAAGCTGGCAGCAATAGCCTTTAGATATTGATTACCCAGATATTCATCAAACTTCTTTTGATGCAGAATCGAAGAAATAAAGCAATCAAAACGCTCCACCGCATCGGAGTGAGCATTCCTAAGTTCCTCTTCCTGAGAAGTTTGAACGGAGGTGGAATCCTCATTCCCGGTATAACTAAGAAGCGCATCCAATTTGAGCGACTGGCGCCACTTTTTCTGAAGGCCCAGCGAATCGGTGAAAGTATAGAACAGGGAATCAAAAACAATAGAATCGGGTTGAGCGAAGTCGAAGGGGGTTTGCCGGATTGATTTCAGGTAAGATTCAGCCTGTTTAAGTCGATTTTCGTATATAGGAGCAATCAATTTTAGAAAAAAATCATTTCCGGAACTGATTTCAGCGGCAATAGCATAGCTATGAAGATGCAGGGAATCGATATCCTGGCGGGTGAAGAAGACACGTTCGGGATCGAGCAAATCGACAAGATTATGAAAGACATCTACAGAGAAAGTTGAATCGGTGGGGCGGGGTTGGATGTGTAGCTGCGCGCAGGCCTCGACAATCATGCTTGCCCGTTCCGGGACGGATTGCTGCGGGAGGGCTGTGTGTGGGGACATCAAACTAAAAACAAACAGCAACAGCGCAAAAGCCCGGACTGGGGTAGAACTACGAAAACATGCGGCATCAATCATACAAATCAGATTACTCACACCAGGTGCGACAAGACACACAAAGTAAATAAAAAGACTTTGAAAGACGGATTACCGGGCAAAAGAAATCCAGCGGATTCGGCTATGCTTCTCCGCGAGATTTCATTCGACTGTAAAGGCTTAAAGAATTGGCTATTAGCTCAGAATCTCTTCGATACTAATATAATCCCCTACCCGACCTGTCATTTTTTCCATATCGGTTTGAACCGGCAAGGTTTTCTTACCAGGTCTCCAGCCTGCCGGACAAACTTCACCAGTTTTGCTGGCGTGTTGCCAAGCCATCACTTGACGCAAAAATTCGTTCACATTACGTCCAACTGAATCAGCCTGAACTTCCTGAGCCACACAAACTCCATCCGGATTAAAAAGGAAACGACCTCTTAAGGCAACCCCTTCTTCTTCGATTAATACACCAAAGGCACGGCTGACTTCCTGGTTTGAATCGGCGCCCATAGTAAGTTTCAGCCCTTTCAAAATAGGCTCGGTTTCAGCAAATCGCTTATGCGAAAACTTAGAATCCACCGACACGGCAAGGATTTCAACACCCAGGCTTTGGAATTCGTCGTAATGTGCATTCATAGCAGCAATTTCTGTTGGACACACGAAAGTGAAATCAGCAGGATAAAAGCACACGACCGCCCATTTATCGTTGTAATCATTACTGGAAACCGTCTTAAAATGACCGGTTTTCGCATCATAGGCATCCATTTCGAATGCGGGCATTTGCTGCCTGACCAATGTTGAGCTCATAGGTTTAGCCTCCTCTATTTTGTTTTCAGATACTTGTTGATTAATCGTTTTTTTCTTTAGTGGTTTTACACCATTTGCGCATCCCATACTCGTATAATTTAGATTTAACACATCAATTCAAACACGAATTAAAATCTACTTTGACGTCACAATCCTAACGACAATAATTACTGTTTTTCAAGACTTTACAAATTCGCCTTCACATCATTAGATGTGATATATCTACAAATATAATAAACATTTGTTCATTACTACTAAATTAAACAATCAATTTTCATATGGTAGGCAGAACAAAACTCAGCTACCTTTTAGGTGATAATCCGATTTATTTTTTTTGATATCGATATAATATTGTGATGACAAAATGCCAATTTTGAATTTGAAATCGATGGTACTTATTTATGAGCAAAATATACAACCAGATTGGTTCTCTGAAACAAGTTAAAAATCATCTCCATAATCATAACATGAGAGATTTAAACTCACTCAATGAGGTGCTTGCATTTAGGAATGATTTCATGAGTACTAAAAATGCTATCATTTCCAGACACTTTGAATTGATTGCAAAAGAAAAAGTTGCTCTTAAAGATGAAATCCTTTCAATCGAGAATCAAATTGATGCTACCAAGATAGAGTTGGAAAATACTTTACAGAAGGAACTTGAGGATTTGAATCAACAATTAAGCACTTTGAATATAACTACTTCATTTTCCATAAAAAATATACTTAACTATTTTAAAATCTACACATTAAAAAGAAAAATCAATGATTTGGAGACTCATTTTGATTTAATCATTGAGAAAGGCCTCTTTAAAACCTCAATTCTACTGCAACAAAAAAAGAACAGAATTAATTTTATTGTTACAGACTTTGAAGAAGCTGTGAATCAAAGTTCCGCAACAGAGCTCAAAGAGCTCAATAGAAAAATCAAAATTATTGATGAGATTATGCCTTCAATTCTAGGTGCAGTTGGGGAAAGCAAAGTAGAAAAAGAAATGCAATTTTTGCCAGACGGGTATTATTTAATCAATGATTTTGTTCTCACTTTCAAAAAGCCATTGTATTACAAAGAAGAAAACAGCTATATAAAATCTATTCAAATCGATCATTTATTGGTTTGCTCCGCAGGAGTTTTTATCATTGAAACAAAGAATTGGAGTGCTCAATCATTAGCTAATGCAGACCTCCGTTCACCAGTGCAGCAAATCATAAGGTCCTCTTATGCCCTCAACAGAGTAATCCATAATCATGCATCCTATTTATTCTCTCACCATTGGGGAAAGCGTAAAATCTCCTTAAGGAATCTGATTGTCTTTATCAATCAGAAGCCCATTGAGGAATTCGAATATGTTAAACTATTAACATTGAATAAATTACGTGGATATATAGAATACTTTAAACCTGGTATGACGATCGATGAAACGGAAAGTTTAGTTAAGTATTTGCTTTCAATTAATGAATCGTTAGATATAAAGTAATTAACAATCCAGATTACCAGGCAAAATTGGGATTCATGCATTGTGCCAGAATGGCTGTGAAATTCTAGTTAGAGTGATCCTGGCGGGAATCGAACCCACATCGTCGGAACCGGAATCCGATATTCTATCCATTGAACTACAAGACCTTTAAGGAGGTGCAAAAATAGTAATCTAATTGTAATTGCCGTCTATCTGTTTGAAAAAGTATCAAGAAACCACCCTAACTTTCACAAGCGCCAACTTTAACCATCCGCAAAGGTTTCCACAATAAAATAACCAAACCCATCCTAATTATCAGACAGTTAAAATAAATCGTGGTAAAATTTGGGGACTAATGCAAATGACACAACTCATTAAATATTTTGCAATTATACCAATATTTGGTAAGTTTGCTAAAATTAATTTCGATGAATAGAAATACATCCGTATCATTAGGTGAATATTTTGACAGTTTTATACAAAGTCAATTATTAGCCGGTAGATATAAAAATGCAAGCGAAGTCGTCCGAGCAGGCTTACGACTCCTTGAAGCTGAAGAGAATTTAACTCTTGCCTTAAAGAAAGCAATTCAAGAGGGTATAGAAAGTGGTATTGTGAATGATTTTAATCCCGAGAATCACCTACTTCATTTAAAAAGACAAAAAAAATCCAATGGCTAAGTTATCATTCACGAATAAAGCTGTTGATGATCTTTCTTCTATTTGGAATTATTCGTTCCTGAAATGGTCAGAATTCCAAGCCGATACCTATTACTGGATGCTAATGGAGAGTTGCAAAATGATTTCGATAAACCCTAACATTGGAAAAAAATATACAAACATTGCCGCTTCATTAAAAGGGTACAAATCTGGGAAACACATTATATTCTATAGACAATATGAAGAAAATTCGGTTGAAATAATCAGGATTTTACATGAACAAATGGATTTAAATGCTCGAATAATTGAAAAATAAAACTCTTTCCCTTTTTTATTCGAACGGTATGCTGAGCTGCTCATCCAACAGCCGGAAACTTTTGCGATGCAAAGGCGTTTCTCCACTTGCACGAATGGCTTTACGATGCTCCTCCGTTGGATATCCTTTATTCGTATTCCATTTATATTCAGGATATTGAAGATGATAAGCAAGCATGATTTCATCCCGGTGCGTCTTAGCTAAAATGGAGGCTGCTGCAATCGATGCCATCTTCCC
>JAIPAR010000119.1 GCA_021739985.1 Bacteroidales bacterium | reverse complement strand
GGTGCTCTGATTTATAGTATGAATCGCGGGGCTAAATTGCTAAGCCGAAGTGGTGGAGTAAGTGCCGAAGTACAATACCAGCGGATGCTGCGGGCTCCTATGCTGGTTTTTAATACACCCCGTGAAGCCCGGCTTTTTGAAGATTTTTTTTACCCCCTGGAAGCTTCTTTTATGGAGGCTGCCGAATCCTGGTCAAATCATGCCAAGGTTCTATCTTGTCAACTGTTAACCGATGAGAACTGTGTACACCTGAAAGTATATTATGCAACCGGTGATGCATCGGGCCAAAATATGACTACCACCTGTACCTGGCATGCCCTAACCGATTTAATGCGCAAGTTCCGGCAAATGCATCCGGAAGTTCAGGTGGAGTTTGTGATTGAAGGAAATGCAGCTTCCGATAAAAAAGTATCGCTGGACAGCATTCAGATGGGAAGGGGAATCAAAGTGGTTGCCAGTGCTAATATCCCCGAACAGCTCATCCAGGAAGTGCTTCGTACGACTTCTGAAAAATTTCTCACATTTTTCGATCCTGCCCGCCGTTTTGCCGAAAAGCAGGGGATGATTGGTTTTAATATCAATGTGACAAATGCGATTGCATCCATTTTTGTGGCAACCGGGCAGGACTTAGCCTCCATCCATGAATCCGGCACCGGATTCCTCGACATCCAGCCTACCTCAACCGGGCTTGCATGCACTTTAACGCTCACAAATCTGGTCGTTGGAACGATTGGCGGAGGTACACATCTTCCTAAACAACAAGAAGTTCTCCATCTAATGGGATGTTCAGGTCAAGGTAAAGTTGAACGATTTGCAAAATTGATTGCTTCTTTTGCCCTGGGATTGGAACTTTCTACTTTCGCAGCAATTGTAAGTGGTGAATTTGCCAAGTCACATGAGAAATTAGGCAGAAATCGTCCCGTTAAATGGCTTGTAAAGGCCGATATCGACCGGGTATTGATTCAACAAGGAATGTCCGGCAAGTTCCCGGAACTGCAAATTGATTCTATAAGCATTTTTCAGGCTCAGGAACTGGATAGTGGAATCCTTACCAATCTCACGCAGCGAATTTCCAATAAACTAATCGGATTTATCCCGGTCAGACTGACTTATCAAAATGAGTCTCAAGGACCTTTCGAAGTGATAATTCGTTCGAAAGCCCTGGATACTGACCTAATAAAAGGCTTGCATTTGCTGGCCAGCACCATCGATACTGAATTGGCAGATTTGATTTTTTCATCTAAAGATGCACTGGAATATCGAAACAGTCATATAAAAGATATTCAGTTGAATCAATACCTGGATAGCGTCAAATACCCTTATTTCCCTGCATTTTATTGCTCTGTAAGGGATGAGCACAGAGAAATTTACCTCATCTTTCAGGAGTTTCTGAATAAACAAGATTTCCGCTTGCGAAATACTGAAAATCAGCCGGAAGTATGGACTGCAGATGAAATTAAACTTTGTATCAAGGCTATCACTATATTTCATCAACAAACTGATCCGGAGCAGCTACCGGCTGTGAAGAGTTTTCAACCATGGAAGGCTAAATCGCTTTATATTAAACTTTTACAAATTCTTATCCAGGAGAAAAAAACTGATTTCCCTCCCGATGTCCTGCATTATCTACTTGATGTGCTTGACTCACTGGAGGACAATTCAAAAGAGATTCAAGTTTCAAAAACGCTGATACATCATGATTTCAATCCCCGTAATCTTATGTTTAGAAGGAGCGGAGAGCCGGTCATTTATGATTGGGAATTGGCAGTGATCGATTTTCCTCAACGAGATATATTGGAATTGCTCAGTTTTGTGCTTAAACCTGATTTTAGGCCGGAGGAACTTAACAGCTTTTTGGCTTATCATCATTCTTTCTACCCGGTATATTCCATAGAGGAGTGGAGAAAAGCCTGTTTGTACAGTATGCAAGTGTACCTGATTACTCGCATTTCGTTTTATGAAGTTTCGGCGATTCTGGCAAACTATGATTTCTCGGCACGCGTTCTCCAAACTTCTTTGAAAATGTTAGATTTACTTCGCAACAGCTAAGATGATTTTCTATTTAACTTACATATTGACACCGCTAATCCTATCCAATGTGCTTCACATGTGGGTAGTTAAGCGTAATTACCTGGCTTTCTCTGCGGTCCCTATTCACAAGAATTGGTTTGGTGAAAATAAAACCTGGAGAGGATTTGCTTTTGTAAGTCTGGCTAACTTGCTGATTGTATGGATGATGTTACTTTTCTTTCCTGCAGATGTAAATCCCTGGCTCGGAGCTTTGTTTGGCGCGGTATATATGCTTGCAGAATTGCCTAATTCCTGGTTGAAACGAAAAATGGGCATTATGCCTGGCGCAACTCCTTCACGTGGGGCTTTCTTTTTTAAATTGATAGATAAAATGGACTCTTCGCTGGGCGTTGCCTTGACCGCATGCATCTGTTTTCCTTATAGTTTGAGCGAATTTGGCTTGATTTTTCTTGTTAATATTCTGATTCATAGCCTGTTTTCATTGGTGTTATACATGGTTCATCTAAAAAAAAGCTTCTGAAATGAAGGACGAAAAAATCTTCAATATTCCGAATTTCCTGAGTTTCTATCGTTTGGTAAGCTTTCCATTTCTGCTCTATCTAATTATAAGTAGCCAGGAAGTGTTTTTTGCCTGGATGCTTTGCATTAATTTGATTACCGATGTTTTAGACGGATTAATTGCAAGGGTTTGGAAGATGCAAACGCAGCTCGGCGCTCGTCTCGATTCACTGGCAGATATAGGTACTTATATTCTCGCTTTTTTAGGAGTGATGTCCTTTAAAATGGATGAAGTCAGCTCCTGGTTAGGGGTGCTTTGGTTATTTATAGGTCTAATCCTCTTTTATAACCTATTGTCGCTCATTAAATTCAAACGCTTCCCAAGCTTGCATTTATATTCAACCAAAATAGGAGGATATTTACAGGGAATTTTCTTTTTTTCTCTTTTTGCTTTCGATTTTTATCCCTCGATGTTTATCCTGGCTATGAGCTGGGGATATCTTTCATCTTTCGAAGAGATTATCATCATACTGATTAGCAAAGAGATAAAATCGAATGTGAAAGGTTTATACTGGGTTCTACGAAAACAATCATAAATCTCCCCCTCATTTAATACAACCAGGGTATTAGCTTTTTGGTTTTAGATTGATAATTGGCATATTCTCCTTGGAAATGGGCTGCCAGCAAGCATTCTTCTTTTTCAATCCGATAGATGATGACGATAATAACAGGTAGCAGTAAGCATATCAGACTCAGATAGTTATTCAATGCAATCCCCAACCCGATATAATACAGAATTAATCCTGAATAGCTTGGATGACGGACCAAACGGAATATTCCATTCTGCTTTAGCTTATGTTGCTGAAGAATGGTTAGTTGAACGCTAAATCTATCACCTAAACTTAAAACGGCTATCCAACGGATAATCATCCCTGAAATAAAAAAGGCAAGACTTGCAGGAACAAGGATAGACCAGGAAAGGGGCAGGGGTTGAGGATAGTAGCTGGAAATCAGAAAAGCCAGAACAATTCCGGCTGGATAAAAAAGACGGAAATATAACAAGCTATGTTGATCGGCTTGACGCTTTACTTTTTCGAGAGTTGGATTCTTCCAATAATTCAGGATTAGTCCGGAAATACTGATAATAAGTAGTAAAAGTCCTGGAAAAAGTAGCTGTTCATTCATCCCTTGATTATTCCTATTGAGCTCAAAAGTAGAATTATTTTTTATCTTGCTGCTTCAATTCAAAAATGTATGGCAGCTGCTCAGTCTTTGGTGTATGTCAGGATTTTCCATGGTTCTGTCTGGAAATATCCTTGGAAAAAGCGAACAGAGGAAAAAATAATTGGTGGATTTTGGGGCGGTCATGTTGCTGTTCAAATTGATGATAGAGTGTATGGATTTTATTATCAGGATGTTAAGAGGATACATATATTTCCGCATCCGAAACAGAAGAACTGTTTGTTTCAAAATCAGTCTTTGGCTGAATGGCAGGAGATTATTGCCAACAAGCGGGAAACTGTAATCGAAATCCCAATAAGTGATTCCCAAAAAGAGAATCTTTTGCAATTTTATGCGTCCAACATCCTTGCACCGGAAAAGGATTATTCTTTTATCGGGGAGAGATGTGCCTCCAGTTGTTATCATCTTCTTAAAAATCAAAAACTTATATCGGGAAGGCATTATCTGCTTCAGGCTTTTTATCCGGAACAATTCCGACGCTATCTGGTGAAACAAGCGCTAAAAAAGAACTGGAAAGTTTATAGTAAAGAGGGAAGCCCAATGTATTGGTGGACCGGCAAAAAGACGACTCAGCCATCAGCTTTCCATGATTTGTATGGTGCCCAATAGCCCGTCTATGCTGATTCTTTGACCGTTTTGAATGAGTCGGGTTGCATTTTCAACACCAACAATGACCGGAATGCCTAACTCCCTGCCAATAATGGCCGTATGACTTAATAAGGAGCCTCTTTCACTGATTATGCCGGCTGCCTGCGACATTAGAAAAACCCAGCCTGGGTCAGTCATCTTTGTAACCAGGATTTTTCCTTTCACCACTTGATTGAAATCAGGTTTAAGCAGGATGATAGCTTCGGCTTCGCAACTCCCTTTGGAAACGCCTGTCCCTCTGAGTATTCCTTCGGAATTTTCTTCACTGCCCTGGATTAGTGGTACCCAAAAATCTTTTCCTTCCTCAAAAATAATTCGGTCGGGTGGCGTAAGGTCTGAAAAGGAAGCATATTCCAATTTGCGGGCTTCAACTTTTTGAAAGAGAGGTTGATTATTGCCTTTTGCAAACGATTCAATATCTGACAATTCCAGGTAAAACACATCTTCTTTTACTGCAATAATCTTCTTTTCTGCTAAAAGGCGCCCAAACTCCAGAAAGATTTCGCGTGAGGCACCAAATATTCTTGCCCGGCAAAATCGCATATTTTCCCGGTTGCTTAATCCTTTGGAAGTTATCCTGATTAAAAATTTTAATGGGTAATAAAGCGGATGCAAAGGATGAAATCTCTTTCGTATTAAGGCCAGTCCTGCATTTGAATCAAATTGTAATGGTTTGAAATTTAGTTGATTAGATGAATATAGATGAAGATGGGATTGAATCATTTCAATTAAAACGACAGGATTAACTCGAGGAGTTTGGGTCTCCATTTTAAGCTCTGCCAGGGCTCGGTCGCCAAACCGTTCGATATAATTCTTCCAGGCTTTCGTTAAAGAGGGATGTTTTGCATCTTCAATGATTTCAAGTAATTTATCGGCCGGCTGGCTTTGAAAGCTTTGAGATAAATGTACATCAGCCGTTATAATCGCCAGAAGCCCATTGAAATGCATAACAGCTTGCCTTGATTCCATCTCCTCATTGCCTGGGAAAAGCTCCTCCTCTCCGGTATTTTCCGGGAGAACACCTAATTGATTGGCTGCTTTTTTGACCCAACCCACTAAAGCAAAAGCCAGATAATCGTTTAAAAGTGTATAAGGCCATGATTCTAAACCTTTTTCAATGGATTCACTGAAATGGCCCCAAAGTTTTACCGGTGTTAATGATTGGCTTTTCCAACTTCTAAAATGCAGGTATAATTTATCAAAGGCGATAAAGAAACGACGAGTCCAAAATCGATACGTGAGTAGCAAATACAAAATCCTTGTCCATACCTTGATTTTGTGAGATAGACTTATGTTTTTGGAGAGATTTTCTGACTCAATTAAACCAACAGCATCCCTCCAGGATTTTTTCAAGGAGGAAGATGGATATACCTGATTGACTAATTTATACCAATTGTCCAGCCGATAATAAATTCGTCCCTTGAAATGAGCCAGTAAATTCGGGAATAGTTCATTGGAGTTTTCAAGTTGATTATCACTAATCCCAAAGGCTGATAAACTGGCCCGAAAAACTTTTTCATACGTAAGTGATGCAAAACTATAACTTAAGGGTAAGCTAATTTCTGGAAATGATTCAACGATATTGGTATTGTCGAGGATGATTAGCTTAGCTTGTTCAATTCCGGTAATCGGTCTGGCCTGAAGCAAATAGATTTCATCATTTTCTGTACAGGCAAACTCAATATCAGCAAAAGCTCCCAACAACTCTTCTGCTTTTCGTATGAGCAGATAGATACGTGCTGTTTCATCATCC
>JAIPAR010000118.1 GCA_021739985.1 Bacteroidales bacterium | reverse complement strand
TGATTAATCAACAAGGGAAGATTGTGGTTCCTGTTAGATATGATGAAATTGCGAATCGGTTCTCTTATAACCAAAAAACCTGGTGTCAGGTAAAAGCAAATGGGAAAGTTGGATTTATTAATCAGGAAGGTATTGAAATCGTACCAACTATCTATGATAAAGTGCTGGATTTAACTGAAAATGATGGCACCTGGGCACGGGTTGAAAATGACGGCCTGGTAGGTTTTATCGATTATAAAGGAGAAGTGGTTGTACCGGTAATTTATGATGCAATCCGCAAATTTCATGAAAACGACAAATTATGGGTTGTTATTCAAAAAGATGGATTGTATGGGTTCATGAATAGAAGTGGTAAAATTGTTGTTCCAATTATCTATGATGAAGTCAGGGATTTTAACGAGTTAGATAAAAACTGGGCAAGGGTGATGAAGGATGGACTATTTGGGTTTATCGATCTAAATGGCAAGGAAATCGTAAAACCAAGCTATGATAAGGTGAGTGATTTTACGATGAATGACAAGCTTTGGATGAAAGTGGAACGGGGCGGCAACATCTATTTCTTGGATATCAACGGGAAAGAGATCGAGATTAGATAAAGGAGGAACGGCCTTCGGCCTAGAGGAAGGAGGAAAGAGGAAGGAGGAAAGAAATTGAATGCCGGCAACCCGCGCCAGATTATAATAGGCATCCATTTGCTATAATCTTGTCATCCCTTCGGGATTTAATATGGATGATGGGTTTGCATTCGTCGAGCCTGGTAAAACCATTACCCATTTACCACTAATCATTTACCATTAATCATTAACCATTAGCGGTGCGTTAGGGATTGGAGTGGAAAGCCCGGAGCGGGGCATTCAATCAGGCTCATTGGGTGGTTGGTTGCGTTCCCCGCGAGGACTTGGAGCGGAAAGCCCGACCCGAAGGGGAACGCCCAAAAATCAGTCATGTGTGTGAGATTGAGTATAGAAAAGGGAGAGAATGCTATTTTAAGATAGCGTAGCGGTATTCGTCGTAGAGGATATCGTTTTTAATGACTGATTTAGCGAAGATTCCTTCGAGCGTGAAGCCGCATTTTTCCAGCACACGTTGAGAAGCGGTGTTGAAGGAGAAAACCCCGGCATGGATCCGCACGATGTCCAGGTTGGTAAAGCCAAACTCAAGCATTAAAGGAATTGCTCTGCTGACAATCCCTTTGTTCCAGAAAGGTTCTCCAATGAAATAGCCCAGTTCGGCGCTCTTTCGATACACATCAGAGCCGGGGTAAAGTCCCATATTTCCCACATATTTACCTTCGAATTCGATAGCAAAGATTGTTTTAGGATTCATCTCGTTCACCAGATTGAGAAATCCAACCGCATGTTCCATCGTATAAGGAAAGGGAAATGCATCTCGTAAATTCCGGCTCAGATTTTCATTATTGCCGTATAAAGCCATCCATTGCAAATCGGATTCAGTAATCTCACGCAGGCGTACCATCGTATTAAATTGAAAATCAAATCAATAAAAGGAAAACAACAAACTACAAAGTTAAATTTTCAGGAAATCTCAGCTTTTATTTGCGGCCAGGAATTCTTCCACTTTCTCGACCATTTTACGGGAACCCACATAAAATGGAACCCGCATGTGCAGACTTTCCGGAACGATATCCAGCACGCAACCTACGCCGGTACTGGCTTTTCCGCCGGCTTGCTCGGCCAGGTAGGCAATCGGATTACACTCATAGACTAATCGTAATTTTCCGGTTGGAGCTTTTGCTGTTTCAGGATACAGGAAAATTCCCCCTTTTAAGAGATTTCGGTGAAAATCAGCAACTAAGGACCCAATATACCTGGATGAATAAGGGCGGTTGGTATCTGGATCCATTTCCTGACAATGCTTGATATATTTTTTAACTCCCAGTGGGAAATGCACATAATTGCCTTCATTGATGGAGTACAAGGTGCCATCATCCGGAGTTTTAATATTGATGTGCGATAAACAGAACTCACCAATAGAGGTATCCAGCGTGAAACCATTGACTCCCATTCCGGTAGTGTACATCATCATCGTTGAGGATCCATAAATAATGTATCCGGCGGCAACCTGATTACGACCCGGTTGTAGGAAATCTTCCATCACCGGGGTGGTTCCGCGTGGGGAAATTCTCCGATAAATGGAAAAAATGGTACCTATTGAAACGTTCACATCAATATTGGAAGAGCCGTCCAGCGGATCCATACAGAAAATGTATTTCCCATCTTTCGAAAATTCATCATTAAAATAAATAGTTTCTTCATTCTCTTCCGTTGCAAATCCACAGCACTCGCCACTAGCTCTTAGTGCGCCAATAAACTGTTGATCCGCAAAAACATCCATCTTTTTCTGCGTTTCACCCTGAATATTTACGACTCCGGCTTCACCCAAAATATCAACTAAACCAGCCTTATTTACCTTTTTATTCACGATTTTTGCTGCAATTCCAACATGGTGCAATAAACGTGAAAGTTCTCCTTTTGCAAAAGGAAACTCCGATTGTCTTTCAATGATAAATTCGTTGAGGGTAGTAATTCCGTAGCCTTGCATGATTCTGAATTTTGATGTTCAGCTAAATTAAAACTTTTGAATTAATAAAAAGCTATTCAGCAACATCAATTGAAAGAAAAATTAAAATTAAGCAGAGATTACTTGACACGAAGCGCCTGCATCTTTCAATTTTAGAAGAATAGCAGGGATAAGACT
Organism: Bacteroidales bacterium; assembly: GCA_021739985.1. Lineage (GTDB taxonomy): Bacteria > Bacteroidota > Bacteroidia > Bacteroidales > M50B96 > M50B96. The sequence continues at coordinate 3,462 of JAIPAR010000118.1, read as the reverse complement.
TTGCCGTTCAGTGAGATACAGATGACAATTCAGGTCGAAAACCGGCTTCTCCGGATTTAATTGAGCATCTTTCAGCACTTTCATCACATCATTTAAACAAGCATAATCAAATTCCACCTGAATGGTATCTGTTACAAATCGTTGAACATAAGTTGCAGTCTGAAGTGCATCCTGGGCAGCTGTCTTGTAAGCATGAATTAATCCACTGGTTCCCAGCTTGATTCCCCCAAAATAGCGAATTACGATAATTAGAATATTTGTTAATCCGGTGGATTGAATTTGACCGAGAATAGGTTTACCGGCTGTTCCCGAAGGTTCCCCATCATCATTACTTCTAAATCTCAGTAAATCAGCACCCAATCTCCAGGCATAACAATGATGCCGCGCGTCGAAATACTCTTTTTTGAGCGCATCCAATCGTATTTTAATTTCATCTTCCGAATAAACCGGATAAGCAAATGCAATGAATTTACTGCCTTTTTCCTTGTACAAACCCTGGGAAGGCTGTTCAATGGTGTGATACATATCGGTTGGGGAATCCATGTTACAATTCTTTCACTACCATACGAATAGTGGCCCGGTTTCGCTGCTCGAGAACCACTTCACGACCCATTAACTGCCTGCTAACGGCCTCTTCGGTATAATGCCGGATGGTGAGTAGTTCCAGATTTTCGTTAAATTTAACATGATAGGCCGGCTTCAGGAGTTCCACTACCTGATTTATCACCCGCGTGTCATGATCAGCACAAACTGAGAAGCTGAGTGCAGAATTTTCTGAAACATTGATTTTCAAGCCTATAGAAGCAAATATGTGGAAAATATTACTCAAATGGTCTTCCGTGATAAAGGAGAAATCTTTCGGACTAATACTAATGAGGATTTGATTTTTTTTAAAGATATAAATAGGAGGTAATTGCATGCGCCCTTCAATTTCATGGATGATAGTGCCCGGAGCATCGGGATTCAGAAAGGATTTGACATACAAGGGAATACGCTTGTTTTGCAAAGGTTTGATTGTCTTGGGGTGAATGATTTTAGCCCCGAAAAAACTAAGCTCAATCGCCTCGAAATAGCTTAACTCATCCAGCAGCTGCACATCAGGCATTTCAGCCGGATCAGCCGTAAAAATACCGGCCACATCTTTCCAAACAGTCATATCTTCGGCATCACACAAATAGGATAAAGCCGCAGCTGAGTAATCTGAGCCTTCACGACCGAGGGTAGTAGTTTTCCCATCCGGAGTCGAACCAATAAATCCTTGCGTTATTATCACACGATGCTTCGCGAAATCAAAATTCTCCTTCAACAGAACAGCGGTTGCATCCCAGTCGATACGGGCATTCCGGTGCCATCCATCTGTTTTTAGCACCTGTCGGATATCGACCCGGGAATTTTCAAAGCCGGCTGCATTTAACCATTCTGAAACGAGACAGGTGGAGAACAATTCTCCATAAGCCACAATCCGGTCATAGGCTTCGGCATAGTCAACCGTAGTAATATCTTGTAAATCAAGCCTTAGATCGTCAAATAAAGATTGAAGTTTTTGGAAAGCGATAGAATCAGCCTGAAAAAGAGATTGTGCAATTTGAGTATGAGACTCATGAACCTGAAGAAATTTCTCCTCACTCCTATCCGATTGATAATAAGCAGCATATAGCAAATCCTCCAGGGCATTGGTAGTCTTACCCAGGGCAGAAATCACAACCAAGAGCTTTCCCTCCTCCTTCGCCAGAATAGGCAAAAGATTTCGGATTGCTGATTCGTTTTTTATGGAGGCTCCTCCAAACTTAAATACCTTCATGAGCGATGCGTTTTTTACCGCAAAGGCAAAGGTAGAAAAGAATCTTATAAAACATAAAGCGGGAAATCGCTCAAAAATCTTTGTAGCTTTGTTAACTTTATGATAAAACTATGAAACGCATTAGTCTGATTATCACATTAATCCTTATCATTCAAGGATTTAGCTATTCACAGGAACACGATCATCGTTACACGCCTCCGGGCGATAGCCTGACCGAATTGAAATTAAAAGAGTGGCAGAATCTGAAATTTGGATTGCTCATGCATTGGGGACCTTATTCCCAGTGGGGTGTGGTCGAATCCTGGTCGATTTGCCCGGAAGATTGGGGATGGTGCGAGCGGAAGAAGGGGAATCATCCGGAGAATTATGTGGAGTATGTAAAAGAATATGAAGGCTTACAGCGCACATTTAACCCGGTGAATTTCAATCCCGAACGATGGGCGGTAGCGGCTAAGGAGGCCGGCATGCGCTATGTGGTTTTCACCACCAAGCATCACGACGGCTTTTGTATGTTTGATTCGAAATATACCGATTATAAAATAAGTGGACCAGCCAGTCCATTCAAAGACAATCCCCGAAAAAACGTAGCCTTCGAGATATTCAAAGCTTTCAGGAATCAGGGCTTATGGACGGGTGCCTATTTTAGCAAGCCGGACTGGCATTCGCCCTATTATTGGGATCCCTATTTTCCCCCACTCGACCGGAATGTCAATTACGACCCGCAAGTGTATCCGGAGAAGTGGCAAAAGTTCACCGAGTACACTCATAATCAAATACTTGAATTAATGTCGGATTATGGAAAGATGGATATCTTATGGCTTGATGGCGGCTGGGTAGCTAAAGAAAGTAAGGAAAACATCATCAGTTATTACGATGAGTGGATGAAAAAAGGTGATTATCCGTATTTATTCCAACGCATTGTTAATCAAGATATTAAAATGGATGAGCTTGTTGAAAAAGTGCGGGCCAAACAACCGGGATTAATCGTTGTGGATAGAGCGGTTCCGGGAAAGAATCAGAATTATCTGACGCCGGAGAACACCGTGCCGAATGAGCCTTTGCTGTATCCCTGGGAATCGTGCATTATCTTCGGTGGAGGCTGGTCGTTTTCGCCCGGCGCAAGCTATATGGAGCCACGCAAGGCGATTCATTTGCTTATTAATATTGTGGCAAAGGGTGGGAATTTGTTGCTGAATATTGCTCCGGGGCCGGATGGCGAATGGCAGGAAGGCGCTTACGAATTGCTCAAGGCGTATGGCGACTGGATGAAGATTAATTCCACGGCCATTTATGATACCCGCTATCTGGAACCTTACAAATCAGGTCAGGTTTGCATGACACAGAAGGACGGCGGCTACAAGTATTTCTTTTATCTATTGGATGAAACAGAGACGCGTTTGCCGGAAACCATCGAGGTAAAGGGCGTGTCGCTCGCTAAGGTTAAGAAAGTGAGGATGCTGGGCAGTACGGCCAGTATCAAGTACATTCAGACCGGAGATGGGATACAGTTTCAGGTGCCGGCCGCTTTGCGCAATGCTCCCCCCTCCCGTTATGCCGTGGTTATTGAAGTAAAGGAAGGATAAAAGCTGTTCCTCCTAGGCTTCTACATCAATAATGAAACCTTCCATCCCAATTAATACATCACCATCATATATAGGATT
>JAIPAR010000005.1 GCA_021739985.1 Bacteroidales bacterium | reverse complement strand
ATCCAATCCGGTCATACAGAAGGATGGGAACATCTAACTTCTGTGCCAGTTTCTGTGGGAATCCCTTCCATTGGCTAACTGTGCCTAGTCCTTCATGCAAGAATACTATCAGGGTTTTATGCCGTGATATATCTCCATGTAATTCATAATACAGCGAAAAATCGTCTGCTTTGTAATAGTCGGCAATCATAAAAAAAACTGAGCCTGGTTCGCAGGCTCAGCATAATTAGTTTAGATATCTATTCAGCTCGTTTATAGACAATTGCAACAATCGTTTTATCATCTCCACCCATATTGATAGTCATTCCGTACGGACGGTCGGGATGAATGGTAATCTGTGCAGCACCGGCACGACCGGTGAGTTGTTCCCAAATCGTTACAGCCTGATGAACGCCGGTTGCTCCGGTAGGATGTCCCCATCCAATTAGTCCGCCAGTTGTATTCATTGGAATTTTACCGGTGCGGGAAGTATTACCTTCAATCACAAAATCGGCACCTTTTCCGGGTTCAGCAAATCCGAAAGCTTCGGTAGTTAGTACACCGGCAATCGTAAAACAATCATGTACCTCAACGGTAGCGAGTTGTTCCTTGGTAATGCCCGCTGATTTTAATGCTTCGCGAATCGCTGTTTCAATATTATCGAGGCGAGTTAAATCAGCAGGATCTTGCGTTAAGTCAGCAACTGTATTAGCCAATCCGACTACCTCAATGGCATCTTTTTTATCAATACCACATCTTTTTAAACCCTCTTCAGAAAGAATAGCGATAGCAGAAGCACCATCTGAAACTTTGGAGCAATCGAAAACATTCAAATGATCCGTAAAAACTTTGCCGTTTGGTTTTGAAAGGCCAAGCGCAAGTGGATCCGGGTGAGCATTATGGTACTCCTGAGCTGTGTCGCACAGGCGAGCATTATCAATTGCATTTTTAAACCAGGTAGCCAGGGCCAGGCGAGATTTCTCCTCTCCTACTTTCTGAGCATAGGCTCCGGCGCGATCGCTAAACTGTCCGGGGAAAAAATAGGCATGACCTGCTTTGCGTTTTTGATACCAGCCGGCACCGGCAAGCACATCAGCACCATAAATAGCCTTCACTGTATTTTGTACTTCCACACCAAGTGCAAGCACAACTTCAGCTGATTCGCCCAGCACACTGCGGATACCGGCCAATAAAGCAAGTCCTCCTGATGCACAAGCGCCCTCAGAACGGTAAGCAGGCTTATACATCAAGCCGGCATCTACCATAGGCATCATTGCACCTAAATGAGCTTGCTTATTAAAGCGGGAAGCCATAAAATTACCAACACTGGATTCATCAACATGCTCAGCGCCACCAATTTGCTGTAAAGTTCCTTGTCCGGCCTCTTTCATATAATGTTCCAGACCCGGACGGTCTTTTTTGGGATTAAACTCCTTGCGACCTGTTCCCAGGGAAATTGTATTATACCCGGCAGCTAAATATATTTTTCGACGTAATTTCATAATGTAATCAATTTAATTAATTAAAAAACTCATTTACAGGGCCATAGGCATGGAAAAATCCGGTCATCATTACCGTATTTACATCCTGAGCATTGAAAGCGACACCGTCAGCAACCAGTTTTTCGCCAATTGCGAGGGATTTTTTGCCATATTCAATCGCCAATTTAGCACCAAGCTCATTCATCGATTTTAAAGACTGGAAGAAAGCTGCCAGTTTTGCATCTTTAGAGGAGTCTTTTATTGCATTTTTCCAGGCAATGGCAGTAGCCGGAAGTTGTCCAAGGGCAGCATCTGCTGCAGCTTGTAAGGTATCGATTGCCTCGTAGGATTTCGTATCCAAATTATAAACTGATTTAATTCTTCCTTTTTCATATTGGAAGAATCCATCTTTCTGAGAGCCATCGTTATTTTGTCCGCCTTTCACACCCAAATCCATCAGTGCATCCAATAAAGAAGCATGCAGATTTTCGGAAGGGTTGTATGGATTCATCACTTTCATGATAAACTGCATTACATCAATTCCCACATAATCAATCAATTGGAAGATACCCATCGGACGAACCAGATAGTCCTGAGCCACTTTGTTTACCATGACAACTGCTTGTACAAAGCCATAGGTTTTTGCCAGCTCTTCCACTTTTTGAATACCATGTAAAGCATCACGCATGAAGTGGCCATTGCCGATAAATCCTGCAAAGTCGTTTGATTGAACCACTATTTTGCGCAGATTTTTAGCATAAGCAGCAGAGAATTCGGTAACTTCAGGTAAAGTTCCTTTGGCAGGAATCATTTCCACCAGTTTTTGAATTGCAGGCGGGTTATAAAAATGGAAACCCAGAATACGACCACCTAATTTAGCTTCTTCATCAATTTCATGAATTGGAACGGAGCTGGTATTTGTTAAGAACCAAGGTGTATGCGGATTATTAGCATCGATTTCGGTGAATAATTTCACTTTAAGTGCTTTATTTTCATTAACGGCTTCGAAAATCAAATGAGATTCGTAGGTAGCCTTCATATCCGTAGCCGGACGAATCAATCGAAGGACATGAAGCACATATTCTTCGATAATTTCACCATTTTCAATGAGGTCAGCACGATCGGCATAAAGTGCGCGAAGCTGCACCGTTTTCTTCTCAGCAGCTTTTAAAGTTTGCGTTCTGACATAATCGAGCAAGCCCATTAAATGATCGTAGGAAAGGTCGATGGCGTTGAGTACGAACTTTTTCCCTTTGTTTTCAGGTTTCAAGCTTAAATCAGCCATTTCGAGGGCAGTCAGTAACAGAATACCGCTACCCATCTTACCGGCAGCACCCAGTACGGATACGTTTTGTAATCTTTCAGAATAATTCATATAGTATTGGTTTAATTATTTTGATTCCAGTTTGGTTTCTCTTTATTGAGAAAGGCAGTCATTCCTATTTTTCCTTCATTGCCAAAGAGAGAAGCAAATTCGTTGGTTTCGAGTTTGCAACCATCTACAAAAGACAATTCAGCGCCTTGACGGGTAACCGCTTTCACTTTTCGGATAGCATTAGGTCCTTTATCAACAATTAAGCGAGCCAGGCGGAGGGCTTCATCGAGAAGAGCTTCCGGCTCAGTAAGTTTTTGGACCAGACCGATTTGCAGAGCTTCCTCAGCACCTATCATTTCTGCGGTCAGCAGGAGATATAGCGCTGTTCCCATGTTGGTAAGTCTGCTCAAACGTTGCGTTCCGGCATAACCTGGAATAAGGCCCAGATTTACTTCAGGCTGACCAAATTTAGCGAGTTTGGAGGCAATCCGGAAATCACAGGACATGGCCAGCTCAAGGCCGCCGCCGAGTGCAAATCCATTGATAGCCGCAATAATTGGAATCGGGAAGTTTTCAATACGGTTGAAAGTATCCTGACCTTTTTTCGAGAAAGCAGCGCCTTCTTCCTGATCCATGTTGACCATTTCAGCAATATCGGCCCCTGCGACAAAAGCTTTGCCAAGACCAATCAATAAAATGACCTTCACATCCGGTTCGCTTGCCTCTTTGCTGAGGACATCATTCATTTCATCAAAAAATAAATTATTTAAGGCATTTAAAGCCTTCGGACGATTGATTTTAATCAGTAAAACTGATTCATTCCGTTCAATCTCAAGTTGTTGATAGCTCATTAGTTGGATAATATGAAATCTATAAATATGTAAATTTGTTGAGTTTCCGAAGTTAATTGAAAAAAATAAAATAACAGGCATTTCAAACGATTTCTGTTTGTAAAAACCACCATTTTTTATATATTGCAAAACGAAAACTAAAGCCTTAAAACACTTCAAGTATAAAAACTATTGGAAGAATATTTTTTAAGGAATTGAAAATCAACGCTAAATGCCTGAGAAAGGCAGCTAAAAAGGGAATAAAATGTCAGAATTAGTACAATATCAACTTGAATTCGTAATTAACACCTCACCCAAAGTTTTGTATTCACGTTTAAGTTCCCCGGCCGGGCTCTCCGAATGGTTCGCCGACGATGTAAATGTACGCGGAGAAGTGTTTACCTTTATTTGGGAAGATTCTGAAGAGAAAGCCAAAATTATCGCCAAGAAAGAAAATGTGTTTATCAAATTTCAGTGGATTTCTAAATCCGATGAAAAAGCTTTCCTCGAATTTCGTATTCAATCGGAAGAATTAACCGGAGATGTATCCTTGGTAATCACAGATTATGCAGAAAGTGAAGAACGTACCGATGCCATCGATTTATGGGAAAAGCAAATTGCATACCTGAAGCATACCTTAGGGATTTTAAATTAATTCTACATCCAGTCAAATCCAAATTTTCTGATTCCCTCCATGCAGGAAATAAACCGAAAGTTTCATTAGTTTTATCCCGAAGAAATTTTCGAGATGAAAAAACTTAACATCTTCATATTCAAAGCTTTTGTTGGTCCAATGGTGCTTACTTTTTTCATCGCACTATTTATCCTTCAGATGCAATGGCTGTTTAAATTCATTGATGACCTCATTGGAAAAGGTCTTGAATTATCCATTATCCTTGAATTATTTGGCTATGCCACGGCCACTCTGGTTCCGATGGCTCTTCCTTTAAGTATTTTGCTGGCTTCAATTATGACCTTCGGCAATTTGGGCGAACATTTTGAATTACTGGCCATTAAATCAAGCGGGATAAGTCTATTGCGTATCATGCGACCTCTCATTGTATTTACCATTATTATTACCATTGGAGCTTTTTACTTCAGCAATAACATTCAACCGATTGCGAATCTGAAAATGCAGACCCTTTTGTATGATGTCAAAAATCAATCTCCGGAAATCTCGGTTAAAGAAGGTGCCTTTTTTAATGATATTGAAGGCTATAGCATCAAAGTATCCCACAAAAATCCTGAAACCGGATTATTAAAAGGTATCATGATTTATAATCACACGAATCGAATGGGAAATACACAAGTTATCCTGGCCGATTCCGGATATATGACTATCACCGAAGATAAGCGGTATATGGTCCTGGATTTGTACCATGGGAGGGCTTATGATGAAATGACTGAAGGGCCGGGGAAAAAGCAAAAACATACCAAGCCACATCGCAGGGACCAATTTGATCATCAGGAACTAAGACTTCAACTGGAAGGCGCAGAAATGGAACGCACAGACGAAGGTTTGTTCAAGAAGCATTATCAGATGATGAATATCAAGCAGTTAGCTATTAATCAAGATTCACTGGAACAAAATTTAACGAAACGCAGACTTCAATTTGAACGTAATCTACTTCGTTCAAATTATTTCAAAAAAACAGGAACAGAAAATGATGAAACCGGACATAAAGAAATAGAAGATACATTAGCCAAACCTATTTCAAGTGACACACTTATGCTGAGGAGTTTAATCCAGAGCCTTCCGGCTGAAAAACAAACCCAGCTTTACAAAATTGCAGGAAATTTCACCCGCTCCACGAAATCTCAAATCACCACCAACATCAACGATTTAACCCAAAGCCAAAAACATATCAACCGCCATAAAATCGAATGGCATCGTAAATTTTCGTTAAGTTTTGCCTGCATTCTATTCTTTTTCATCGGGGCACCCTTTGGCTCCATTGTTCGCAAAGGTGGATTTGGAATGCCGGTAGTTTTAAGTGTGCTGCTTTTTATCTTGTACTATGTAATCTCGATAACCGGCGAGAAATTTGTACGCGAAGGCGTTTTACCGGCTTATCAGGGCATGTGGCTGTCAGCCGCCATTTTGCTGCCTATGGGTTTATTTCTAACTTACAAAGCAGTGGGCGACTCTGTGATTATTAATGTTGACTCCTACTTCAAATTCCTCAATCGATTTTCGAGTTGGGTGAAACGTATAAATACAGGAACAGAATAATTCAAATTGTTTATAATTTATTAGGAATGAATTAGGTTTGAAAAAAAAAATAGCTATTTTTGCAAGCCTTAAAAGTGGAAAATAAATCATATAGAAAGTATGTACTTAACAACTGAAAAGAAACGTGAGATTTTCGCAACTTACGGAAAATCTGAGAAAGACACCGGAACTGCGGAAGGACAGATTGCATTATTTACCTTCCGAATCAATCATTTAACTGAACACTTAAAATCCAATAAGAAAGATTTTGGAACTCAACGTGCTTTGTTAAAATTAGTTGGGAAAAGAAGAAAATTACTGGATTTTCTAAAAGAAAGAGATATTGAAAGATATCGCGAAATCCTGAAAGCATTGAATATACGTAAGTAACATAATGAAAAGGCAATTGAAAGATTGCCTTTTTCATTTTTTCTTATTATTCGCCTAATTATCCCTATCCGAGCGGTTATCGTTCGGATTTTCAGGTATAGCCCGCTATATGTTTTTATTTCTGTTTAATCAAAATAAATAGGTAGTTTTAGCAGATTTTAAGAGAAATATAAACGAATGAGAATTTCCTCATTCACAAACAGAAAAATTCAAATTTAAACAAGAATGTATCAATTATTTACAAAGGAAATTCAATTGCCTGATGGCAGGACCATCACCATTGAAACCGGAAAATTAGCCAAACAGGCCGACGGCTCCGTAGTTGTCCGCATGGGAAAAACCATGCTGCTGGCCACCCTAACCTACGCTAAAGAAGCAAAAGCAGATGTTGACTTTATGCCACTTTCCGTAGAATACAAAGAAAAATTCGCCGCCATGGGACGATTCCCGGGAGGTTTCTTAAAACGTGAAGCCCGCCCGTCGGATAATGAAATACTGGTTGCCCGACTGGTTGACCGCGTTTTACGTCCTTTATTCCCGGAAGATTTCCATGCTGACACATTTGTAACCGTCCAATTAATCTCTGCTGAAAAAGAAATTCTTCCGGATCAGTTAGCCGGTTTAGCTGCTTCAGCTTGTCTCGCAGTTTCAGATATTCCATTTAACGGCCCTATCTCTGAGGTACGTGTTGCCCGAATTGATGGTGAATTCTTTATCAATCCTTTAACATCAGACCTCGAAAGAGCTGATTTAGATATGATTGTTGGAGCTACCATGAACGATATCATGATGGTTGAAGGTGAGATGAATGAAGTTTCGGAAGATGTGATGCTCGAAGCTATCCGCGTTGCTCATGATGCAATCAAAGTCCAGGTTCAAGCACAGCTCGACCTGATGGAAATGGTTGGAAAAACCGTTAAAAGAAGCTATTGTCATGAAGTAAATGATGAAGCACTTCGTCAACTTGTACACGATCGTTGTTACAGCAAAGCATATGCTGCTGCCATGACACAAAACCCAAATAAACACGAGCGTTCAGATGCATTTGATTCCATCGTAACTGAATTTATTGAAAACTATAAAGCAGAACTTGGTGAAGGCGCTGAAATCAACGAAGGTCTAATTCGCCGCTACTACCACGATGTTGAAAAAGAAGCAGTCCGGAACATGGTTTTGGATGAAGGAATCCGTTTGGATGGCCGGAAAACAGACCAAATCAGACCAATCTGGTGCGAAGTGGATTATTTGCCTTCTGCACATGGATCCGCCGTATTCACCCGCGGTGAAACACAGTCACTTACCTCAGTAACCCTGGGAACCAAGCTGGATGAAAAGATTATTGATGATGTAATGAATAAAGGAACCGACCGTTTCTTGTTGCATTATAACTTCCCTCCTTTCTCTACCGGCGAAGCAAGACCAGCCCGAGGAACCAGCCGCCGCGAAGTTGGCCATGGAAACCTGGCGCATCGTGCACTTAAGCGCATGATTCCTTCCGATCCTGCAATCAATCCTTACGCCATTCGTATTGTATCTGATATTCTTGAATCCAATGGCTCCAGCTCTATGGCTACCGTTTGTGCCGGCACGCTGGCTCTTATGGATACTGGTATTAAAATGATTCGCCCGGTTTCAGGGATTGCCATGGGACTTATCTCTCGTAAAGATGGAAAATTCGCAGTGCTATCCGATATTTTAGGTGATGAAGATCATTTAGGAGATATGGACTTCAAAGTAACCGGCACCTCCAAAGGTGTTACAGCTACTCAGATGGACATCAAGCTGGACGGCCTGTCCTACGAAATTCTGAGCAAAGCATTAGCTCAAGCCAAAAAAGGTCGCGAACATATTTTGAATGTAATGCTTGAAACTCAAGCAGAGCCACGTGCTGACTATAAAGAGCACGTACCTCGTATCCACCGCATTGTTATTCCTAAAGAACTGATAGGAGCAGTTATTGGACCGGGTGGTAAAATTATTCAGGAAATCCAGGCTCAATCCGGAACGATTATCACCATTGAAGAAGTTAACGATACCGGAGTTGTTGAGATTGCAGCCAGTTCAGCTGAGTCAATTAAAATCGCTTTACGTCGTGTTAATGCAATCGTTGCTGTTCCTGAAGTTGATAAAGTATATACAGGTATTGTAAAATCAATCGTAGCATTTGGTGCTTTTGTTGAAATCATGCCTGGCAAAGAAGGATTGCTTCATATCTCCGAAATCTCCTGGAATCGACTAAAAACAGTGGATGAAGAACTTAAAGAAGGTCAGGAAATTGATGTTAAGCTTATCGAAATCGACAAGAAAACGAATAAGTTTAAATTAAGCCGTAAAGTACTGCTAGAGAAACCTAAGAAAGACTAAACATAAAAAAAGCTGCCCTCGGGCAGCTTTTTTTTATCAATAATAAGCCATTTTCAGGCTATTCTTCATCTGAACCAGGCAAATTGATATGCGCCCAATTCTCACTACGTTTAATTCGGGTAACCTGCATCTCACTAATTGCAAAAAGCTTGGCAATCACATTCTGCTTAACGCCATTTTTGAGCATCTTTTTAAGCAAGAGAATGTCCTCCGGACGTAATTTGGAATTCGTAACCGAACGGCCGTCGGCTTTTTGCTCATCTTTTAAACGTTTAACGGTACGCTTCCTGGAATAATCTGAATTAACCCACTCCAGATTTTTGTAGTGATTGTTTTGCTTGTCCCAATCTTTATGAATCACAATTACTTCGTCCGGCTGGCCTTTGGGTACAAAGAACTCAGCTACAAGTTTATGAATGCAATAGGAACGATACTTTCCTTTAACTTTTAGGCCTACCACCGGGTAGCCATTTATTTGACCTCCCTTCAGCACCTTTCCTTCCTCAATCGGACCAAAAAAGCTTTTGATGCGTCCATAATTGCTGATTTCATAGTCTGAATCAGTGAAAGGTATTTTAACCCATTCTTCGTCACGGATTTTTTTGTAACCCCGTTTCTCCTGATTTAAATTGTCTGTTTCCATTTGTTCAGTGTAAATAGAATTATTATAGCGGTTTGCTGGTAACGGACAAACCCTTAGCAATTACAAAGTTAATATAATTTGTTTGTATATGGTCAACGGAATCAAAAAAATGCTTAAAATTATAACGGAGCTAATTAACTAAATCACCCCTTAGGGACCTCCATTAAGTTATCAGAGCGGGGAGTTGATTGTCCTTTTGTTGATTTAGTTTTTTCACGAAAAAGCTCTGCATTAGGCGTGTGCACCCAGATTCCCTTTTTCAGACTTAGCAAATCCTGCATCATATTGGGGGCATAAAACTGCCTAAGGTCTTTATATTTTAAATCAACAGGTTCTAAATGATCGAAAAAAATAAACTCCTTCTTCGCATCATATTTTAACATCATGCTTCCTTTGGCAGAATATTCAAAAAGGATTCTTCTCTTTTTGGTTAAGAATCGTTCAGGACGGGACTCATCAACGAATTGGAAAACAGCTTTACCAAACCGAGGCTTGCCTATTGTTCCAAATGTAAGAATCTCAATGACTTTACGATTAATAAGCGAATTATTCCCGTCCCATCCTAGCAGTGTGTAATAGGTTTCTTTGCCTAATTTACAAGTGATTATCTGATAATAAAGGGCACCATACCATTGATCAGGCCCAAGCGTTTTCATTTCGCTTGATGTAAGTTCGTCTGAAGCATCTTCGAGCAACCAGTAATCATACTCATCTTTCTTTTTGTTGTAATGTTGGACAAAACCATAATAAATGGGGATATTTCCTGAATAGACAACATTCCAGTTGTAAATCCGGAGCAATTGGTCATCCGAATTTAGAATGCCAATTTTATCAGTAATTGTAAAAGGATAGGAAAATGAACGGTCGTCTTGCAAAATATCATCCAACCATTCTATTATTTTGAGATTGATGTTTTTCTTCTCTTCATCGGTAGTGGAAGCCCGAAGCTGGTCAAATAGCACGCTTACTTCTTGTTCTTCCTCCGATAAATCATACGTAACAGCCTGAGAACGGGCATAGCCTGAAGTCAGCATAATGCTCAGTACGAATAAGATAATACGGTGCGACATGCCTGTTAAATTTTAGAATGCAAAGATGAGATTAAATGCTGGTACAACAAAAACGAGATAAGTTGCTTCAAATTGCATGGACTTTATCGGGAAAGAAAATACTGATATCGGAATTTGGGGAGAACACTTAAAATAGGAATATCCGATGTTGAAATGATTTCTGATGCGGTTGAACCGATAAAATACTCGGTGATTTCCATCTCTTGTTGAATCATAATAATCATCATATCAGCTTCTTTTTCCACAGCATATTCAAGTAGTTTCACTGAAATTGCTTCGGGGCCATTTTCGGAGCGAATCACATTCCATGAACAGTCCACTTCATTTTGCTTCATGAACTTAATTACTTGCTGCATTTGGACATTCAGTTTCTTCAGCAAGTCCTCGTTGGATGTAGTAATCACTGACACTGCATGCACTTTTGCATCAAAAAGTTTAGCGAAGAAAATAGCATGGTTAACTTTTTCGCGGGTTTCTTTGGTTAAATCAAGCGGCAATAAAATATTTCCGCAATCGGTACTGGGTATTTTCCCTTTAATTGTAATCACGGGACAAGGAGATTCTTTGACAAGTCGGTAGGCATTATGCCCGATGATTTTTTGTTTAAAATTATTGGAAGGATGAGTTCCAACGATAATCAAATGGGCATCAATTTCCTTTGCAGTATCGAGAATCGTTTCAAGCAGTTTGCCATCCTTAACCAGGGCAGTTAGCTTCACAGGTGAACCCGTTTTGTATTGCTTAGCCAGTCCCAGCAATTTATCTTCAATTTTATGATTGATATCTTGCTGCTCTTCATGACTAAATATCCCAAGCCAACTTTTAGTGACTTTAAGTACATGCAGGAGAAAAATATCAGCATTTGCTTTTCGAGCCAGCCGAAAAGCATATTCCAGCGCAAGACTGGATTGTTCTGAAAAATCGATTGGAACTAAAATATGTGAAGCGTGTGTCATAGTTGGATATCAGAAGTTTTCAGCAAATATAAGAGGGAGAGAGTAAAGTTTTGTACTTTTGAACCTTAAAAAATTAAAAAGATGCCAATTCCTCCTTCTGAATTAATTATTACCGGTCGAGGCTCCATTTACCACATCGACATTCGTCCGGAAGAATTAGCTGACACGGTAATCCTGGTAGGTGATCCTTCTCGTGTAAATTTGATTTGCACCCGATTCAACACCATTGAATATCAGGGTGAACATCGTGAATTTGTTTGGAAAACAGGTTTTTACAAGCATAAAAGAATAACCGTTCTTTCAACCGGCATTGGGACCGACAATATTGACATTGTGTTAAACGAATTAGATGCAGTGGCCAATATCGACTTCGAGCAAATGGAGGTTAAAAAGGAACACAAAAGGCTTAAAATCATACGATTAGGCACTTCTGGTGCTTTACAGAAAGATATTGTTTCCGGCTCGATTGTATGTTCAGAATACGCATTGGGTTTTGATCCGGTTTTGCACTTTTATGCGCATGATCCTGCCATTCGTGATGCTGCTTTTGAAGAAGAATTCATGCAGCATGTTGGCTGGGCTCCTAATTTAAACCGGCCTTATCTTGTTAAATCATCACCGGCTTTATTTAATGCCTTCAAAGATGCATTTGTAAGTGGAGTTACGATTTCCGCCCCGGGTTTTTATGGACCACAAGGCCGGCAGTTACGCCTTCCCCTGGCCATGCCCGGAATCAATGATAAGATTCCGAGCTTCGTGAAAGATGGCCGTAGAATTGTAAATTACGAAATGGAAGGCTCTGCGATTTATGCGCTGTCTGCCTTATTAGGGCATGATGCCCTGACCATTTGTACGATTATCGCAAACCGGGTGAACAATACCTTCGATAATAACTTTAATGATACAATCCAACGCATGATTGACACCAGCTTATCGATTATTGAAGCACTGAATGACTAGCCCATGAATGGAACCCTCTCAGCCTTGCTTGTATTATTAGACGATCCTGATCCGGCGGTATTTGAATCGGTGAAAGGTCAATTCAATTTATATGGAACTGAAGTTATTCCTGAATTGGAAAAAGCCTGGGAAACCACTCCGGATGAATCGCTACGCGAACGAATAGAAGATTTGATTGATGATATTCAATTTCGACAAATAAAAACCGAATTGAAAGCCTGGCTGGCTAACGAAAGCAATGAACTTTTGAAGGGGGCTTGTTTGTTAGCCAAATTCCAATTCCCGGATTTAATGTATGAAGATATCAATCTAAAAATAGAGCAGCTCAAATATGATGTTTGGCTGGAACTAAGTGATAATCTTACTGCACTTGAAAAGGTAAAAGTATTAAATCATGTGATTTTTGAACTTCATAAATTTTCAGGAGATGTAAAGACTTACTTCAACCCTCGAAATTCTTATATAAACCAGGTACTGGAATTAAAAAAAGGGAATCCAATCAGTTTAGCAATTATCTATTCTGAAATTGCCCGGCGTCTTCAAATTCCCATTTACGGGGTAAATCTTCCTAAAAATTTCGTTGTAGCGTATTTGGATGAAAATCTTGAAAAAAATCATTTGCCACCTGAAGAACGAGATGTGTTATTTTATATCAATCCTTTCAATAAAGGAATTGTATTTAGTCGTAAGGATATTGATACGTATTTAGAACAGCAAAAGCTTAAACAGGAAGACACCTATTACAAACCTTGTGATACGCTGGCAATTATGCAAAGAATTATTCAAAATCTGATACAGTCCTATCAACAGGCCGCACTCGACCGGAAGGTTAAAAATCTGGAGGAATTAGCCCAATTATTGGGAGCTTAAGCCTCAGCCGGCTTCATTTTCCGCTGCAAGTCAATCATCTTCAACGCTGTAACAGCCGCTTCCACGCCTTTATTCCCATGTTTGCCACCGGCACGGTCCTTGGCTTGTTCTTGCGTTTGAGTGGTTAGAACGCCAAAAATCACGGGAGTAATGTATTCGGTTATTAATTGAATAGCGCCTTGAGTAACACCTTGACAGATAAAATCGAAATGCCGGGTTTCACCTTGAATCACACAACCCAGTATAATCACAGCCTCCACTTCGGTATATTCTAAGAAGTATTGAGCACCGGAGGTTAATTCAAAAGTGCCGGGGACAGTAGAATGAAAAATATCTTCCTCCTGAACGCCATGCCTGAGCAAAGTATCATGAGCCCCATCCCGAAGGGCAAAGGTAATTTCCGGATTCCATTCAGCGCATACAATCCCAATTTTCATACCTTTTCCAGAAGGGATTTCATCAGGTGTATAGGCGGATAAATTCTTTAATGAAGTTGCCATATCATCGGAATAAAATAAAAAAAACTGCCTCCTTAGAAACAGTTTTTCACAATAATATTTTATAAAATCAGAGGTTCAGTTTGGCTCTTTCAATATATTTCAGGATGGTTCTGCCTTCGGTTGACAGTGCATAATCGCTATGGATTTTCTCATAAGCATCAATAGCATCCTGATATTTTCCATCTGACTCGTACATCAACCCGGCTTTAAACAGGAACATAGGTGCTGTGAATTCATTTTCGATAGCAGCAGCATCTTCGTAATAAGAAATTGCTTTTGATTTATTGCCCATCTCTGCATAAGCGTCTCCGAGGCCACCAAGAGCCATTGCACTCAACATTGGCTCTTTTCCGCTGAAACTCTCCAGCTGATCGATTGCCTGCTGAAATTCGCCCAGATTTAAGTAACAGAAGCCTGCATAATAATGAGACAGATTGGCAGCTTTTGTTCCACCGTACTCTTTCATGATGTAAAGAAAACCTTCATGATTACCGTCTCCATTCAATGCGAGATTGAAAGAGTCTTTTTCAAAATAGGTTTCGGCATAAAACATTTCAGTTTCAGCAGCATCTTGTTTAGGAGCAACATATAACCGAGTATAAGCAAAATAAATAGCTACAACCACAATAATTCCACCTAAAACCATCGATAGTAATTTACTATTCGCTTCAATAAACTGTTCTGATTTACTCAAAGCGCCTTCTACAATCTCGAGATTTTCCTCTGTATGAGTCTTTTTTACCTTTGCCATTATTATCTTCTTATTTTTAAAAAACAGCGCAAATGTATATTTTTTAAGGATGAAAATCAAGCTGTTTAATTCTATTTTTGCAGAAACACCATTTCCTATGTTCATAAAGCAACTGGCATTATTAAATTTCAAGAATTACCTGGAAATCAATCTCGATTTTTCACCTAAAATTAATTGCTTTACAGGGAACAATGGCGTTGGAAAAACAAATTTGCTGGATGCCATCTATTACCTATCCTTCTGTAAATCAAACTTTAACCCTATCGATTCTCAAAATATTTTGAATGATGAGGATTTTTTCATGATTCAGGGATACTATCTCCGGAAGAATATGGAAGAAAACATACAGGTAGGTGTAAAAAGGGGTCAGAAGAAAACAATTAAGCGGAATAAAAAAGAGTACACTACTTTTTCCGAGCATATCGGGCTTCTCCCGCTGGTGATGAAATCTCCTGCCGACAGTGATTTTATCCATTTGGGAAGTGAAGAAAGGCGAAAATTACCAGATTCAGTAATTAGTCAATTCGATTCTGGTTATCTGGATGCTTTAATTCAATACAATCGGATTCTTACGCAGCGGAATAAATTATTAAAACAACATCAGGCAGCTTCCCAACAACTTACTTTCCAAATTTATGATGAACAGTTAGCGGGAAAGGCTGAGGAGATTTATACCAAAAGGAAAACCTTCATCGAAGAAATCACCCCTGTTTTCCAAACCTATTACCGCAAAATCAGCCTCGACCGGGAGCAAGTAAGCTTCCTGTATGAAAGCCATTTATCTCAGGGTGACTTAGCTAAGCTATTAGAAAACAATTTTCAAAAAGATATAGTGCTTCAATACACCAGCAAAGGGATTCACAGAGATGATTTGCAATTGCTGCTAAACAATCAGCCAATCCGAAAATTTGGAAGTCAAGGCCAGCAAAAAACCTTCTTAATTGCCTTAAAATTAGCACAATATCAATTTATTCGAGAGAAAACAGGTCTTCGGCCTATTTTATTATTGGATGATATTTTTGATAAACTCGATAATGACCGGGTGGAAAGAATCATCAAAATTGTCACCACTGAAGAATTTGGTCAGATTTTCATTACCGATACCAATCCGGAGCGTATTAGCAAGCTACTGGAAGCAGACCGGCAAGCGCATCGCCTTTTTCACATTGATGAAGCCGGCATACGAATCATGAATGATTTACCAGCTTAATTCTTTCCGTCGGACGGGCATTGTCATGCATCTGGCACCGCCACCACCCCGAGATAATTCCGAGCCATCAATAGTGATGACATATTTTGAATAATCATGCGGATTCAGTTCTCCACTCATTATTCGGGCGGCAGACAGGATTTCATAGCCATGATTATTCAGTTCATCGATGGTATAGGTATTCCTGCCATAACCAATAATTTTGCCGGGACCCACTGCAAAAAAGTTCGCACCGCTGTGCCATTGTTCCCGCTCTTGAATCCAGGAGTCTGTTAAACCGCCACAATAAATTGGTTTTAAATCAATTCCAAGCTTATGAAGAGCTTCCAGGATATTATTTTCCTCCTTAATTTTCACTTGCTGTCCTTCGATTTGAACATGAATGGTTTTATATCGGTTAGGTTGCATGACCACAGGCTCATAGACCATACATTCGGTTTGGCTAAGCAGCGTAAAAACCATATCAAGGTGAATAAAACTTTCCCGGTCGGTAGGTAATTCCTGAACAATTATATGTTGAAGTGTTCTTTTTAATTTCATGGATTCAATAATCAGGTCAATCCCAAAAGTAGTAGTTCGGGAACTGTAGCCAATAATCAGAATATTATCTTTAGCCACCAGGACATCTCCGCCTTCGTAGCTAATTTTTCCCTGGCCGGGAGAATCAGAGAATGAAAAAGTGGAGCTGCCTGCAAATGCCGGATGATATTTAAAAATGGCCTCCATGATCTGTGCTTCGCGATCACGCACAGTGCTTGCCATTTTGGCAATCATAACTTTATCATTCACCGAGATAGCCGAATCCCGCGTAAAGAAAAAATTGTGCAATGGTTTAATCGCATACCGCTGATCACTTAAGAACCTGGAAAGATTGTTCTTTTTCATTTCGACCCCTTCAATCAGAAAGCGGGCAAGTTCTGTTGGCTGTTGTTCAAACAAAAACTCCTTTTCACAGGGGCCAATGCTACAAGCGCAAACTTTCCCAATCAGTTCGGATTTCACATAATCTTGTTTCAGTATATCGGTCAATAAATCATTCACCTCATACACATGGGTTAATTTCTTCAAGACATGATTAAATTGTCCATATTCCTGAAGGGCGACGGAAAGATTCAGGATATCACTGTATAAAGCTCTTTCGGCATTTTCGGGAGTCATGTTCTCAACTTCAGCCCCCATCGTATGGGTGATAACTGCCTCAAGTTCGCCAACTTCCGAGTTTACTAAAACACCTTCATAATTAAGTTCCTGTGTAGTCATTTCATTATCATTTCATTAATAAATATTCCCCTGACAAGGCAAGGGAAGCAATGAATCTTTCCGAATGAAAAATCCGCGGGCAAAGGTAGAGTAAAAGGGGAAATAAATCATTGAATTTACTATTTTTGCGGGTCAAAAAAATAAAACATGTTTGAGAATTTATCCGACCGATTAGACCGTTCCTTAAAACTTCTCAAGGGAGAAGGCCGTATAACTGAGATTAATATCGCAGAAACATTGAAAGATGTTAGGCGTGCATTGCTCGATGCGGATGTCAATTTTAAAATTGCAAAAACCTTTGCCGAAACTGTCAAAGAAAAAGCTTTAGGTCAAGACGTCTTGAAATCGGTAAAACCGGGACAAATGATGGTAAAGCTGGTTCATGATGAACTGGCAGCTCTGATGGGTGGTGACACTGCCGAGCTGAATATTAAAACCAATCCATCCATTATCCTGATGGCCGGTCTTCAAGGTTCCGGGAAAACTACTTTCTCCGGTAAACTTGCCAATTTTCTCAAGACGAAAAAAGGAAAAACTCCTTTGTTGGTTGCCTGCGACGTGTATCGTCCTGCGGCTATTCAACAATTAAAAATATTGGGTGAAAACATTGGCATCCCGGTTTATTCCGAAGAAAATCAAAAAGACCCGGTCAAAATCGCCAAAGAAGCCGTTAAACATGCGAAAATGCATGGTTACAACCTGGTCATCATCGATACCGCCGGACGTTTGGCTGTTGATGAAGAAATGATGAACGAAATCGCCAACATCAAAGAGGCCGTCAATCCCCATGAGATTCTTTTCGTGGTTGATTCCATGACCGGACAGGATGCCGTTAATACAGCCAAAGAATTCAACGACCGACTGGATTTCGACGGAGTGATTCTTACCAAAATGGACGGTGATACTCGCGGTGGAGCAGCTTTATCAATCAAAAGTATCGTCAATAAGCCGATTAAATTTATCGGAACGGGCGAAAAAATGGAAGCTCTCGATATTTTCCACCCGAATCGTATGGCCGATCGTATTTTAGGGATGGGTGATATTGTTTCGCTGGTTGAAAAAGCACAGGAGCAATTTGACGAAGAAGAAGCAAAGCGATTACAGCGAAAAATTGCCAAAAATCAGTTCAATTTCAATGATTTTCTGCAACAAATCGGCCAGATTAAAAAAATGGGTAATCTGAAAGATTTAGCCAGCATGATTCCGGGAGTTGGAAAAGCCATTAAAGATTTAGATATTGATGATGATGCTTTTAAAGGAATCGAAGCCATTATCCAATCTATGACCAATCAGGAACGTGAAACACCTGAAATACTCAATGCAGGTCGTAAGAAGCGAATTGCCGACGGTTCAGGCACGTCCATTCAGGAAGTCAATCGCTTATTAAAACAATTTGATGAAACCCGAAGAATGATGCGTATGATGACCACAAACAAAGGTCAGCAGTTAAAACAAATGATGGGTAAAAATCCGGCCAGAAAGCGCTAAAAAAAATCACTATGGCAATTATTATTGATGGTAAACTGATAGCAGCCCAGGTTAAAGAAGAAATTGCAGCCGAAGTACTGAAAATGAAGGAACAAGGCTTACGAGCTCCCGCATTGGCTGTCGTAATGGTTGGAAATGAAGGTGCCTCAGCTACCTATGTGGCTAGCAAAGTAAAATCCTGTCAACAAGTTGGATTTGAATCCATTGACTTGCATTTTCCGGAAGACATCAGTGAGGAAACACTGTTACAAACCATTCAGGATTTGAATAACAATCCCGGAGTAGATGGATTTATCGTTCAATTACCCTTACCTTCCCATATTAATGAGGACAAGGTGATTGCAGCTGTAAACCCAGATAAAGATGTGGATGGATTTCATCCTAGCAATGTAGGGAAGATGGCATTAAACATCCCAGCCTTCGTAAGTGCAACACCTGCCGGAATCATGGAGCTTATCGCTCGTTATAAGATTGAAACCGATGGGAAAGAGATTGTTGTTTTAGGCAGAAGTAATATCGTTGGAACGCCAATCAGTATTTTACTATCCCGAAAAGCTTATCCCGGTAACGGTACAGTTACTTTGTGCCATAGCCGTACTAAAAATTTAAAAGAAGTTTGTAGCCGGGCTGACATTTTAATTGTCGCCATTGGCAAGCCGGAGTTTGTGACAGCTGATATGGTTAAGCCGGGCGCAACGGTTATCGATGTTGGAATTCACCGTATTCCTTCTACGGAAACAAAAAGCGGCTTCCGTATCATCGGTGATGTACAATTTGAATCCGTATCGCAGGTTGCAGGATATATTACCCCTGTTCCGGGCGGCGTAGGATTAATGACGATTGTTTCGCTTTTACAGAACACGCTGAAAGCGGCCAAAGAAAAAAGGAAGGAAGGGCCTACGGCCTGAGGAAAGAGGAAGGAGGAACGGCTTCGCCTGAGGAAAGAGGAAGGAGGAACGGCTTCGCCTAGAGGAAGGAGGAACGACCTTCGGTCTGAGGAAAGAGGAAGGAGGAACATGAAACAAATGAACAAATAAACAAATAAACGAATCAACAAGTCATTGAAAGAGGAAGGAGGAAAGTAAAATAAAAAAAAGTCCCTGAAAATTCAGAGACTTTTTTTTTGTGCCCAGGACAAGACTCGAACTTGCACACCGGAACCGGAACCAGCCCCTCAAGCTGGCGTGTCTACCAATTTCACCACCTGGGCATAAGGCAGTCTTTCCATCTGGAAAGCGCGGCAAAAATAGTCTAAATTTTATTTCTGCAAAAACAAATCTACATAAACCGGCAAATGATCGCTGTATCCCCCATGAAATTTTTGCCCATGATACGTTCTAAAAGGCTCAACTCCCTGATAACGACTATCTTGCTCTAATAAAAACTGATTATCTGCCGTACCGGAAAAGATATGATAGCTAGATTCATCGGTTTCAATTCCCTTTTGATTATAAAACCCCTTCGATACCACAAACTGATCAAAATAATTCCAATTCCCTTTGTATTTGAGAGTTCCGGGCTTTTTATTTTGTTGGAGGTTCAAGGTAAGATTCACAAGCGTTTTAGTGCTATCGAGCGGTAAACCGGCGTTTAAGTCAAGCCGCATGCTTTCATTTTCGGGATCATCATTAAAATCACCTGTCATAATGATTAGGGCATCCGCATTTTTGGCCAAAAGCTGATTAACTTTCGTTCGTAAAGAATAAGCAGCAATGCGGCGCTTCGGTGCTGAGGCTTCTTCACCTCCCGAACGGGATGGCCAATGGTTGACAAAAAAATGTAAAGTATCGATTCCATCCAGAACCGACTTAAAATACAAGATATCGCGGGTTGGACGATTTCCTTTTCCTAAATCGACCGTAATGGCTTCGTAATACAAAGGCTTCACAACCGATGCACGGTAGAGAACGGCAACATCAATGCCTCGTTCATCGGGAGAATCCTGATGAATGATTTTATAATCCAGTTTAGAAAGCAAAGTCAGCTTTAACAAATCATCCAGCACCTTTTGATTCTCAATCTCACAAAGTCCAATCATATCAGGAGGAGTTCCTTCACCAATCGCAAGAACTACACTGGCAATATTATCCAGTTTTTGTTGATAACGGACCGCATTCCAGTTCTTACCTGAATTTGGGAGGAATTCGGCATCATCTATTTTCGGATCATCTTCGGTATCAAACAAATTTTCAACATTATAAAACATCAGGCGAAATGCCCGATTTGATTCCTCCTTTCCTGCCTTGGAAGTATTTGTTGTGCTTGTGCAGGAAATCAGGGAAAAAGCTGCCAACATCAGCAACAAATTCATTTTACTAAGAAGATTTTTCATCTTTTTATCAATTAAAAGTTCATCATCCAAGGATGAAACTGTATTTACGAGGATGGATTTCTGAATGAAATTATCGAATTCGGTCGAAGCTTTTTACCAGGGCTTCATCGATTAGAATTCGGCGTCGGGCCATATACTGAAGAATAGCACCTATCCAGGATACAACAATAATAGCTTCGAGTGAATAGGTGGCATGCAGACTTTCTTCACCTAACCAACAAATAAACCAAACCAATGCCGGCCATAAAATGGCCAAAATCATGTTAATGGTAGCAAGTCTGGCCTGTAAAATCCGGCGCTTATACAGAAAGATACTTACCAGGGAAATGCCGGCCATCATTACAAGTAAAATCCCGATAGGAGCTGAAGAGATAGGACTCGTCCAGGCCGGATTCAGGCTATCCGTAATCGAAAAAGCATACAAGGTATATACCTGCTGTTCATGAGTTAAAAAATTAGCTAACGGAAAAAAAATCATCATGGTAAATAATAAACCCGCCAGGAACAGAAATAAAGTTTGAACACGTTGAATCATATATCGTAATTATTTAAAAACCAAGCAATAAACCACCAACTCCAACAACAAGGCCAACGAAGAAATTAATCAATTTGGCCCATATAAAACTCTTTTGGGATTCAGCAAGCAAAGGCAAAGCACCATGTCCATCCTGAACAACCGAATTGGCAATCAGAATGCTAATCGGAATTACTCCACCTACATAAAGAGACAAGAAAATCAAATGAGGACCCGACTCAGGAATAAGGCCAACCAGGAGGGCAATGATTAAAACCCAATATAAATTTCCTTGCATCCAGGTGTCAAGTTGCAGGAAATCAATGGCATAATGGATAAATAGAAGAGTACCAAAAGTCCAGAGTAATATCTTAAAAAAGTGCTTTTTAAGAATATGACCATACACATGCTCTTCGAGAAAATGATCAGGTACACTAATGATGATATACATAGCGACCAGAATTGAGAGCAATAATGTAATATTCAACCAGTTGAAAGGTCCGTGATTATGAGCTTGCTCCTCTCCTGCTGCATGTATCTCCGGTAGCTCACCATCGTGATGGAGAGAAGACTCAGTTCCTTCCATCGGGCCATGATCATGTCCGGCATGCGAATCCTGGATGACTAAATTCTGCTGTAATTTTTCAGGCATATTTAACATTTTGCCAGGGTCATGGCTATGTTCAAAGGCTCCTAAAAAAATTCCTGCGATAGCCAGCGCAAATACCAACAGCAAAAATCCACGTGCAAAACTCATCCCTGCAAAATTTTGCTTGATTTGTGTCCAGGTTGAAAGCTTAAACTCCACTTCCATTTCATGAATGGGCAATGTATTATGGGTTGGAAGCAGATTGAATGATTTCTTCTTAAAGAAAACATCAACCAATATCCCCACTACAATCGCAATTACCGTCAGAATTGCAAAAATGATGATACTTTGTTTGGGAATGATGGAAAGCATGATAAAGGCCTCATCTCCCGAAGTGGCTATGAATGAAGCAACCAGCGCCCCAAAACTTACAATATTGTGCGTATAAAGACTCACAATGGTATAAGTTCCCATGCAGCCCGGAATAATTCCCAGAACTACTGCAAGTATCAATTGAGAGAACCGGGAACCTGACAATCTTTTGGACCAGCTGCCGCTAGTCTTGATATTGATGTATTCGATAATCAGCATCATCGTCAATACGAAGCTGGTTATCAATAAAGTATTGCTTATAACATTAATCATTCAGGGACGAATTTGAGGGGTCAAAAATACGATTTACTTTTACAGCCACAATGGAAATTCTTCGTTCATGTGCCGCTTCCGGACTATAAACCGATTGAGCAAGGTTTGATAAATCGGCAGAAACCTGAGCATCTGCTTTTGAATCACCCATGGCCTGATTGTGAATCACTAAACGCCCATCTGCCAGTGCTTGTTCAAGCGACCCGGAGAAAACAAGGTCAAAATAATTCATGAGTGAATGAATCCGCCTTTTAGACAGCAATAGATTATATTCACCTGAATTTAAAGGACTTGCATAGGATTCTACAAAGATTTCAATCCGACATCCCTGTTCAAGCAAATAGCTTAATTTATCCAGAAAAGGATTCAATTGATTAAAACCTTGTTTCAATTCCTTATCAAAAAAGTAAGAAATTCTTGCCTCTGCCTCAGACTTTTCCCCATTGGAATAGGCTGATGCATATTGCTGACGGTAAATTGCCTCCTGTTGCGTGTAGGAGGTGTAAAGCGATAAAAAGTCATCCCCAGTTATCGAATCCCGGCTTTGAGGATTGGGAAAATCATTATCAAAATACAAATGAATGCTTGGAAATGATTCAAGTTCACTTGTGATCTGATGGATATGCTGATTGCGGGCTCTTAGCTCCCGACGGTTGATGATTTCGTTGGATAAGGAAAATTCAGAGCTTAGACTATATAAATCAGAGCAGCAAGCCGGAAAATCCGTTTTAGGTTGAGGCTTATTTGATGTGAAATAAGCCAATTCTTCCTGACTGCTTAATGAAAAATACAGTTCATCATAGGAAGAGTTCATTCCGTAACCCATATTTTCTGGCGCTAAAAAAGCTCCATTTCGGTATGGCGATTTAAAGATATCAAAGCCACCAAAGCTATTATACCATTCCGAACTAAAAAACAAAAGACTGTCGGCCAGATGAAAGTAAGGTGTAAACTCATCGAGAGGAGAATTAACGGTCGAGCCCAAATTGTCTGAAGAAACGATAGTAAGCCCATTCAGGTTCGATTTCCAGATATCATAGCCCCCATATCCCCCGGGTCGATTCGAAGCGACATACAAGATGCGCTGTGAATCATCCTGAACAAACATGGGATGCTTGTAGTCATAACCGACCGGATTAATGGAATCAGTTAATAATACAGTTGAGGTTAGTTCGGAATCATTCAGAATACCATAATAAAGCCTGCATGGTTCGCTACTTGTGTCTTGCGGGCATTTTGAAAAAAATACATCATTGGCTTGAAACCCAGCTGTAAATGAATAATACGATTGATTATCATATAAAATCGTATCCACATGATTCATATCCCCGTGAAATCTTCGAAGTAAATAAAAATGGTTTCGGTTAGATAAGAGTGAATCAGGAACTACTATGCTGTATATCAGAGAGCTGTCATTTAAAACGACCGGATTAAACTCACTGTATGGAGTATTAAACGGAAAAGAATTTGCCTGGGCATTTGGTTTATTTTTGAAAGATGATTCATGCAGCTGCGAACAAAGCTTAGATTCATGATTAGCAATCATCAAATAATGCGTCAAGCCGGAATTGGAGCGATTTATACGGACAAAAGAGCGAAAACCGGCAGCAGCTTTGCTGTATTCACCCTTTCGTTTCATCAGGTCGGCATACCAATAGCGAGCCAGCGGATAATTCTCCTCATCCATGCGATAAACTTCTTTGTAAGAGGATGAGGCAATTTGCCAGGATTTAAGGAATCGATGACATTCAGCATACTTATACCGAACTTGTATCATCGTGGGAAAATCTCTTAAAACCTGCCCATAATAGCCAGCAGCTACCACATATTCCCGGCTAGCAAAGGCTTTATCGCCCAATTCCACCAGCGGTTCGAGCTCCTGAGCGCCGGCAGTGTGCATCAGCATGACGAAAAATATAATGAACAATCGTAGCGTCATATCTAGATAATCGTTGGACAAATTTGAGTGGGCTTAAAAAAAGTAGCAGGCTTTTTAAAGATGCTATACTGCAAGGAAAATTCAAATCCACCTCTCCCCTTGCTAACAGTCATTAAGGATGAAAGGTTGATATCATAACTAATTCCGAGAATGAAATCAGAATAAGCAAATAGCCAACTGGCAATCAATGCATCGGATGAGCGCATGTGAAGCCCAAGCCAATGTGTATGGGTGAACTGATTGTAAAAGCTCATTTTGTATTGAGCCCCAATGACTAATTCGGCATGGGCAGACTGGCGGGTATAGAAAATCTGAGGGATTAAAGATTGATAAGGATTGATAAGATACTCAAGTTGAGCCGCGGTTTGAAACTTGGAGGGTAGCATGGAAAGTCCATCTCCATAAAACGAAAAAGCCGGCTGGTTGGCATGATGCACTGAAAATCCTAAAGCCAGATTCTGCCATTTACCATCCAAAGGAGCCTGGTACAATATGCCAAAACCCAAATCAGGAATGAAAATTGGTTCAGGGTAAACAGGCTCATTTACAGGTAAATCCGGATTGAAGGCATCCCCACTGAATTGATTATCAAAATAAAGCTGAGCATATTTATAGGAATACTGATAAATTCCGGGAGCAATGGCCAGGGAAAAGGTTCCAATCTGCTTTCCGGGCGAATAGCTTAAGCCGATTTGTAAAGCAATCTCTGTAAAACCCATATCTGCATCGCCGGATTGGTCGGTGGTGATAGCAAGTCCGACGGCCGGAGTGATTCCGGCAGGCAAGCGAAACGGAAGCCGGGTATCAGCCGTAAAAGAAAGTGTAGAATAGGCGTTGGTAAAGCTATTCCATTGACTTTTGGTAAGCAATCCGAAACGCCAGGCAGCATCCGACATTCCAACCTGAGCCGGGTTTGTTTTTATAGGGTGTGCATAAAACTGGGAAAAATGAATATCCTGTGAGAGGCCAGATAAACTTAGCATCACCACCAGGAAAATTGTTCCAAAAACTCTTTTATGCGCATCCATTTGCACAAATGTAATAAGTTCAGGCTTAAAACATGAATTGGACAAAGGTATATTCTCTAGTTTGGAAGAATTAATCGGGCATTTTGGATTATTTAACTAAATAAAACTTTACAGCACCATGATACTTAAGCAATTCACCGTACTTTAGTGACCGATAAAATCACCTTTATGTACAAAATTCAACTCGTAGTATTTGCAGCTATTTTATTCAATGCATGCGATACTCAAACTGAGCAAACAGCTTCAATTAGTGGTCATATTCCGATGGATGTTACTACGGAGCTTTATGTATGGAATGCAGATACAAAAGATACAATATCGCTGACGGCAGGCAATTTCGAATATCAGCTTCAACTTAATTCCCCGGGGTTTTATCGTTTATTGATTGGAAACTCGAAGTATGAGCTTTTCCTGGTTCCCGGCGGAGAACTCAGGCTGGACGGTGATTCGATGACAAATCCTCTAAACATCCATTATACAGGTAGTTTGGGAGATGAAAACGCCTATTTAAACCAATCTTTCCAATTACTGAATCAAATCGATTATAAAGAAGTATTTAGCCTTGAAAGTGAAGCTTTTCAGCATTTTATTGATTCTTTATTTTCTCAAAATGATTCATTGCTAAATGCATTAAGTGATGAAAGTAGTTTTCATGAAGATTTTCTCCGGATGATTAAAGTGAAACATGCCGCCAACAGAGGTGATAAACTGCTTCGCTATCCGGTATATCATGGATACTACACTCAAACTGAAAATCCCGAAATGCCCAATTCCTATTATGCTTTTATCCAACAAATTGACATCAATAATCCGGAATACTCAAAGCTCTACGAAGTAAAAAATTACACTCATAGTCTGATTTCTTATTATAGTGATAAGATGTTACAGGATTCCTTAGTCAATCCAGCCCTGGCGGATGCCGAAATCAGAACCGAGCTCATGGCAATCACGGAGCATATCAAAGAACCAGCCGTCAGAAACAATTTGCTATTTGACGGCCTCAATGACCATATCAGCTATTATGGCCCTTCCAACCTGGAATTTGTTATCGATTATTTTAATCAGCATTGTACCGATACGCTATATCTGAAAAAAATGAAAGAAGCTATTGATTCCTGGGCTAGTTTAATGCCCGGTCAGGAGGCTCCCTCCTGGGAAGCACATACTCTGTCCGGCGAGCTTGTTAAATCCGGCGATTTTTTAGGTAAATACCTTTATATTGATATTTGGGCTACCTGGTGCGGACCATGTCGCCGCGAAATTCCAAGTCTGAAAGAATTAGTTGAAACTTACAAAGGCAGGAACCTGGCTATTGTTTCGGTTTCGGTTGATAAGGATAAAGAAGCCTGGGAAAAGATGGTTTCGGAAGATAATTATGGTACGCAATTGTTTGCAGAAGGAGCATTTAATTCGGATTTAGCGATTAAATACAAGGTGAATGCCATACCCCGATTTTTACTTATCGATCCTCAGGGTAAAATTATCCACGTAAGTACCGAACGGCCTTCCGGAAAAATCCGTGAAATATTCGATACTTTGCCCGGGTTATAAGATATCCCGGCACGTGAATTTGCCCGGGTTTAAACAGCAATCCCGAATGAATTGTACCTAAAATTTGAACATTTCTTCCGATGAAAACAGGTATTTTACTCGCTGTTTTGGGTCTGCTCTGCAACCTCAGCATCGCTCAATCCGATTTTGATTCCTATTTTATAGATAAAAGTCTGCGCTTTGATTATACCATTGCCGGAAACAAAGACATTCAACAGATTTATTTTGAACAACTTAAAGAGGAAAAGTTCTGGGGTGGATCAATTAAAAATCTGATTGACACATTGAATCGGGGAGATTATCGAATTTGTATTTATTCACATCCCGAAGGAAAATTGATTTATAGCCGGGGATACAGCGATTTGTTTTTTGAATGGCAAGATACCGAAGAAGCCAAACACATGAGCAGGTCTTATTATGGCTCTGCCGTTTTTCCATTCCCCAAGGACAATATCCGCCTTGAAATTCATCGCCGCAAATACTCCAATCAGTTTTCATTGCTGTATAAACAATTGGTAAATCCATTGGATTATTCCATTCAACGGACGGGCACACCGGATTATAAAGTTCATTCCCTTTTCCAGCAGGGTGATCCTCATACCCAGGTAGATATAGTCATTTTACCGGAAGGTTATCAAGCCGATGAAATGAAGAAATTCAAGGAAGATGCAGCCCGATTCATGAATTACTTCTTTGAAAATGAACCTTTTAAAACCTATCAAAAAAAATTCAATATATACCTGGTCTTAGCGGCCTCGGCTGAATCCGGCACTGATATCCCCGGAAGAAATCAATGGAAAAACACCTTGCTCAATTCACACTTCTTTACCTTTGGCTCTGACCGCTATCTTACCACCCGGGATGTGAAAGGTATGCGGGATTTGGCTGCCTGTGTACCCTATGACCAAATTTATGTACTTGTCAATTCTTCCTATTATGGTGGCGGTGGTATATTCAATTTCTACAGTTTAGCTACAAGCGATAATCCAGAATCGCCCGAAGTTTTCGTACACGAATTTGGGCATGCTTTCGCTGCTTTGGCTGATGAATACGCCTATGAAGATACGCCCGTAGAAAGTTTATATAATCCGGCGGAAGAGAACTGGCATCCCAATATCAGCAATCTGGTTGATCTCTCGCTTAAATGGGGGAGCCGATTAGATTCATTAACGCCCGTGCCAACGCCCATCGGGCCGAACAACAACGGGAAAATTGGAATCTATGAAGGTGCCGGCTATGTTCAAAGAGGCATGTATCGCCCTTATCCTGACTGTCGCATGAGGTCGAACCATGCAGAGCGTTTTTGTGCAATTTGCGAAGAAGAAATCATCCGCATGATACAGTTTTACACCGAATAAGAATCATTTCCCTTTCCCCTGATACATATCTCCTTGACCTTTCAACATTACAATTCCTTTTTGTTAGCTGGAATCACATTTCCCATTAAAGATGTGATTCCCAAATTTAAATTCACTCTGTTTATTCCCAATTAAAGCCAACAGTAAGCATATTTGAAATTCCTTTACGATACCCATCATTTGGCAAGTTAGATTTCCCCAAAAATACGCGATACTGCAAGTCTAATACGAAGCTTCCTTTATGCCATATCTCATACCCTGTGGCTAATGAAAATGCAGGAATGCCTGTATAGAACCCTGCCGTACCAGGATCTTTCACCGTATAAAATGCAGCTGCATCAAATGTTAGACCTGTTCCAGCAAGCACCCACCACTTATCTTTTAACCAATACTGACCTGCCAGAATAAAACCCTCAAAACCACGGTCATTACCATTGTATTTATAATTTGCTCCGGGTAATAAGGCAACCAAAGCAAGTCGGTTATTTATCATATAACCAACCTTAATATTTGGCAAAGTTGCTGATAATGAAACACTCAGGGTGTCGTTTGTGCTTAAATTTAATACTCCTGCCCCAATACCCAGACCAAATACAAATCCTTTTCTTTCTAAACCTGATTTATCAAGCTTAGTCTGCCCAAATGAATAGCTTGAAAGTAGTACTCCCACTATTAGAATCAGTGTCCTCATATAAATTGAAATTAAATTAAGCTCCAAAATTGGTAAATCAACAGTGTAAAAAAGTTACCATTTGGTAAAAAATCTACTTGGAGAACTTTCTGATTCTACTTAAACTTTGCGGAGTAATGCCTAAATACGAGGCAATGTGTTTTTGGGCCACTCTACTATAAATGGCAGGAAACTTGTTAAGCAATATCTTATATCGCTCTTCAGCTGTTTTAGTTAATAATTCAATCTGCTGTTGTTGTTTGTCTATAAAAGAAGTCTCGGCAGATATTTGAACAATAATTTGCCCTACGGGCGTCCTACCTAATTTATAAAAATCTTCACTTTTTATTCGAACCATTTCCGATTGTTCCAAGGAAACCACTTGCAAAGGTGTCGGTTGTTTTAACAGTAGAGACATATAATCACAACAAAAACTGTGATCAAACGCAAAATCAAGGCACACGAAATTATTTTCATTCCAAAGGAATATGCCCGCACTGCCCGATAAAATGAAGTAAAAATATTTTTCAACAGCATTATGGCTTTTAATTATTTCATCTTTTTCAAAAGTCACAGGCTCGCAATAACCGGCAAATTCTTCCCATGCCTCAATAGGAGCCGTAAAGTATTGGTCAAACGATTTTTTTAAAATTTCTGCGAGCATCTCTGTGTGTCAATTATCA
Organism: Bacteroidales bacterium; assembly: GCA_021739985.1. Classification (GTDB taxonomy): domain Bacteria; phylum Bacteroidota; class Bacteroidia; order Bacteroidales; family M50B96; genus M50B96. The sequence goes on along the minus strand of JAIPAR010000005.1, from coordinate 10,138 downwards.
GTATTATTTATGAATTTGGGTGAGGATTATACTCGTCGTGTTTAGATTTCTGATAATTACTTTTCAGAATTGCTTGTCTTTCAGTCTAAGAGATGCTTCCCCTGATACATATCTGCCAATAAAGTACTGAATTCCTGGAAGATGCCGTTGTTGGAAGCGATGATTTCCTTACCAAAAATATAATCGTCTCCCAGGCGATAATCACAAACCCGGCCTCCGGCCTGGGTAACCAGAAAAGCGCCGGCTGCTACATCCCAGGGGCTTAATCCATATTCATAAAATCCTTCAAATCTGCCACAGGCAACATAAGCTAAATCCGTAGCTGCTGAACCAAGCCTCCTCACCCCATGACTGTTTCGCATAAAATATTCGAGGCTATGTAAGAATGATTTCATTCGTTCGTAATCATAATACGGAAAGCCGGTTGCAATCAGAGAATCATGAACCCGGGAGGTTTGGGAGCACTGTATAATTGTCCCATTCAGATAAGCGCGTGCTCCTTTCCAAGAATAATAACATTCATCTCCGGTAACTTCATAAATGATTCCCAGCACAGTTTCCTGATGATGCTGCAAAGCCACACTGATGGCAAAAGGAGGAAGATTATGAATGAAATTAGTCGTTCCATCCAAGGGGTCAATAATCCAGGTAAACTCCCCCTGCGCGGCTTCAACCGTATCTTCTTCTGTAATAAAAAAAGAGGATGGCAATAGCCCTTTGAAACCTTCTACCAGCCGACGCTCCGCTTCTTTGTCCACATACGACACAAAATTGTGTATTCCCTTTTCTTCCACCTTATTGGCTGCAAAAGACTGCCGCTCCGTGCGTATATAAACTCCTGTATCCTTTACAATTTGAATAGCCGCCTGACACAATGTACCGTAATCCATGATAAAAAAAATTATAGGCCAAAAGTAACAAAATCGTCCCATGGGAACAATTTAAGCGTATATTAGCTTTTTCAATTTATTTGGTATGGATGTCAGTGTAAACACGGAAAAATTGTTTTATAGTATCGGCGAAGTCGCTGAAATGTTTAATGAAACAGTCCCAACCATTCGATTTTGGGAGAATAATTTTAAAATTCTGAAACCTAAAAAAAATAAAAAGGGGAACCGTTTATTTACACAGGAAGATATTAAAAACCTTCAAATCATTGTCCATTTGCTACGCGATCGTGGGCTTACCATCAAGGGAGCCATTCAGGAACTTCATACGAATCAGGACAGCGTAGCGCGTAAAGCAGAGCTGGGAACGAAACTCAAACGTATCAAAGCTTTATTGACTGAAGCGTATAAAACCATGGACGCTCATGAATAGCAGATTGCCTATTCATTTATTTCTTCATAACCCCAAAAGGACAAATCGTGAAACTTAAAGAGATTACGCAATACCTCGAACAGATTGCTCCTCCGGGATATCAGGAAAGTTATGACAATGCAGGCTTAATCACCGGCAACCCCGATATGGAAATTCAATCGGCATTGCTTTGCCTGGATGTAACCGAGGAAATCCTGCAGGAAGCTGTTCAATTGGGTTCCAACTTGATTATTTCGCATCATCCGGTAATATTTAAAGGGATTAAAAAACTGACCGGAAGCACCGAAACTGAACGAATTGTCATCCTGGCGATTCAACATGGAATTGCACTCTATGCAGCTCACACCAATCTTGACAATGTTCCGGAAGGAGTCAATGGAAAACTAGCCGAGAAACTTGGTTTGCAACATCCACGAATTCTGGAACCGCTAAAAGGTAATCTGGTCAAACTGGTTGTTTTTGTTCCTGAATCTTCCGCAGAAGTTGTGCGTGAGGCAATTTTCGAAGCCGGCGCAGGAGTCATCGGCAATTACGACCAATGTAGCTTTAATCTGTCCGGGACAGGAACCTTCCGGGGTAATGAAAAAACAAATCCATTTGTTGGAAAACCACTCATAAGGCATTCCGAAGCGGAAATACGTATCGAAACAATTCTGCCAAAACTGCTGAAACATTCAGTTGTTAAGGCCATGTTAGCGGCCCATCCTTACGAAGAAGTTGCCTGGGATTTATACCCGCTCGAAAACGAGAACCCTTATCTGGGAGCCGGCATGATTGGCGAAATAGATGAATCGGATGCGCTTGATTTTTTACACCATATTAAACAGGTACTGAAAGCCGGCTGCATCAAACATACCCGGCTGAACGGGAAAAAGATTAAGCGTGTTGCCCTCTGTGGAGGTAGCGGCAGCTTCTTACTTAAAAGAGCTATCCAGGAAAAAGCAGACCTTTTCCTGTCGGCTGATTTTAAATACCATGACTTTTTTGAAGCCGAAGGAAAAATCATTATTGTAGATGCGGGACATTTTGAAACTGAACAATTTACGATTGAACTTTTTTATGAATTACTAAAGAAAAAATTTCCTACTTTTGCGTGCAATTTGTCAAAAACCGGAAGCAATCCGGTATTTTATTTATAAGTAATTGATACATAGAACAATGGAAGAAAACAAAGAACTTTCAGTCGAGGAGAAATTAAGGGCGCTTTATGAGCTCCAAGAGAACGATACTAAGATTGACAAGATTAAAATACTGCGTGGGGAGCTGCCATTGGAAGTTGGTGACCTGGAAGATGAAATCGCCGGACTGGAAACAAGGATGACTAATCTGAAAGAAGAGCTGGAAACCCTGGCTACTGCTATTCGTTCCAAACAGAACAACATTCTCGAAGCTAAAGCGCTGATTAAGAAATACGAAGAGCAACAAATGAACGTCCGGAATAACCGGGAATTCGATTCCTTGACGAAAGAAATTGAATTTCAAAAACTGGAAATCGAGCTCTTTGAAAAGCGAATTCGTGAATTCACGGTCCAGTCTTCCGAAAAAACAGTTCATATTACTGATTCTGAATCCTTACTGGCTGACAAGAAAAACGACCTGACTCATAAAAAAGCTGAGTTAACTGAAATTATCAATGAAACTTCGAAAGAAGAGGAAGAATTACACCAACGTTCTGAAACAATCAGTCAACTGATTGAACCGCGTTTGGTTACTGCCTATAAAAGAATTCGTGGTAATGCCCGCAATGGACTGGCCGTTGTATCCGTACAACGGGACGCCTGCGGAGGTTGTTTCAATCAAATTCCGCCTCAGCGTCAGTTGGATATCCGCTCCCGTAAAAAAATTATCGTCTGCGAATACTGTGGACGTATCCTGGTGGATAACGAAATTGCCGGAATCATCACCGCATAAAACAAAAAAAAAGCTGCCCAACCGGACAGCTTTTTTTTATTTGATTCGCTTTAATCCTAATTCATCGGCCTTGCGAAGCATAAACTCAAATGCTTCCTGAAAATCATTGTGTATTTCACCTTCCAGAATAGCTTCCTTGATCGCATCTTTGATCAGCCCAACTTCCCGGGACGGAGGTATTCCGTACGTTTCCATGATTAATTCGCCACTTACCGGAGGTTGAAAATTTCGAACTGCATCTTTCTCTTCTATCTCTTTCAATTTTTCTCTGACTAATTTAAAATTCGCCAGATAGCGAGCCACCTTCGTTTCATTTTTGGAGGTTATATCGGCTTCAGCCAGTTTCATCAATAAATCGATGTCATCCCCTGCATCAAACAAAAGTCGTCGAATTGCAGAATCCGTCACGATATCTTCAGCCAGGACAATGGGACGTAAATGAAGCAATACCATCTTCTGGACAAACTTCATTTTCTCGTTCTGTGGCAACTTCAATCGTTTAAATATTCCCGGAACCATTTTAGCACCCAGAAATTCATGCCCATGGAAAGTCCAGCCCTGCCCTTCGATAAACTTCTTGGTGGGTGGTTTAGCAATATCGTGCAACAAGGCAGCCCAACGCAGCCATAAATCATCCGTAGTCTGGCAAATATTATCGAGTACCTGTAAAGTATGATAAAAATTGTCCTTGTGAGCTTTCCCATCTATCTCATCAACGCCTTTCATAGCAGCCAGTTCCGGAAAGACCAGTGGTAAAATTCCGCAGCGATCCATCAATTTAAAACCAATTGAAGGACGTTGAGTCAGCATCATTTTATTAATCTCATCGATAATCCGCTCACGGCTGATAATCTCCAGACGTGAAGCATTCCGACTAATCGCTTCCATCGCTTCATCATCAATCGTAAAACCCAATTGAACAGCGAAACGAATAGCACGCATCATTCTTAACGGATCGTCACTAAAAGTAATATCTGGATTTAATGGAGTGCGCAGGAGCTGAGCCTGCATATCGGCAATACCGCCAAAAGGATCAATCAAGGTTCCAAAATCAGCCTTATTTAAACTGATGGCAAGCGCATTGATTGTAAAATCGCGGCGGTTTTGATCATCCTGTAAGCTTCCGATTTCCACCTGAGGCTTTCTGGAATGACGTTCGTAACTCTCTTTTCGGGCGCCTACAAACTCAATATCAAGACCTTTATAGCGCAAAGCGGCTGTCCCGAAATTCTTATAGACTGTCACTTTTACCGATTTACCCAGCCGTTTAGCCAATAATTCGGCCATCTCAATACCGGAACCCAAGACCATAATATCAATATCTTTAATGGGTCTTTCCAATATAATATCGCGCACATACCCACCTATCAAGTAGGTAGGAATTGAGCATTCTTCCGCCAGGTCGGAAATTTTTTGATACAAAGGCGATTGAAGCGCTTTGGCAATCCTATTTTCCAAATTATTAATAATCAAGTATTTAAAATCTTTTTATAGATTGATAATCATCCATATCGACTGAATTGTGAGATAGATTTGTATATTTACCCGTCAATTACTGACATATAGCCGATAAGACTGACAAAATTACAACAAAATCTGCAATTTGCCAGCAAGGAATCAGAAGTTGGCTTTGGCATAAAAATTGACATATCGACACATCTAGATTTTTAAATATTTTAATATCACAATAACAAAACACACAATGGCATTAGAGCATTTAACCAAAGCAACGTTTCAGGAAAAAGTATTTAACTGGGAACAAAACAAAGAGTGGAAATACGAAGGACAAGTTCCTTGTTTGATAGATTTTTACGCAGACTGGTGTAGTCCCTGTAAAATGGTGGCTCCGATTTTAGAAGAATTACAAAAAGAATATGGTGATAAACTCGTTATTTACAAAGTAAACACGGAAAATGAGCGCGAATTAGCCGGTGTGTTTGGCATTCAAAGCATTCCTTCTTTACTTTTTGTACCAATGAACGAACAACCTCAAATGGCCATGGGTGCTCTTCCTAAAGACACTTTTAAGAAAGCCATCGCTGATGTATTAAAAGTAACCATTTAATAATCAACACTATGACCCGGATTAGAATGACCATGTCGGCCTTGATGTTAAGCTGGCTGATGTTAGGGACAACCGCATGCAGTGGAAAGGCTGAAAGCAATGCCGACCAAAGCAAACAAAGCGAAGCCACGCAGGATGATGCCAGCGCTGTCATCGAAGCACTCAATCAACCATCCGAAGGCGAACCTCAGAAAACTGTTTCAGCGAATGCAGGCACCAAAATAATTTACCTGACTGCTGCAGAGTTTAAACAATTAGTGTTCGATTATGAAAAAAATACGGAATGGAAATATGAAGGCCAACTTCCAGCCATTGTCGATTTTTACGCAGACTGGTGTAAACCATGTAAGATGATTGCTCCAATTTTAGAAGAGCTTCAGGAAGAATACAAAGGAAAACTCCAGGTTTATAAAGTGAATGTTGATAAAGAACAGGAACTAGCCCAGGTTTTCCAAACCCAGTCTATTCCTTCTTTACTTTTTATTCCTATGCAAGGTCAACCTCAAATGGCTAAGGGAGCACTACCCAAAGAAAGCTTTCAACAAGCTGTTACTGACGTTTTAAAAGTGACCAAGTAATACCCATTCTTTTTCGAATTTTTAAAAGGGGCATGATCAGCTTTTAGCTGCTGATCGTGCCCTTTTTCTATCAGTTTCGTTCAGAATAATCTTCCGCAAACGCAGCGATTTAGGTGTAACCTCCACATATTCATCATCGGCGATATATTCCATACACTGTTCGAGCGAAAAACGAATCGCCGGAGTAATTGAAGCTTTATCATCGGTACCGGAAGCTCTAACATTGGTGAGCTTCTTTGACTTCGTGACATTCACAACCATATCATCCTGACGGGTATTTTCACCAATAACCTGACCTACATATACATCTTCGTTCGGGTCAATGAAAAATTTACCTCTGTCTTGTAGCTTATCAATAGAATAAGTAAAAGCATTTCCAGCTTCCATGGCAATTAAAGCACCATTCCGGCGAAGATTAATATCTCCTTTCCAAGGTTCGTAAGCCTTAAATCGATGCGAGATAACTGCTTCCCCTTCGGTTGCAGTCAGTAAATTGCTGGATAAACCAATTAATCCGCGGGACGGAATCGAGAATTCCAGATGAATACGATCATTCTTTGTTTCGATAATAACGATATCCCCTTTACGACGGGTAACATGGTCAATAACTTTGGAGCTAAATTCTTCGGGAACCAAAACGGTCAAATACTCCACGGGTTCCATGAGGATATCATTAACTACCTTCGTGAGAACTTTAGGCTGACCCAATTGGAACTCAAAACCTTCCCGACGCATGGTTTCAACCAGAATGGAAAGGTGCAGAATCCCACGACCAAACACTAAAAACTTATCAGCTGTGGCTGTATCTTCAACCCGAAGAGCTAAATTCTTTTCAGTCTCTTTATATAGTCTGTCACGAATGTGACGGGAAGTAACAAATTCACCCTCTTTTCCGAAGAAAGGAGAATCATTAATAGTAAAGAGCATGCTCATGGTCGGTTCATCTACCGAAATACGTGGAAGAACTTCAGGAAATTCCAAATCTGTTACTGTATCTCCAATATCAAAATCTTCAATGCCAAAAATGGCACATATTTCTCCTGCATAAATCTCATGTTTAATGCGCTCTTTTCCTAATCCTTCGAAAAGGTATAACTCTTTAACCACAGCCTTTTCCATACGGCCATCAATTCGAATAACTCCAACTTGATCTCCGGCTTTCAAAGAGCCGCGGGAAATACGTCCTACAGCAATTCGACCCACATAAGTTGAATAATCAATCGAGGAAATTTGCATTTGAAAATGACCCGGATTAAGCTTGTATGGCTTCACATAATCAATGATGGTATCCAGTAAATAACTGATATCGCTTGTTGGATTTTGGTAATCAGGTCCCATCCATCCTAGTTTGGAACTACCATAAACGGTTGGGAAATTTAATTGCTCCTCCGTAGCGTCTAGGTTAAACATCAAATCAAAAACCAATTCGTGAACTTCCTCCGGTTTACAATTAGGTTTATCGACTTTATTAATCACTACAATAGGGCGTAAACCTAAATGCAAGGATTTTTGCAGCACAAAACGTGTTTGCGGCATAGGTCCTTCAAAGGCATCTACCAATAATAATACAGCATCAGCCATATTCAATACGCGTTCAACTTCACCTCCAAAATCGGAGTGACCCGGAGTATCGATGATATTAATTTTAGTACCCTTATATCTTACGGATACGTTTTTTGCTAAAATGGTGATTCCACGCTCCCTTTCCAGGTCGTTGGAATCCAGTATTAAATCATCAACCTGTTGATTATCACGAAATAACTTAACCTGATGTAAGATTCTGTCCACTAAGGTGGTTTTTCCATGGTCAACATGCGCAATGATTGCAATATTCCGAATTTCTGTCATAAAGTGTTTTTTACCTGGGCTATTTGTTATTTAAAAGGTCGGCAAAAGTACGTAAATATTTATATCTATTAGAAAAAATCCAACATGCAAATTAACAAAGCTCTATCTTTGCACCGGGAAAATAATTCTCATTATTTAGTTAAGATATGATGAACATTCAGGAAGCAGAAAAACTGCTGGAGGCATTTAAATCCCTAAAAGTGATGGTTATCGGTGATGTTATGCTCGATAATTACTTAATTGGTGTGGTTGAAAGGATATCTCCCGAAGCCCCAATCCCGGTTGTATCTGTGCGACAAAAGGAAAGCCGGCTTGGAGGAGCTGCCAATGTAGCCCGTAATCTGCAAGCTCTGGGCGCTACTCCACTGCTATGTGCGGTCATCGGACAAGATGAAAATGGGCATCAATTACTTGACTTATTACATGAAGAGCTTTTGGGTACCGAAGGGATTGTAACTTCCCCATACCGCCCAACCACGGTGAAAACCCGTATCATCAGTAACAATCAACAACTAATACGATTTGATGAAGAAGTTACTTTTAATCTGAATGAATTAATCGAGCAGGAATTTTTAGGCCAAATTTTGTTACTCTTTAAAAGTCTGAAGCCGGATGCTGTTATTTTTCAGGACTATGATAAGGGAACTATTACACCGGTAATCATTGAAGGAATCACCGAGCTTTGTCATCAATACAAAGTGCCCGTTTTTGTGGACCCTAAAAAGAAAAACTTCAATCGCTATAATAAAGCAAGCTTATTCAAGCCTAATCTGAAAGAGATGAGGGAAGGAATCAACAGTGATGTAAATACTGAAAATCTGTTCGAGACCTGTCATATCTTTATGAAGAAGCATAAAATCGAGCAAATGATAGTGACGCTGGGTGCTAAAGGTATGTTTGCCTGCAATCAGAAAGAGCATTTCATCATACCTGCCAAACCTCGTGCTATTTCGGATGTTTCAGGTGCCGGGGATACCGTTATCGCTACCGTAGCACTTTGTCAGGCAGCCGGCGTTGATTTAAAAACTTCCGCCGAATTGGCTAATCTGGCCGGTGGGCTTGTATGTGAAAAGCCTGGCGTTGTTGCCATCCAGCCGGAAGACTTAATCAGAGAATTGCAAGAATCCTAGCTAAAAAAAAATCACTTTCACAACTATTTATTCATGAACAATGCCCATCTCAACCACCCAATTCGGAGATTAGCTGGGTTTAGGCATTTTCCAATCGCGCACTAAAATCTAATTATAAAACCATGAAACAGGTAATCGAATGTGTCCCCAATTTCTCTGAGGGAAATAACATGGAAATCATCCGGCAAATAAGAGCTGAAGTAGAAAAAATTGAAGGCGTCCAGGTCATTGATGTGGACCCCGGTAAAGCAACCAACCGCACCGTTGTAACGATGGTTGGAGAGCCGGAAAACGTGATTGAAGCAGCTTTTCAAGCAGTCAAAAAAGCCAAAGAGCTCATCGATATGCGTCATCACAAAGGGGCTCATCCCCGTTTTGGTGCTACCGATGTTTGCCCACTCGTGCCTGTTTCAAATATCACCATGGAAGAAACGGTTGAATATGCACATCGCTTAGCAGAACGTATTGGAAATGAACTCAATATCCCGGTTTACTGCTACGAGTCAGCTGCTCGTGAACCGAAACGCAAAAACCTGGCAAATTGCCGTTCAGGTGAATATGAAGGACTTGCTGCCAAATTGGAAAATCCGGAATGGAAACCCGACTTTGGACCGGCCGGCTGGAATGAAGAAGTGGCTAAATCAGGTGCAGTAGCAGTCGGTGCAAGAAACTTCCTGGTTGCCTATAATGTCAACCTGAACAGCACCTCTACCCGGCGAGCTAATTCCATCGCTTTTGATGTACGCGAAAAAGGTCGTGTGAAAAGAGAAGGAAATCCAATAACCGGAAAAATCGTTCTCGATGAGAAAGGAAATAAAGTGTGGGAACCGGGTATGCTTAAATCAGTGAAAGCAATTGGCTGGTTCATCGAAGAATTTGGAATCGCCCAAATCTCCATGAATCTGACTGATATCTCCGTTGCTTCGATGCACGAAGCTTATGAGGCTGTATATGAGCGCGCTAATTCACGTGGATTGCGTGTAACGGGCTCAGAGCTTGTAGGTGTAGTACCTTTAAAATCGATGCTGGATGCCGGGAAATACTTCCTTAAAAAACAACAGCGCTCAACAGGAATCTCCGATCGCGAAATCATCAAAATAGCTGTTAAATCACTCGGATTAAACGAGTTATATCCTTTCGACCCGGATAAAAAAATCATTGAGTATATTCTGGCCAAGGAAAATACCGGTAAAAAATTAGTCGATATGAATCTGACTGATTTTGTGCATGAAACCGCATCTGAATCTCCTGCCCCCGGTGGTGGCTCGATTGCAGCCTATATGGGC
>JAIPAR010000117.1 GCA_021739985.1 Bacteroidales bacterium | reverse complement strand
TATCCAAAATGATTGCGTTTTATAATACCTGGTATGTTGCTAACAATATGGCACTTATATTATCCGGTAATTTTAATGTAGATGAAATCAGGCCGATAATTGAGGAAAAATTCAATCGTCTTCGCTCAGGGGAATTGCCCAAACGCCCGGTTTACGAAGAAGCTCCATTCAAAGGCCGTGAATTTGTTTCCGGTCGCTTTTCGCCCGTTAACCTGGGATTGATGGGCTTCCGTACCGTTCCTAAACTTCATCCGGATAAAATCAAACTGGATATTGCCACAAGCATTTTAACCAATGGGAGTTCAACCGGTTTGCTCGACCAATTAATGTTGAACAATCAAATCATGGCAGCTGCCGCCTTTGATATGCCTTATCAGGATTATGGTGCAACTATTTTTCTTTTTGTGCCTAAACTTTTTCAACAATCCAATCAAAAAGCTGAAAACTTAATCGTTCAGGAGATTAAAAATCTCAGAGAAGGCAAATTCGATGAAAAACTAATTGAGGCCATCAAGATTGAGAAATACGTTGAATTTCAATCAGGACTGGAGAATAATTTCGGTCGCGCCATGTTGTTGGCTGATGCTTTTGTATATGGTGAAAGCATTGATGCTATGTTTAACTATCCTGCTAAAATAATGGCCGTTACGAAGGATGAAGTAATTCAAATCGCCAATAAATATTTTGGAGATAATTATCTGGCTTTTCATAGTAAAATGGGATTCCCCAAATCTGAAAAAATCGTGAAACCCGGATTTAAGCCTGTTATATCCAATCAGGAAGTACATTCGGCTTATGCCGACCAAATCCGTCAAAATCCCGTTCAGGAAATAAACTACAAAGTAATTGATTTTAAAGAAGATATACAGACTAGTGAAATTAAACCATCTGTTTATTTGTATCAAGTCAAAAATCCGGTAAACGACATTTTCAATCTTACCTTCCGTTATTTAACCGGGACCAAAAACATACGGGAACTGGCTTACCTAAGTTCTGCCTTTAGCTATAGTGGAACCCTGGGGAAAACGGCCCTTACTTTTAAAACGGAGATGGGTTTACTGGGTTGTTCCTATTCATTTTCCGCCGGCGATGCCAACTTCGATATCCAGCTTTCAGGGCCTGAAGCCAATTTGGAAACTGCCCTCAAACTGCTTGGAGAATTGCTCAAAGAACCGGATTTCAATGAGAATGCGGTTGGGAAAATTTTTGAAGATGAAAAGACAAACCGGAAGTTTGAACGCTCCGAACCCCAATCCGTTGCAGATGCTCTCTTTGAGTATGTCAAGTACGGAAAACAATCGGATTATCTTTCCCGTATGACCTTGAAAGAAGTTAAGAAAATCAACAAAGAGCAACTGAGTTCAGCTCTTTCCACACTTAAAACCTATCAATCCGAATTTCATTTCTCCGGAAATACACAAGCCGAGCAACTGGTGGATTACATCAATGCATATATTGAATTACCCAATCAAGCCAAACCTGGAACTGCTCCCTATTATATTCCCGTACAGGAATTCAAGGAAAATACAGTCTATTTCACACACAATAAAAAAGCAATCCAAAGCAACATTTACTTCCTGCAAAATGGCGACCCATTCGATACCGAATTTTTGCCTCAGATTTCCGCATTTAACATCTATTTCGGTGGGTCATTCTCCGGAATCGTCTTGCAGGAAATTCGCGAATTCCGTTCCTTATCCTATTCTGCATCCGGAAGATATCATACCATGGACAAACCTGGATTCATGACTTATTATACGGGTTATGTAGGTACTCAGGCTGATAAAACGCTTGAAGCGCTTAGTGTTTACACCGATATCCTTGAAAATATGCCGCAAAAACCGGAGCGTATGCCCATGGTTAAAAACTATCTGAGTCTGACCATGCAAAGTTCACGTCCTTCGTTTAGAAATTTGAGTTTCACCGTACAGGACTGGAAGGAAAAAGGTTATACGGAAGACCCTATTGTGTGGATGCTTGATAAATATAAAGCGTTGGATTTCAATGATGTAGTTGATTTTCATAGCTCTTTTATCAAACCAAAACCTCATATTATTTCAATTGTAGGCAATCAAAAATTACTGGATTTAGAGGCTATTGGCAAGTATGGAAAAGTAATTCTCATCAAGGAAAAGGAATTATATTCCAAATGATGCTTATAAAATAAATCCGGGAAGAATTATGATGTTTTTCAACATTTATTTGGAAAGCAATCCACAATTTTTCATGACTACATTGGATTAATTTTATCTTTGTGACCGCGAAAAAATACAAATCGATTCGAAAATAAAATGAATAAATCCAGGCTCAGAAGATATATCGTAAAGCATTGTGATTCATCATTTTATGAATATAAAATCATCATTCAAGTCAACTAACAGGCTCATGGTTCAAAAATTTCGCATGAAGCATCGATTTTTGTGTCAGGGGTTTGACAGCTTGACTGCCTAATACCATTTACTCACATGAAAGTTGGAATTCCACGCGAAATCGACCGGCAGGAACTAAGGGTAGCAGCCACGCCCAAAACCGTTCAGCGTCTCCTGAAACAGGGTTTCTCTGTCCAAATTGAATCCAAAGCCGGCGTTCCGGCTAATTATTCAGACGAAGCTTTTCTGGAAGCCGGAGCATCAATCATTCAAACAGCGCAAGAGCTCTATGCAAGTAGCGAACTCATCTTAAAAGTTCAGCCTCCTACTTCCGCAGAAATCGACTTGATGAAACCCGGTACAGTGACCTTGAGTTATTTATGGCCGGCGCAAAATCAGGCTTTGCTTCAAAAACTAGCCGAGAAGAAAATTAATGCTATTGCCATGGATGCGATTCCTCGTATTTCACGTGCACAAAAAATGGACGTTCTTTCTTCCATGGCCAATATCGCAGGCTATCGTTCGGTGATTGAAGCGGCTAATCATTTTGGAAGATTTTTAAACGGACAAATCACCGCCGCCGGGAAAGTAGAACCGGCTAAAATCCTTGTGATTGGAGCCGGAGTTGCCGGGCTTGCCGCCATTGGTACAGCTCATTCTCTCGGTGCTATCGTGCGTGCTTTTGATACCCGCAAAGAAGTTGCTGAGCAAATCCAAAGCATGGGTGCTCAATTCCTCACCGTTGAGATTGAAGAAGATGGCTCAACCGATTCCGGCTATTCCAAAGTAATGAGTCAGGCATTTATTGATGCTGAAATGGCTTTGTTCCTCGAGCAAGCCAAAGATGTTGACATCATTATTACTACCGCTCAGATTCCGGGACGTGAAGCTCCCAAACTCGTTCTCGACTATCACGTCGCAGCGATGAAACCAGGCTCCGTTATCGTTGACCTGGCTGCATCATCCGGTGGAAATTGCGTATTGACTAAAAAAGATGAAGTTTATACCACCAGCAATGGTGTTACCATCCTGGGTAAACTCGACCAGCTTCCTCATCAGGCCAGCCAGTTATATGGCAATAATCTTTGTCATTTGCTGGATGATATGGGCAAAGCCGAAGGATTCAAGATTGATATGAATGATGATGTGGTGAAACGTGCTATGGTTACCTACAACGGAGCCATCAACTGGCCGCCTGAACCACTTCCGGTTAGTCCTCAAAAGCCAAAAGCTACGACTGACACCCATAAAACTCCTGAAAAACAAGCTGCTAAATCCGGCGCTTCCACAGCTATCAGTCTTCTGATTATTGCTGTCTTGCTTGGTTTACTCGGACAAGTAGCTCCTCCGGTATTTATGGGCCACTTCACCGTATTTGTGTTGGCCGTATTTGTAGGATGGCAGGTCATCTGGAATGTATCGCATGCCCTTCATACTCCGCTAATGGCCGTAACAAACGCTATTTCGGGAATTATCATTATTGGTGGTTTACTTCAAACAACCGATGAATGGAGTTCTCTCGCAACTATTCTGGCCTTTATCGCTACACTGGTTGCCAGTATTAATGTGGTTGGTGGTTTCTTTGTAACTCACCGTATGTTGAAAATGTTTAAAAAGTAAGGAAAGATGATTACAGGAAATTTACAAACAGCAGCATACTTATTTGCAAGTATCTTATTCATCCTGAGCCTCGGAGGCTTATCTTCACAGGAATCAGCTAAAAAAGGCGTTTTCTACGGTATCATCGGGATGATTATCGCCATTCTTTCTACCATTATGGGAGAATCTGTACAAGGACATGCTTATATCCTTGTAGCCATTGCTATTGCTGCCATAATTGGCATCGTGGTAGCCCGCAAAGTAGAAATGACTTCCATGCCTCAATTAGTAGCTATCCTGCATAGTTTTGTTGGACTTGCTGCTGTGCTGGTTGGCTACGGTTCTTTTATTAATCCCGGCGAAGCTCATGCAGATCCTGAATTTGCAACGGCTATGGAACGTATTCACCTTGTTGAGGTTTATCTGGGTGTTTTCATCGGTGCCATTACGTTTACAGGTTCAATCATTGCCTGGGGTAAACTGGAAGGAAAAATCATGAGTAAACCACTCCTCTATCCAGGTCGTCATGCAATCAATATCCTGCTGGTTATCATCACCTTAACCATGATGGTATTATTCACACTTGATGCCGGGCTTAGTCAATGGACTTACCTGTATATCATGACCGCAATTGCCGCTTTTATCGGCGTAATGTTGGTGATGGCGATTGGTGGAGCCGATATGCCGGTGGTTGTTTCCATGCTTAATTCGTATTCGGGTTGGGCTGCTGCTGCTGCCGGATTTATGTTGGGGAATGATTTACTTATCGTAACCGGTGCCTTGGTTGGTTCGTCCGGAGCTATTCTTTCCATCATCATGTGCCGCGCCATGAATCGTTCCTTTATTTCCGTGATTTTAGGCGGATTTGGAGGCGTTGCAGTTGCATCGACCAAAGAAATGGAAGGTGAAGTTACTTCTATCACCCATGATGAAGTGGCTGAACTCCTGAAAGAATCCAGCTCGCTGGTTATTGTTCCGGGTTATGGTATGGCTGTAGCCAAAGCGCAGTATCCTGTTTATGACTTAGTTGATATTCTGCGTAAAGCCGGTAAAAAGGTTCGATTTGGAATCCATCCCGTTGCAGGCCGTTTACCTGGTCACATGAATGTATTGCTGGCTGAAGCGAATGTTCCTTACGATATCGTTCTTGAGATGGAAGAAATTAATGAAGATCTTCCAGAAACCGATGTGGTGATGGTCATTGGCGCCAACGACATCGTTAATCCGGGTGCTCAGGACGATCCTGGCTCTCCTATTTATGGAATGCCGGTTATCGAAGTTTGGAACGCCAAAAAAGTTATTGTCATGAAACGTTCTATGGCAGCAGGTTATGCAGGCGTTGAGAACCCACTATTCTACAAGGAAAATGCGGATATGCTCTACGGAGATGCCAAAGACAGCGTTGACAAAATCAATATGGCACTCAGACGTTAGGTTTTAGACCTAAATCAGTGAATCATAACTATTTAGGACTAAGGCAAAGTACAATTTACCAAACATTCTTGATGGTACGTAACTTAATCAAACAGTGAAATTATGAAGATGAAAAACAATATCATGGACCAGATAGGCAAGCTAATGGGTTTGCGCTATAAAAGTCACCCCTGGCATGGCGTGGAAATTGGTCCGGAAGCGCCTGATGTAATTATGGCCTTTATCGAAATGGTACCAACGGATACGGTTAAATATGAAATTGATAAAGACAGTGGATATATCCGCATTGACCGGCCGCAGCGATTCTCCAATGTGATTCCGGCTTTGTATGGTTTCATTCCGCAAACGTATTGCAGCAAGAATGTAGCATTTTTAAGCGTCGAAGCCCTGGAGCGTCCCGATATCATTGGGGATTGTGACCCGTTGGATATTTGTATTTTGACTGAAAAGACCATTGCTCACGGCAATATTTTGGCCAAGGCACGGCCGATTGGAGGATTTAGGATGATTGATGGCAATGAGGCGGATGATAAGATAATTGCGGTGCTGAACAATGATGCGGTTTACATGAATTACAAAGAAGTAACCGATCTTCCTCCGATGGTTATTGAGCGCTTAAAGCATTATTTCCTGACCTATAAAGACATGCCCGGGCAGGACAAGCGCAATGCTGAGATCACCCATACTTATGGTTCTGAAACGGCTAAAAAAGTCATTATCGAAGCCATGAAAGATTACAACACCAAATTCAACAACATCGAAGCCATGTTTGGGGAGTAAAATAAGCTACTTCCTCAGTATATTGTTGATTTGTTGATTTGTTTATTTGTCCCGAATCGCTTCGCTCTCGGGATTTCGCTTCGCTCAATTTATTTGTTTATTTGTTTATTTGCTGAGTTTTGAAACTTTCTAAATCTTAACCGCAATCTTAAAAAAATAGCAAGGAATTCGCGAAGTTGAGATACATAGTTCACAAATCCTCTCTACGAATCAATTGAGCGAAGCGAAATCCCGAGAGCGAAGCGATTCGGGACGAATAAATTGAGCGAAGCGAAATCCCGAGTGCGAAGCGATTCGGGACGAATAAATTGAGCGAAGCGAAATCCCGAGTGCGAAGCGATTCAGGACGAATCAATTGAGCGAAGCGAAATCCCGAGAGCGAAGCGATTCGGGACGAATAAATTGAG
>JAIPAR010000004.1 GCA_021739985.1 Bacteroidales bacterium | reverse complement strand
TTCCAATTTACCGACCGCCTGGGTTATCGCAAAACGCTTGAAGGTCTTTCCCATCAGTTTAATAAAGAATACTGGAACTACGCCAAACTCATTTCCAGCGTGCTACGTCATGGAATGCCTATTGAATATGTAGTAAATCTTATTAATTCAATGACTTTCGATAACGAAAGCATTAATAACTGGAAAGCCGGAGTAGCACGTTCCCTGAAGAAATACATACCAGATGGAACGGTGGTAAAACATGGTCAGAAATGTGCTAATTGCGGCAATACAACGCTCATCTATCAAGAAGGATGTTTGATTTGCACCAGTTGCGGAAACTCTAAATGTGGCTAATTAACTTTTAAATAGATTCCAAAAAAAAGACCACTCCTTTCGAAGTGGTCTTTTTTTATGCAGCTAACAGATGACTAGTATCTTATTCTCATTTTATAGAAAGAGCGATAAACAAAATACAAGGCGACTGCTAAAAATACTAAACCTACATAATGAGCAATTGGACGGAAAGCTTCTGATATAGCGATTTCCATGGCCAATAATCCAAATAAGGTGGTGAATTTAATGATAGGATTCAAAGCAACCGATGAGGTGTCTTTAAAAGGATCACCAACTGTATCACCTACAACAGAAGCTGCGTGTAATTCAGTTCCTTTTTCTTTCATATCTACTTCAATCACTTTTTTAGCATTGTCCCAGGCACCACCGGCATTGGCCATGAAAATAGCCTGATATAAACCAAAGAAAGCAATGGAAATCAAGTAACTAACAAAAAGTGAAACCGGAGCAGCAAATTTTAATTTTTCTTCCGGACTCATTTCGGCAGTAAGGCCAACCGGAGAAGATAAAAATGCAAAGGCCAAAGCAAAGGAGAAAATGGCCACAAAAATATTAAACATCCCTTTTTGAGCATATTGCGTGCAAATTTTAACCACTGCTCTTGATTTTTCAACATCCGCTTTTTTAGGAGCATTTGGATCCAGGTTGATGTGCTCTTTGATATATGCAACAGCACGACTTGCACCGGTTGTTACGGCTTGAATAGAAGCGCCGGAAAACCAGTAAATGACTGCTCCACCTAATAAGAAACCAAAGATTGAATAAGGATTCAACAAGTTGAGTACCATTTCAGGATCAATGCCCAGCGTCCCTTGAATCACTAAAATAAGCGAGAAAATCATGGTGGTTGCTCCAACAACGGCTGTTCCGATTAATACCGGTTTAGCCGTGGCTTTAAAGGTATTTCCTGCACCGTCATTGGCCTCTAAGTAATGTTTTGACTTCTCAAAATCAGGAGTAAAACCATAATCTCTTTTGATTTCTTCTGAGATGTTCGGAATTTCCTCAATCAATGACAATTCGTAGATGGATTGAGCATTATCAGTTACAGGTCCATAGCTATCAACTGCGATAGTAACCGGACCCATTCCTAACATACCAAAAGCCACCAATCCAAATGCAAAAATGGAAGGATAAATCATGAATCCGCCCTCATTGATATCCAGGCCGAAACTGCTGGCATAATAAGCCACAAACATCAATAAAAAGAATACCATGCCTTGCCAGAATGCACTAAAGTTACCAGCAACTAAGCCTGATAAAATATTTAAAGAGGCACCACCTTCTTTGGAGGCTTCAACTACTTCTTTTACATGCGTAGATTTAGGACTTGTAAATAGTTTAGTGAATTCGGGAATCAAAGCAGCACCAAAGGTTCCGCAACTTATAATGGTTGAAAGTATCCACCACATATCGCTATTCCCATTGATTTCAGGAATCATTAAATAACTGACCATATAAGTCACTGCGATAGATAAAATTGATGTAATCCATACCAGCGAAGTAAGCGGTTTTTCAAAATCAAGATCATCTACTTTATCGTATTTAGCTTTGCTAATCACATTATTAATTCCAAAAGAGAGGATGGAAGTAACAATCATCATAATTCTCATCACAAAAATCCATACCAGAAGCTGAGTTTGCAATTCAGCGCCGGTTACCGCTAAGAGTATAAAGGAAATAAGAGCAACACCGGTTACTCCATAAGTTTCAAATCCATCAGCAGTTGGTCCAACACTGTCTCCTGCATTATCACCCACACAGTCGGCGATGGTTCCGGGATTTCGTGGATCATCTTCCCCAATTTTGAAAATAACTTTCATCAGGTCAGAGCCAATATCAGCAATTTTGGTAAAGATACCGCCGGCAATACGGAGTGCAGAAGCTCCGAGCGATTCACCTATGGCAAATCCAATGAAGCTGGCACCGGCAAATTCACCAGGAACAAACAGCAGGATAATTAACATCATTATTAATTCCAGTGAAATCAACACAACACCGATACTCATACCGGCATTCAATGGAATATTCAACAGTTTGATAGGTTTTCTTTCGAGAGAAGCAAATGCCATTCGGGAATTAGCCAGCGTATTCATTCGAATACCAAACCAGGCAACAGCATAGGATCCAGCAATCCCTAAGACTGTCCATCCTAAAATCATCAACACTCCACCAAGTCCAAAGTTGGCTTCCGACAGGTATCCAAAATAGAAACTGACGGCGGCTCCAATGAAGATGAAAAGAATAACCAGGAATTTCCCTTGCTGAATAAGATATGTTTTTCCTGTCTCAAAAATAACTTGTGCTACATCTAACATCGATTTATGAGCACTTATCTTTTTTACTTTCATAAATTGATAAAGCCCAAATAGGAAGCCTAAAAGCGTGATAATGAATCCATAATAAAGGATGGTTTGATCCTTAATCTGTTCTGGGATCACCAGGTCGGCTTCACTCGCAAAACTTCCCAATCCAATGGAAAGTAGTGCTACGAGGCTGAAGAGTTTTTTCATACACTGTTGATTTAATGAATATTAGAATTTGTTTGAAATGTGTGCAAATATAAAAAATTGGCTCTATAAAAGTTCTTACACAACCATTTTATTCCAACGAGCTCCATGGCAGCATTTTTAGATTGCTTCATTCCGTGAAAATCAGCAATTTTTTTATATTTGAACTATGATATTGCGTGAAATTTCCGCTTCCGAATATGAATCTTTGACCCCCCAGATCAACACCGGAACAGTGCTGACTCATGGGTGTAATCCTGCTTTA
Source organism: Bacteroidales bacterium (assembly GCA_021739985.1). Classification (GTDB taxonomy): domain Bacteria; phylum Bacteroidota; class Bacteroidia; order Bacteroidales; family M50B96; genus M50B96. The sequence continues at coordinate 37,887 of JAIPAR010000004.1, read as the reverse complement.
AATATCCTTATCGAAAATATTTTTGATTTCCCGGCATCCTTTTTTAGTTTGGAAGATGATGGGAATCCCATTGCTCTTATCGGCGGGAATAGAATCCGAAATCGGATGGTTAGTACACCGCATTTCTCTTATGGAAATATCCGTATTTCGTTAACCAGCCCTATTTCAGGAGAAGCTATTTTTAAGATGTTCGTGCAGAAGTTCAGTGCTGTAGAATGGCGGGATTTCAAAGAATTTTCCAACAGAATTTTAACATATAAAGTGTCCTCCTGGCTGGCGTTAGAACCTGAAATATCCAGTCAATGGAATGTTTTTCCGGCCGATTTGAAACGAAAGATAAACAAAGCCGGTACGGATGAATTTCAAGCAGCCTATATCCGCCAGTCCAATGATAGCCTGACGCAGAAGAAGCTGATTGGAGATTTTTTTAGGGTGTATCGTAAGAATCTAAAACGCCTGGGAAGCCCACACTTACCCGAACGATTTTTTCAAATGCTTGTGCAAAGGTATCAGGGAGGACAGCTCTATGGAATTGTTCTATACCGCAACCAACAACCCGTTGCCGGAGCGATTAATCTTGGCTATGGTAATTTTGTGGAAAACAATTGGTTTGCAAGCGATTGGGAACTTCGTTCGCAATATATTTCGTATCGATTAAACTGGTTACTTATTCAAGAAGCCATCATTCAACATTTCGGGATATACTCTTTTGGAAGGAGTACGAAGGATAGTGGCGTACATCGCTATAAAAAGCAATGGAATACCTATGATGTGCCCTTAGTTTGGTCGTACACTGGTTCAACCAATGCGAATCCCCGACGAATTCCTGATTTGAGTGGAATATGGAAAAGCCTACCTGATTGGGTGACCAATTTCGCCGGACCAATATTGGCCAAGTATCTTTATTGACAAAAAAAATATCGGACTGATAGGATGATTCGAGAGCATCTTACTGCCTGATTTTATTATTAATTAAATCGTTGAAAAATGAAAAGTTTAAACCTTTCCTATCAGCATGTAAAAACTTTGTATCAACGCTATCGCCCCGTAGCAGATGTAATTTTATTTATCCTGATTACCGTATTAGCGCATAAGTTTTATTGGGCATTTAGTACTGTTTTCAATGATTGGGGATGGATGGCTGGCATACGGGATTTCATGCGTGAGCTATTGTTCAACAATTCGGCCTTTTTTTTAGATAAGATGTATCCGGTTACGCATCAGGGTACTACTTTCCTCTTTCCGGAAGTTGGATTTATTGAGGTCAATAATTCCTGTTCCGGGGTTAAACAATTTTATCAGATTATCGTACTATTTTTGCTGTTTCCCGGCCCCTGGAAACATAAACTCTGGTATATTCCGATGAGCATGATTCTTATGCATGGGGTAAATATTTTTCGCATTGTTATCCTGGGAGTTATCCTGCAATATTGGCCCGAACAATGGGATTTTATGCATGATTGGATCCTTCGGCCTTTCTTTTATGTGGTGATATTTTCTCTTTGGGTTATTTGGAATGAAAAAATCCGCAAACCCGGCCCAGTATCCTAAGATAATCCACTTTGGTTCATACCTGGTAGGTTTGAGTTTATAGTTGACAATGCCATCTCCTTACTTTCTGTGTAATTTTACCGGAAAAAGAAGCTTTATGGCTGAAAATCGATTAAGTATTAAGAACTGGGCAGAAGAAGACCGTCCTCGCGAAAAACTGCTCAAAAAAGGTTTACATTCTTTAAGTGATGCCGAATTACTAGCCATTTTAATTGTGAATGGAGGTCGCTCTTTGTCTGCCCTCGACCTGGCGAAAACTATACTAGCCGGGGTGGATAACAATCTTAACTTGCTGGCTCGACAGGATGTAAGCGATTTGCTGAAAATCCAGGGAATTGGTCCGGCAAAAGCTGTAAGTATTTTGTCAGCTATTGAGTTGGGGAGAAGGAGATCCCAAAGTCCACAAATTCATCTAATTAGTATAACAAGCTCAGGCGATATTGCTGAATATTTCAAATCGAAATTAGCTGATTTGCAGCATGAGGAATTTTGGGTGGTATATTTAAATCGGGCCAATAAAATCATTCATTCCTATCGCTTATCACAGGGTGGTGTTGCCGGAACGGTGATAGATATTCGCTTGATGATGAAGGAGGCTATGAACCGGCTGGCCAGTTCAATAATTGTCTGCCACAATCACCCCAGTGGGAATCTTCAACCCAGCTCCCAGGATATTGCCTTAACAAGGAAAATTCAGGAAACCGGCCGCATGCTCGAGATTCCTTTAATAGATCATTTGATTGTTAGCAGCGCAGGATATTACAGTTTTGCGGACGAAGGGGCTTTATAGTGAAAACGAATGAGGGTTGGAATGCACTATTAGGATGAATGCAATAGTAAATAATGCACAGGTAAGCTAGAATATGGGGCAAAAAAAGGTGTACCCGTTGCCGGATACACCCTGAATAAATTAAAAGAGGTTCAATTATTGAACTAAATCATAACCCATAATATCGGTAGCGGGTTTAAAGGTAGTCATTCCAGCTGCTAACATTACGTCATAAATCATTCCGTTAGCACCATAGAGTAAAGATTTAGCATCATAACCCAGGAGACGGAGATAAGCGGTTAAGAAAGCACTGGTTTGACCGGTGTAGCAATACACAACGATAGTTTTATCGGTAGGAAGTGTTTTCAAAGCAGCATCGAGCTTAATTGTTAATTTAGGTTCGTACTGAATGGCTCCTGGAATATGACCTGGATCCAGATATGAAGCCAATGGCCAATAGTTAATGATGTAATAATTTGTCAGATTACCGAAAACAGTTGCATTCGTGATTTTAGCCGGGTCAAAACCTTCGGTTAATAAAGTAGCAACACGAGCTTCTAAAATTTCCTGGCCGGTAGTTTTACCTGTTTCCAAGGTAGGAAGTGCACCTTCAGCATTTTTCGAAGTTGAGTCAGCCGTGAACTGAGTAGCGTATAGATTGCTGATGCTGGTGCTCCATCCGGTGGCAGTAGCTTCATTCCAGGAACACATTCCAAATTTCATGGAGAAAACTTTATCATAACCCATTAAACGAAGAATACTAGCACCGTAAGCAGCAGTTTGACCACTGTAGCATACAATAACTACTTTCTGATAATTGGCCATGTTAATAGCAGCCACATGAGTCAACAGGTCAGCGAAAGCAACATTCACAGCATTGGCAATATGTCCGTTTGCATAATCAGCAGCTGAACGAATGTCAATAATATAGGCTTGTCCAAGTAAATTAAATGAATTAACATCCGTTGCTGTAATGATAGAAGGCATGTCGGTATTGACATAATCTTTCATCAAAGGAGAATCAGCTGATTCCATGTATTCAGCAAGGACCTGTGCTTCGTTGATTGGATCATCATCTGAACAGCTTGTAAAATTGAAAGCGAGACCTACTACAAGGATGCTTAGCATCCAGAATTTAAATTTTGCCATAGTTTCTAGAATTAAGATTTATTTGTATTAATAAAACATCATTATTGTGGATCGAACCAGGAAGTTGGCAGTTGCCCGTCAACTGTTATCGGAGCTGTTGCATCCAATTCCCATTCGAGCAAATCAGTTTGGAACAAATAAAGTTCCTGATTTACCAGTGTGCCGGCTTCGTTGCGGATATGACAATTCGAATAGCAGGTTGCACCAGGTGCTGTTTGGGTACGGGTAGTCCAGCGTAAAATATTATGAGGAGTGGTAAAATTATAGGTTGGGAATGCATCAAAATTAGATGATTCAGCAACTCCAAACTCTTGCCAGCTATCAGGTGCTGCTAAAGACCGTCTTACCAATGTTAAATTAAATTCAGTTTTGATATCCGGAATTGGGTTTTTAGCGATTTTAAAGCCCAGGTAGGATGGAATTCTGGCTCCTGCTCCATGAATATGGCAGCTTCCACAATTATTATAATCCTGAGAATGGCAAACTTGACAATTAAAGGTATTATAGTGGAAAGAGTGGTAAATGTTTGCCGTCTGAATGCCTGTATGACAATCCTGACAGCTTGGTAACTCAGTATAAGCATAACGTTGGTCAACCGGCTCGCCATTTCCATGCATTTCATGACCCGAGTGACAACTTAAACATTTAAAACTATTCGAAGATAAGTGAACATCGGGTTGTGTTCCGGCAGCAACTCCGAGGAATGCGTGCCCACCGCGGGATGTGTGACAAGTTACACAAACATTCAGCATATCAGGGGTTTTATTGAAGTTGTGACCACTTGAAAGACCACCACCACCTGCAGGTGGACGAACAACGTGGCAATTTCCACATGTTCCGTGGCAAGTTGCACAGTTGGCATTATAGCCTTCGATTTGATGCGCAGGCAATTGATCAAACTCATGTGCGCCGGCCAAACCGTTGCGAATCGTTACTTTACGTTTCTGCCCCGTTCCATGATGCAAACTAGTTGTAAAGTCATTCGCAATGTCGGCATGACAACTTCCACATTTTTCTTCATAATACATCGATGGATGCCGAATAAACTCGCCTGAATGAGCTTCAACCTTATCATCAGTATTATCAACCCCATTATGGCAACCTACACAACCTACTTCATAGTGTGAAGATGCTTTATAAGCCTCAAATCCTTCACCACCCATATAAACCCGGTCGTAAGGTTCAATATGAGGAGCTTCCCCCCCGCAACCTCCAGCCGGAGCTGTTGTATCGGGAGTATATACTGCCTGCAGGTGCTCATAATTGGTGTGACATCCTACACAGGAGGCTACACTTGGTTCATCGGGATCATCACCGGTACAACTAACAAATGCGAGCGCCCCCGAAATTGCCAGGATAACCACCGGTAAAAAAAATCTCTTCATTTTGTCCATTTCTCTGATAATTAGTGATTTGTAATCGAATTGTCCTTGTTTGTGCGATTAGTAACCGAACTGTTTTACTTAATTTTCCCAGTCTAGTAGTGATATATTTACATCTCTATCTAATTGGGATTAAAGGTAGGGCAATAATATAGATATGGACATACGTTTAATATGTTATACAACTTATGCATAAACTGTTGTGGAGCATTTATCTAATTATCTGTATATATTCATGTGAAAATCATCTCCAAAAAAAACGCTCCCAGTTGGAAGCGTTTGTATTTTTTAAAAAACGATATTGATGATTCGTTTGGGAACTACCACCACTTTTCGGGCAGGTTTGCCTTCCAGCCATTTTAGGGCCGTTTCATTGGCCAGGATTTGTTTCTCAATTTCTTCGGAGGATAAATCCGCCGGGAAGTTTATCTTGAAACGCATCTTCCCATTAAAAGAAACCGGATACTCAAAGCTGTTCTCAACCAGGTACTTTTCATCGAATTCAGGGAATCCCGCAGTAACAATGCTGTCAGGATGACCGATTTGATGCCAAATTTCTTCACAAATGTGTGGCGCAAATGGAGATAAAAGAATTGTCAAAGGTTCAAGTATCTGACGTTTATGGCAATTAAGCTCATTCAACTCATTCACACAAATCATAAATGCCGATACTGAAGTATTGAAATTGAAACGTTCAATATCTTCATTAACTTTCTTAATCGTTTTATGTAAAATTTTTAACTCAGCAGCTTCCGGGTTTGATAACTCCACAAGCAAGTTTCCATCCCGGTCGAAGAATAGACGCCAGAATTTCCGCAGGAACTTGTGAACACCGTCGATTCCATTCGTATCCCAGGGTTTGGATTGGTCAAGTGGTCCCAAGAACATTTCATACATCCGAAGGGTATCAGCACCATATTTAAGCACGATGTCATCCGGGTTCACAACATTATAATAGCGTTTCGACATCTTCTCTACCTGATAGCCACATTTGTACTGGTCGTGATCATTCAGGATGAATTCTGCATCTGCAAACTCAGGTCTCCAGGCTTTAAAAGCTTCCAGGTCAAGTACATCATTCTCTACCATGTTTACATCCACATGAATAGGAGTTGTATCGTATTGACTTGATTTTTCGAAACTTACAAAGGTATTTGATTGCTGAATCCGATAAACCAGACTTGAACGACCCTGAATCATTCCCTGATTAATGAGTTTTTTAAAAGGTTCATCTTCACAAACGACACCCAAATCAAACAGAAATTTGTTCCAGAATCGGCTGTAAATCAGGTGTCCGGTTGCATGTTCAGCACCTCCCAGGTATAAATCTACGTTTTTCCAATATTGATTAGCTTCCTTTGAAACCAACTCCATAGGATTCGAGGGATCCATATAACGATACATATAGGCTGAGGAGCCGGCAAAACCGGGCATTGTACTCAATTCATAAGGATACCCTTCGGGGGTACTCCAGGATTCAGCTCTTCCCAGAGGCGGCTGACCATCTTCGGTAGGTAAAAACTTATCCACTTCCGGCAGTTCAAGCGGAAGCTGATCTTCATTCAGCGGGTAAGGAAGTCCATCTTTAAAATAAATTGGTAAAGGCTCTCCCCAATAGCGTTGACGGCTGAAGATAGCATCCCGAAGTCTAAAGTTAATCTTCCCTTTCCCAATTCCCTGATATTCAATATACTCTATCGTTTTACGAATGGCTTTTTTTACATCCAAACCATCAATAAACCCGGAATGAATCATGACTCCTTCTTTGGCATCGAATGAATCAGTCCATTGCGATGTATCAGAAGCAACCGCATCAGGAGCAACAACTACCTGAATGACAGGAAGATTGAAATGACGGGCAAAGCGAAAATCCCGACTGTCGTGGGCAGGAACAGCCATAATAGCGCCGGTTCCATAACCCATCAATACATAATCGCTGATATAAATTGGAATTTCATTCCCATTCATCGGATTGATGGCATAAGCGCCTGTAAACTGTCCGGAAACTGTTTTGGTATCGGCCATGCGTTCTCTTTCGGAACGTTTCTGGCTTTCGGTAATATAATGGTGTACCGCTTCCTGATAATCAGGAGGGGTAATTTCAGCAACCAGTTTATTCTCCGGAGCCATCACCATAAACGTAACTCCCCAGCTTGTATCGGGACGAGTGGTAAAAATTTCAAGAAGATGAGAGCTGTTTTTTATCTTGAAATTCATTTCTGCACCTTCGGATCTTCCAATCCAGTTGCGCTGAATTTCTTTCAGGGATTCAGTCCAGTCGATACGCTCCAAACCATCCAGCAGACGCTGCGCATAGGCAGAAATCCGCAAGGACCATTGCTTCATTTCCTTTTGAATCACAGGATGGCCGCCACGTTCGGAGACTCCGTTCACCACTTCATCATTGGCCAGGACAGTTCCCAGGGCCGGACACCAGTTTACCAGGCTATCAGCCAGATAGGCCAGACGATAATTCAACAATATTTTTTGCTGTTCAGCTTCTGATTTTTGCTTCCATTCAAGGGCAGTAAAGGTTTCAGGACAGGAATGTGCAGCTGAAACATCAACATTGCCGCTATGTTCGAACTGTTGAACCAGCTTCGAAACAGGCTGAGCTGATTGCGTTTTTGTATCGTAATAATGCTTAAACAATTGAAGGAAAGCCCATTGCGTCCATTTATAATAAGCTGGATCACTGGTGCGGATTTCACGTTCCCAATCGTAGGAGAATCCAATTCTATCAAGTTGTTCGCGATAGCGTTCAATATTTTGACGGGTCGTAATTGCAGGATGCTGACCGGTTTGAATCGCATATTGCTCAGCCGGGAGTCCAAATGAATCATACCCCATGGGATGTAAGACATTGAATCCTTTCAATCTTTTATAGCGACTAAAAATATCTGAAGCTATGTAGCCCAGCGGATGTCCCACATGCAACCCTGCCCCTGAAGGATATGGAAACATATCGAGCACATAAAAATTAGGTTTCGTAGGATTTAGTTCAACCTTATAAATGTTATTATCTTGCCAATACTTTTGCCAGCGTTGTTCAATCTCCTGAAAATTATACTCCATAACTTACTTTTTCTCTGAATCTTTCTCGGTTTCGTTTGATTTTTTTTCTTCTTCTGTTTTGGAGGCCTTTTTAAACTCCTGCAAGCCTTGACCCAGGCCACGCATTAGCTCAGGAATTTTCTTTCCACCAAATAACAATAAAACAGCAAGGATAATAAGAACTATTTGCCAGGGGCCCATTGCTCCTAACAAAACCATGAGGTTAATTGTATTCATCGTATTGTGAATTAAATCGTTTAGAATTATATTCTCGTTCGCAAAGCTAGGATTTTTTAAGAAAAAGTGATTAATCCCTGATGGCTTTGTCTTCCATGGAAATTTTATAGTTTTGTGGAAATTGCTCCTTATGACAGACAGTCAGCTTATACCCCGAACCTGGCATGCCATCTATACTTCTTCGCGACAAGAAAAAAAAGTTGAAAAACTATTGAACGAAGCAGGTATTGAAACCTATTGTCCGGTTCGTACGGAAGTTCGACAGTGGTCAGACCGCAAGAAAAAAGTGGAAGTGGTACTGTTTACATCCTATGTTTTCCTAAAAATCCGACCGATTGATTTTCATATTATGAATGAGATTAAAGGCATCTCAAGACTTGTATATTATCTGGGAAAACCTGCGATAATAGCTGATTATGAGATTGAGGCGATTAAATTATTTTTAGAGCAAACCACAAATTATGATATTCAGTTCGAAAAGAATCAACCTGTGGTCATTCAGGAAGGACCTTTAGCGGGAAAGACGGGTATCATCGAGAGTATTGGAAAAAATAAGTTAAGGATACGTATTAATCAATTGGGGATGAGTCTCATTGCTCAGGTCCATCGGAATAAAGTAGAAGGATTATAACCATTTAGGATTAACTAAATCAGAAGAAAATTTACATAAACCATAAAATTCGCAGCCTATGAGTTATTTTGCACATGAAACCGCAGTAATTGATGAGCCTTGTACCATCGGGAAAGGAACTAAAATCTGGCATTTTTCACATATCATGAGTCACTGCCAATTAGGTGAAAATTGCAACATTGGACAAAATGTGGTAATCTCTCCGGAAGTTGTGTTGGGAAATAATGTGAAGGTGCAGAATAATGTTTCCATTTATACGGGGGTAATTTGTGAGGATGATGTTTTTCTGGGTCCGTCGATGGTTTTTACTAATGTGATAAATCCACGCTCAGCAGTCAATCGGCGGGGAATTTACACGAAAACCATTGTCAGGCACGGTGCCAGTATCGGAGCCAATGCAACGATTGTTTGTGGACATGATATTGGGGAGTTTGCCTTTATCGGAGCAGGTGCTGTGATAACCAAAGAAGTTAAGCCCTATGCGTTGGTGGTTGGCAATCCGGCTCGTCAGATTGGCTGGATGAGTGAGTATGGACATAGGCTTGAATTTGTCAACGGAGAAGCAATTTGTCCGGAGAGCAAGGAGTATTATCGCTTGGAAGATGGTCTTGTAAGTAAAATCCGGAAACGGGATTAAACTTACAGCTTAGTCATCCATGAAAAACACGTGAACGAAAACGCATCCGCCATATAATCCCTTAGGAGAAAGAAATCTGGTGCGAAAATAATCATCCTATAAAATAAATCAAATGAAAATATTAGTTACAGGAGGCCTGGGCTTTATTGGGTATCATTTAACCGAATTATTGATTAAAGAAGGCTTTGAGATAATTGGGCTGGATAATATTAATGACTACTACGCGCGCAGTTTAAAGACCAAAAAGCTTCCGATTTTAGGGATTGATACCCTTGAGCCGGAAGACCATACATTGTATCCAAGTCGGTTACATCCATCCTATTCATTTGTAAAGATGGATATTACCAACCGCCAGGCAGTTGAAGCCTTATTTCATCAGGAAAAATTTGATATCATTATTAATCTGGCTGCACAGGCCGGAGTTCAATATTCGTTACAAAATCCGCATACTTATGTAGATACAAATGTGGTAGGCTTTATCAATTTGCTGGATGCCTCCAGGCATGCCGGAGTCAAGCACTTTATCTATGCTAGTTCCAGTTCGGTTTATGGAAATCGGGAAGATGTCCCGTTTCGGGAAGAAGATCGGGTTGACAATCCTATTTCAATGTATGCAGCTACCAAAAAGGCGAATGAATTAATGGCTTATTCCTATAGCCATTTGTATCAGCTTAAAACCACCGGATTACGATTTTTTACCGTGTATGGACCTTGGGGAAGGCCTGATATGGCACCTTATATTTTTATGAAGAAAATATTGGCCGGCGATAGTATTGATGTGTTCAACAACGGCAATCTGGAACGAGATTTTACGTATGTGGATGATATCGTGCAGGGGATTCGTTTAACGATGAATCAGCAATCGGTGTATGAAGTATATAATATTGGGAACTCCAATCCGGTGAATTTGAATGATTTTATTGCAACCCTGGAAGATGTGCTTCAAATCAGCGCAAAAATCATATATCGTCCGATGCGCATTGGGGATGTTTACAGGACTTATTCGGATGTAACCAGATTACAGCAAGATTATGGATATCAGCCTACTACCGATGTAAAAGAAGGACTAACCCGCATGGCGGAATGGTTCAAAGTATTTGGTGAATAGAATCGTTTAGTCAGAAACCGATCACTTAAAAGGATAAAAAAAGGGTGCTCCTATCGGGCACCCTTTTCTATGTATCAAGCTGGAAGCTTATTTATTGATAACTACTTTTTGAGTAGAAACCAGTGCTTCAGAAATAACTTTTACGAAATAAGTACCATTGCTAAGAGTTGAAAGGTCGAATGATTCGAACTGATTAGCTTTAGCTTGTGAAGCAACAACTTCACCAATCATGTTGTAAATTTGAATTGAACTACCTTGAGCGTTTTCAACATTAACGGTACCTGTTGAAGGGTTAGGATAAACGCGAACAGCAACGGCAGCATTTTCGTCAATACCAATTGTAGTTGTATTGATTACAATGTCATCAACAAATAATACAAAATGGTCATTACTTACACAATGAATACCAATATAAACTGGCATGTTATTATAAGCATTCAGATCAGCAGTATAGTTTGTATAAGCTTCACCAGGAGTGTTTAAAGGAGAAACGTTGATAAAACTGCCAGGAGCGTTATCTGTAGTAGAAACGGCGATATAAAATTCTTCTGCGCCCCAATCTGTTGATAAAGAAGCAGCCCACATACTAATTGAAGAGTTGGTTCCTAAATTGATAAGTGGAGAAATGAACCAGTCATTGTTTGGAGCACTTGCGGTTATAGTATTCATAACCATACCAGCTTTGTTTCCACCATGAGGAGCTAAACCATTACCAACCGTAGCCATTGCTTCAGCATGATCATAAACATTGAAAGCCATTGGACCGCTAACTCCTACATCAGAGAAATCACCCCATACATTACCTAAGTCTAAGTCAACAGTTGTCCACTGATAAGGAGAAAAATCACCTGTCCAGTTGGTCATACATTCTTCGAAAGTAACATTCAAATTATTGGTAGCAGCCGGGTCAATAATGGTAATTTGTTTGGTAACAGCAGTACCAGCACCGTTTGCATTGGAAGCAATCAAAGTGATATCATAAACACCTGCTACATTCCAAACACAAGTTGGGTTTTGATTCGTTGATGAAGTAGGAGTTCCTTGTTCAAAAGTCCAGCTCCATGAAGTAGGAAGAGCCCATGATTCGTCGGTAAAAGTTACGGTTGAACCCATGGTAGCATTTGGACTGAAAGAGAAGTCGCAAATAGGAGCATCAGCAGTGGTAGGACATTGTTGTGCGAATGCATAATATTCAGCAGCGGTAAAATAAGCAGTGATACCTTGTCCAACTTCATAATAATCGCCTGTTGGGCAAATCATCAAAATAGTAGGATAATATTGAAGATTGAATAATGCAGCAATATTATCATCATTACAAATTGGTTGAGGAGTTCCGGCAGTCCAGTCACCTAAAGTTGAAGCGGTGAGTTCAGAAAGAGGAGTTGTGTCGTCAGCTTCCATCATAAACACCATAATTTCATTGGTGCCGTTTGGTCCGTAGGTGTTATAAACATCTTCTAAGGCTCCATTTGTATGGAAGTTCCAACAAGGTTCACACCAAGTAGCCATCATATCGATGATTACTGTTTTACCGGCATTGAGGTAATCGTATAAAGTGTACGTGTTACCATTGATGTCTGTTGTAGTAAAGTTAGGAGCAAGAGCGGCAACACTTTTAGGAGCCGGGTTTTTTGCTGGTTCAACATTCATAGCTCTGTATTGGCTGAATACTGAAAAACTTACTAATAAAGCAAGAAGTAAGAGTAGATTTTTCTTCATAATTATAGGTGTTAGTTATCAAATTTAAATAGGGCACTAAGATAAAAATAATTTTCCGCGCAGACTTAACAATTTGTTAAAATTTCACAGGATTAGTATGTTTAATAATAGCTGTTAAAAACGAGAAGGCTGTCATCCCGACAGCCTTCTGAAATGTTAACTAAAATGATAGAGGTTATTGTATAGTCATGTACTTAGTACATGCAAAACTATCAGACGTAAATTTGTAATAATAGTTTCCAGCTGGTAAACGCTCAGCATTTACTTTTATTTCATGATTTCCGGCTTTTAGATTTCCTTGATAGATAACCTGTATCATTTCTCCAAGTGTATTGTATAATGTTATTTCAACGTAGTTTTCAACGGGGGCATAAACCGGAATGGTTGTGCTTGAGTTGAAAGGGTTAGGGTTATTTTGGCCAACGAACCATTCATCAGCCATCATAAGAGACGGTGCAAATTTTTCAACGACAGCAATTCCGTTTTCTGCATAAACGGCCTCACCTTCTAACCAGGAGTCAACGGTAAGGGTCGATTCTTGATTAGTGGTAGTGTTATAAAGTTTGATAGAGAAAGGGCTTCCAATAGAACCTTTTTCTTCCGGGTTAATGATTTCTTTCCCCCAGATGGTAATAGCTGTAAAGCCTTCTTCATAAACAGAAGCACCAATCAGTTGATTTTCAGCATTGAATACTCCAATTTCATCCCCATAGTTTGGTTTTGAAATCCATGCATCTTCCGGAATTCCGAGTGTCATATTGTTGCCGGTATTCACGGTTGAGCCAAAATGGGAAGGAGTAGCAGCTTCAGTGAAGTTTAAATCTTCCGATTTTGTTCCCGGATACGAGAAAGTAAGTGCGGAACAATTGTTTTTAAGCTGATAACCTTGTCCGGGATACATTAATCCATTCGGGAATGTAACGAGGCTATAGAGTGGCCAAAAGATTTGACCTGCTCCATTTTTTACAATTTGAGTACAACCGGCCGGGTTCCCTTGAGGGGCAATGGCTGCAAGCATGGTTACAACAGAGGCAGGTTGATCTTTCAAATAAGCGATAAAGGACCAGCCGGCAGGAATTGTAAATTGAGTATTCGGACTTAATTTTAAGCCGGTTACTCCAAAGCTTGTTCCTTGACCGCTATTGGCAACCTTCACCTGATATCCCTGTCCAACAATTACATTTCCAATCATATTCAAACAATAGGCTGGCCAATAAATAGCTCCTGCTCCATTCTTCACAATGACGACTTTGGATACGCCCGGAGGACATGGTGCAATTTCGGCCATTACAACTTGAATATTGGGGTTGGTAGGACTAATATAAGTGGACCAGATACTCCAACCTTCAGGAAGAGGAATGGTTTGTGTTATTATTGAGAAGGCCTCAATTTTGGTTAAGCCACTCAGGCCGCCAGGAGCAAAACTACTATTGTTTGGATATTGTGGTACATTATAAGTGGCTGTTCCTGGATATTGAACTCCCAATGCAGCATCATATACTTTCCAATAGAAGGTTTCATTCGGATTGAACCCATTCTCTTGTCCGGCTGATGCACCATATGCAGTTAAAGTAGTGGCCATTCCTGACCAATATGCCCAACCGCCGCAAGCTAAGGTTCCAGATGAATCATAGAATACTCCAACAAAGCTACCCGGACTTAAATTCAATAAGTCAAGTGTAATCAAGGTGTTTTGTGGGATAACAATAATATGGCTGATAGAAGTTGGAGTGGCAGTCCAGGGTGAAGGTGAGTTCACCGGAATCGAAATAGACTCCTGACATCCATTTGCGTCTGTTACAGTTAAGGCATAAATCCCTGCGTACAAATCAGTCAAATCCTGTGTAGTAGCTCCATTTCCCCATAAGTAGGTATATGAACCTGCGCCACCGGTAACAGTGATGCCAATTGATCCAATATGGCCGCCAATGACTGTATTATGTGAAACAGAGTCAGTTGTAATAACTATCTCAGAAGGTTCTGTTACAGTAGCTTGCACTACTTCAGTCCAACCGGTTGCATCTGTAACACTGACGAAGTAAGTACCGGCAGCAATGTTAGTGATATCTTCCGTACTGGCATTATTTGACCAATGGTAAGTAACAGGCAAAGTAGCACTTGAACCGGTAGGTCCTTGCAGAATATTGGAAGTAATTGCACCCGTAGCAGTACCATTACAATCAGCGGCATATGCAGTCAGGTTAACAATGAACTTCGGTATAAGATTACCAGTAATGGATAAGGTATATGTACCAAAGTTGGTGGAGGCGCCACTTACTTTCACATAGTAAATGCCTGCTGTAAGAGCCGTAGTTCCTAGTGAGATTTGGGAAGCTGTTCCACACGAATTATCATTGGAAGAAGCAGGTGCCGTGTTACATGCGGTATAGTAATATAAATACGTATCGAATCCCGAACCGCAAAGCGAAATGACCACATTATCATAGGATAAGCCTGATGGAACTTCAAATGACCACCATTCAGAATCATAAGCAAAGGTTGTTGCTGAGTTTTGAGATGGATCATTAATGGTTCCATAAGGGAATGCTTCCGCACAATTCAATCCGCTACCGTTGTAGTTAATAACATTGCCACAATAGGTGTCATTAGAAGTTAAACCATCATTAGCCACATTCGCTGTAACACAAATATCATAAGAACCAAAAACGGATAAATTCACCAATGTACTGAAAGTGAAATAGGCGGTATCACCAGGCATGATGGTGCCGGCATAGGTTTGAGAAACCATATTCGTACCATTTACCGTATAATTCATTGGGAAGTTCGAAATAGGATTCAGACCATTATTATAGATTGCAACAATAACTGAATCGCTGGAAAGGAATGAACCACTTTCAGGGCTAATCAATCCAACAACAGCTGCGTCATAATCAGCATATTGAACATAGGCATTAACCTCGGTCAATTCACTTACACAACCATTACCACTTGAATAATAAACCGTACCGTTAAATCCACGAGGATAATTAATTGTTGTGGATAATGGATTAGGAACTCCTGCTCCGGTTACCAGGGTAATATTGCCATCTGTGTAGGTTTCGGGAACGGTTAAAGTTGTATAATTCATCCCGCTATTGGTCGTAGTAATCAAAATACCATAGGTTTCACCGGCAGGAATCATTAAACCACCAATGGCAAGAGGTGTTGGAACATTTGCTCCATTGCTGGTCACCGAAGGAAGAGATCCTAACAAGGTCCATAGAGCTTGATTCGATTCTGCACCTAAGAAACCTCCGGCATGATAAAATACTTCAACCGGAGTGGTTCCATCAATATTGATATCAAATGATTCAATCGTAATGTTTCCACTGAGTGCCTGTACAGAGAACATGATACTTGCCAATCCATTGTTACTATTATAAGCAGTTGTTAATGAACCACTTCCTCCTCCGCTTGAGGCTCCTAAATAATAGGTAGCTGTGTCGTATAAAGGTGGAGTTGATATACTATTCCCAAAATCAAGGAAGGTCGTATCGGCCATAAACCAACTGTATACCAGGTTAGTATCCGGATTATTGACATTGAATGTAGCAGACTGTCCACTCCAAACATACAAACTATTAGCAGATGGAGCAGGAGGACTTACATAGGAACCTACTTCAATCATGATACTATCATTCAAATGGATTGGGTCTTCGATATAGCTTGTAAAAGCAGTTAGTTCAAAATCAGTATCAATAAAGACTGTAAGGTTGACAGGAGAATTGAATGTATAAGTAATAACGGCGCCTGGTAAAATAACTCCGGTAAAGTTTTCAATATGTGGATTTGACATTGTATTAAGCTGATAGCCCAATTGAATAGGATCAGTAATCGTATCACCAAGGTTCGTAAATGTTACTGTAACATCCTGATAGTTATAGTCGCAACCACTTTCCGGGGCTAAAATTGCTGTCATTTCCAAATCAAATTGTGGAAGAGCAAAATAAGTTCCGCAATAGCTGTTGTTACTTGCGTTTGCATCATTTGCAAGGATGGAAGTTACACAAATGGTATAGTTACCACCAGGTATAACAAAACTTGGAAGTGTAACACTCGTATTTGAGAAGGAAGCTAAGGAGCCAGACCAGTTGTAACTTACCGGAGCGCCACCATTTATGGTATATTCAATAACCAATGATGTGATGGTTTCTGTACCAATATTATAAACGGTAGCAACCACCGGAGAAATCTGACCTTGTATTAAGGTGCCAGAAGGCTGAGTAATTGCCATGGTGGCCACATCCCAAGGAGAAGGAGCCTGGATATTTACCTTATAATCTTCAGTTTCACCCCATGAATAGGTTCCGCAGGCAGATACGTTAGCTGCAGCTGAGGTTTCTTCCATCACTACGCGTAGATTTACAACTCCAATATACGCATTCCCCGGAACAGTGAAGGTGCCGTTAATGGTACTATTCGAATTTGTGAGGGCACCATAAATTAATTCAGTCGTTTCTGAGAATACACCATCATGGTTCCAATCAGCATAAACTTTTGCATAGCAGGTATATATGGTTGTGTATCCCGGTGCAAAATAACTGGTGATATGAAGCGGATAGGTCATACCCGGAATCAAATCAGCAACCGGACCTAAACCGGTAAAATTAGAATAAGTAGCTCCGTAAGCTGGTCCTGTATTATTAACATATCCGGCAAATCCGACTTCAATGATTTCTTCATAGGAAGTCGAAGTAGCATAAGAAGCACACATGCTTGAGTCATTTATAATGGTGGTACACAAGGTGTCATTAGCAGCATATCCGTCACCTGCAAATTGAGTATATACACACAATTCGTATGTTCCAAATGGAGTCAAATCCACTGGGAAATTGAAACAAAACTGCGCTGTTGAACCAGCAGCAAGTGGAGTCGTTACATAGTCCGTTAGTTGGAATCCATTGTCAACTGAAACAGTTATTGGGAAGTTAACAGCTGCAACTGAACCAAGGTTTTGGATTTCAACACAAATCGTTTCCATCCCAAGTTCAAATCCGGACTGTGGACTGATAATGACTGAAACACCGGCGTCATTGATTGGAATGTTGGTTACGTTAACCGTAACGGGGACTAAATCACTGGCGCAACCGCTTCCGGTTGAAGATGTAATTGCTAAAGTTGGATTAGCAAAACCAATATTTCCAGCGGCTGATACAAGCCAGTCTCCAGGAGTATCGGTGTCGTAATTGGTACGAGTCAGATAGTTGGTGGAAGCATTAATGTAACCGCCACTCCAGGCAGAAGCGAAGTTAACTGTGAAACCATTAATAGCAGCAGAGAAAGTAGCTAATTCAGCATCCGTCCAACCCCAGTTGGCAAAGTCAACGATATTTCCAAGATTATCAAGAATGATTGCCCAGCCTCTATAGCTTGGGACGGCACCCGGATTCCAGAATAAGTTACTTCCCCAATAGTTGTCGGTTGATGAATCTGATTTATACAGCACCTGACCAGCAGGCATTACGCCTAAGTTCCAAAGGTTTGCATTTACGGAGTTAATATCCGTATAACTATTACTTACAGCTACTACCCAGCCCGTGGCATCAATTTGACCACTAGAGATATTTTGAATCTCAATAAAATCCGGGTCTCCAATCATGAATTCTGTTAAAGCTACAGTTCCTGAGGGAATAATAGCTGATGCATAGATGGTGGTCGTATCAAAGAGTGGTCCGTAAGTAATACTATCGCCAAATCCCAATGAAACTAATCCTTGTGGATCCATAAACCAGGCAATGGTATCAGCTGCCGAAGCAGAGAAGGTTCCGTTTGTTCCAAAAATGGTGGTCCCTATATTGGCAACAGGTGCAATAGGAACATATAAGGAATTAACAGCCACCAGGATAGTATCATTAGCGTGTAAAGTATCACCAGCCAAAGTGGCCCATACTTTAATTGTAAATGTGCTATCTGCAGTTGGTGCCACGAAATTATAAGCCTGGTTGAAGGTATAATTGTATGTAGCTCCCGGAATAAGCGTAGCAATGACATTCTCGGTTACAATCGACCCACCGTTAACCTGATATGACATGGTATAAGTAGTGATGGTATCTGAACCGTAGTTTAGGGTAGTAGCAATAATATTTTCATTGCCTAAACCGCAGGTCTCACTTACCGGAGCAACTACTGCAATAACAGCAGCATTATAAGGAGCCGGATCTTCCAGTACTGCTTTAATCATCCAACGACGATTATTAGTATATAAGGTAAATCCACTTCCGTTCATGTTCGATGAATAGTAGTAAGTTTCCGGTCTCATAGGAATCTCATCCTGATATCCGATTGGGAAGTAAGCGGAAGCTACAGTAGGTGTTTGAACAAATCCCACATACGCATATTCATTGGCAAAGGTCAAACCACTTGGGTCTGCAAAAGTCATCGTGATATAGGTATCCAGCTCATTGGCAGCAATCATATGCGGGTTTGTAATACCCAGTAAGTTATTGTTCATATCCATAACGGCACCATAAACTGTATTACCAACGTTGTTGGCATCTCCCGTAATGTAAGCAGTAACCTGAGTAACTGATTTTAATCCATTGATATAATACTTATTCCAGTAAATATGACCATCTGCATCATTATTTCCTCCATTTCCTGTAGAAACAGTTGTATCGGCAAAAGTCATCACATTTGTTGTAGCAAGTTGAGGAAGTGTCAGCGAATTATTGTTGTTGTTTTGATCACTTTCAATAGAAACATTAAGCGTATTCCATCCAAGATTCGTTAATGTATAAGGTTGGAAATTAATGTACTTGATGGCACCACCAACAATCGTATCGATGTTCGCTGTAACGGTCTGTGTATTAGCACCCGTAATCTGTAACGTAATCGTTTTGTTATACTGAGTCTGAGTACCTGCATTGATAACTCGTGCAACCATAACATGATTGTCACCGGCTTCCTGAGGAATTTCACCTAGCGTATAAACATTGGCTAACTCCAAATCGTAAGCGAGCAATTCGAACTCATCAGCACCAATATCCGGAGTTAATGTATTTCGGACATCTCCATCCATATCAACCGTAACTTCCAGAATAGGAGTACCTTGTCCATCTAACATAGCAGAAAGTGAATGAAGGTTCGTATTTGAAACATAAGCACTTCCGGTACTTATTACATCGCCAGGATAAACAGCTTGCCAACTGGCCTGGGTGATAACATTGGCATTATTATAACCAAAGTTCGTTCCGTTATTATAGTAGTTGTTATGGTCACTGGTTAATCCGGTAGCCGGGCCATAATAATAAATAGAAAAAGCAGCAGCATTTACATTGGCCACGATACTGTTATTTTTCATAACTGTATTGTAAACACCAGTAGTTGAGCTATACAAATAAGCTGCCCGACAGGTGGAAGTACCCGTAGTAACATTTACGGAGTTATAATAGCATTTGGCATAGGCTGAATAATAAATGTAGAATGCATATACCGATGTCTTGGTCCCGGTAATAGATACTCTATTATTATACACTAAAGTAGCTTGAGCCATGGAAGGAGCATCACAGTAATAAACCCTTAAACCATAAACCGTAGAACTACTACGTGCATCCCGTACATCATTATTGGCAATTACGCTTTCTCCATCGCAATAGCCTGCTGTTAATACATAAACGGTTGTACTGGTTGAGGCTGCTGCCGTTTCAACGAAGTTCCCTTCCAGACGTGCGTTATTATGATAATAAGCATAAATACCATAATAATAAAAATCAGTCACATTATTATTCAGAATTTGAGTCCCTTCATTCAATGCCGAACTGGAGCCATATGCATAAATTCCATAATACCCGTATTTAATGGTATTGTTTGATATAGTAAGATAATTATTAAGCCCGGTAGCATAAATACCCGCAGCAGAGGAACTACTTCCGGTAATTGAATTAATAAGGTTATTATTGATGGTGATATGATCAGATCCGCCGGTTAAAGAAAATACCTTCCCATAAGTTGCAGAGGCGGTATTTGTCAGGGTCATATTTTGAATCGTCACATAATCAGCAGATGTAATCTGGAAAACATAATTAATGGCTGATGTTCCTGTAAAGGTTACAATAACGTCGGTATTAACTCCGGTAGAAGACTGGAAGGTAATGGTTGCATTTGGACCAACTCCAACCACATCGTTCAACATAACCGATTCATTATAAGTACCCGGAGTAATGCTGATAATCACATCATCACAAATTCCATTCACCATCAATGCCTGAGCAGCTTCGGTAATGGTTAAGAAATCGCCGGTTGCACCAACGGTGTAGGTTCCAAACATTGCGGTTTCAAATCCGGGAGTCGTATAAGCATCATTTTGAGCATTTCCATCCGAACCATTGTTTGGGTGACTGGTATGTGCTTCCACGGTATAAAAAGTCCCGGAAGTAAAAGTATAAGAACCCACCAAAGCAGTATCCGTTTCGAGAGGAGCGATAGAGCCTGTCCAGATGTAAGTAGTTTGAGCTACACCATTGATGGTCCAATGTATCCAGGCTGTTGTAAGGGTGTCAAGTCCAAAATTTTGGATCACTACCTCAACAGGTATGGTACCCGGGCAAACTCCGGAAAGATTTAAAATATTTACAACCCCACAGTCAAAAGAAGCAGGCGTATATTCATCCGCTCCGATATCAGGAGTAGAAGCATCTCTGGCTTCTCCATCAATATCGGTAGCTACCTCTGCAAGAGGAACACCAAATCCATCTAAATCACCTGAATTGGTGTGCAAGTCCGATGAACTAACATATCCTGGGTTTACATTTTTAACATCTCCCGGATAATAATTCTGCCAAGCGGTCAGGGTGGTTTGATTTACCGTTCCAACCTTCGTCAAATTAGTTCCGGATACATACAAATTATTATGGTCACTTGTCATTGAACCTAACTGGTAAACACCTTCGTTAATGAGATAGGAATAACCACTGCCCGTATTCACAAAGTTGTTGTTTTTACTGTCGAGCCAATAGATAGCCGTATTTGCATAGGTTGTGCCGGTAGTATAGAAATAATAGGCTGCAGCAGAAGCCGTAGCGCTCCCTGTTAAAATATTTACAGAGTTATTATAAATTTGGGTAGCCATGCTATTATATACATACAATCCATAAGCCGTTGCCGTTGTACCTCCCTGATAGGAAATAAAGTTATTGGCAATTAAGGAAGGAGCCGAGGTGTCCGGGTCGCAATAGTAATAGTACAGTCCATAGAATGTACTTGTATTGGTTCCGATAATGTTATTTCCGGTAATTATACTTTGACCATCATTATAATAATATCTTAAGGCATAATTCGTAGATGAATTGGAACCATTGGCAATCAAGTTTCCAATAGTCTGAATATTCAAGCTATATCCTGAATAAATACCATAATAGTAGAACCCGGTAATCGAGTTATTGATAAATTTATTCCCATCCTCCATAGCAGAACTTGATCCATAGAAGTAAATACCATAGTATCCATTTTCAATGCTGCAATTCGAGATGGTGTTGAAATTGTCCACTCCGGTAGTTGTACTATAGATTCCGGATGCATTCGATGATGTTCCCACAATACTGACAACTCTACAACTATCGAGTGTATTGTAATTGGCTCCAAGGTCAAACATAACGACTCGTCCATAAGTGGACGAAGTTGTCGATAGAAAAGTCATAGTCTTAACTGTCACATAGTCACAACCATTGAAAGCCAATACCCAGTTGTCTGTTGATGCAGTTCCTGCATATTGCACAATTACATCATTAGTTATCCCGGTTGATGATTGGATTAATACCGTATTCGTTGCAGAACTTCCGTTGATAACTCCAATAGTAGCCTGGCCTGTATAAGTTCCGGGTTCTACATTAATCACCACTGGTCCACAAATGCCATGGGATGAAAGTGCATTTACGGCATCCTGAATGGTGAGATAGTTTCCGGTAGCTCCAACTGTATAGGTTCCTGATAAGGAAGTTTCCATACCGGTTACAAAGGTGCTGTCATTGATATGATTTGCATCTGATGAACCATTGGGCAGGGTAGTATAGGCTGATAAATTATAAACCGTTCCAGCTACAAAATTAAAAGTACCCAAGGTAACATCGGTCATAGAACCGCTGGCTAAATTCAGGTTTGTGGCATTAATGACAGGTTGCGCAACGCCATTTACAGTCCAATGGATTTGTACCGTATTAAGTATAGCGAGTCCATAGTTACCAACACTGACAATAACGTCGGAAGTTCCTGGACAAACTGTGTTGATACCTACAAATGCACTCACCCCGGCATCATTTTGAGCAGGAGTAAACTCATCGGCTCCAATATCCGGAGTAGTTGCATCACGAAGTTCCCCGTCAATATCCGTTGTGACCGAAGCATAAGGCTCAGCAGCAGCATTTAAGGTTGCATTCGATGTATGAAGGTCGGTTGGGGATACAAAAACCGGGTCAACCGATACCGAGTTGGCATTAGAACCTGTAGCTGTTTGAAAAGCCGCAAGCGTAGCCATATCCGTAGCTCCCCATCTTACAAGAACCGGCCCGGTTGCATAAATATTATTATAATCAGAATATGAAACATAATTGGCTGTAACAGAGGCTGCAAGAATATCAGCTGCATAACCTCCACCACTGTTGACCACATTATTATTGGCAACCCGAATACTCGAAGCTGTTGTGGATGCCGAATAGAAATACATCCCTTTCCCTGCAGTTGAAGAACCTCCTGTTATGTGTATTGAATTGAAGTACACATTTTGGTACGTTGAATAGTACATGTAAAGTCCATAAGCAGTTCCGGTTCCAACTCCTTGATATACGAAGTTATTGGCTACCAAGGCTTCATTCCCGGGAGATGCATCGCAATAGTAATCATACAAAGCATATACGGTTCCATTATTTGTCATGGTAATCCGATTATTGAGAATTTTCTGAGCACCGTCTGAATATGCTGAATAAATTCCATAGCCAGTCCCTGAGGCGGAAGAGTTGGTAACTGTATTCCCATCAATAATAGCATCAATGGTATAGTAGTTATAAATTCCGTAAGTCGTTGATGAAGCGGAATTGATATTAATTATATTGTTTGAGATAACCGGAAAGTTGTTGTAAGCCAGGTTAATACCGTAATAATATGGGTTGTTAAAAGTATTTCCGGTAATTACTGTATTGGATTCATAAGATGATGAACTAGCTCCTCGAACATATACCCCGTAATATCCATTGTTAATGATATTATTGGCAATTGTTATATTGTTTTCCAGCGTTGTATTGGCATAAACACCTACAAAATAAGAACTTGTTCCAACCGGAATATTAATGATACAATTACTAACTGTACAGAAAGAAGCTGCGTTAATAAACTCAACTGCCCGGGCATAAGTAGCACCTGTCCCAACAACCGTCACTTTATCCAGGATAATATAACTTGTGTTATTAAAACGCCATGTCCAATAATCGGTAGAACCCGCAGCGGCATAGGTTAAAACAACATCAGTGGCAATTCCCGTTGATGAGGTGAATGTTACTGTATTTACCGCATTTGTACCCGGAACAGCTCCAATACTGTAATTCCCGGTATAAGTGCCAGGTAAAATATTCATGATTACCGGAGCACAAACTCCAATATTTTGCAAAGCAGTGATAGCTGCATCAATAGTTGCATAATCAGCGCCTGTTCCAACTGTATATGCCCCTGATAAAGAAGTCGTTAGTCCTGTAATCGTGTAGCTGTCGTTAAATGTGTTCTGGTCAATCGTTCCATTTGGATTGGCAGTTGAGGCTGTAACATTATAGGTAGTCCCCTGTAAAAAGTTATACTGTCCTAAATAGATAGTATCAGTTGCATTCGTTGCCAACGAGCCGGAATATAAATAACCAGTTTGACTTACTGAGTTTACTTCCCAGTTCGCATTAAAAGTGGTGATTGTATTCAATCCAAAATTTTGAACAATGGCATACACATCATTTAAACCGATACAAACACTCTCAATACTATATAAGGAAATAATCCCTATATCCGTATTAGGTTGTTGGTAAACCGAAAAGTTATCAATAGCAATACCTTCATTCTGTGTGGAAGCATTGGAACCAAACAAGAATCTAAAAGTAACACTAGCCTGATTGGCAAGGTTGGTAACTGTAGGACTGTTCAGAATATACTTGCCTGTAATCCAACCGCCGCTATTTCCAGCCCATCCATTTTTATATTCTAAGCCGGCAATTGTATTCTCATTATACCAGTTTGTTGCATTAACGTCTGGTAATATTGAGCCATACTCAGCCCCAACATGCGCCCAGGTTGTTCCCTGATCAAGCGAATACTGAAGACTTGCTCCATCAGTATAAACATTTTGTGTTACATACCACATTTTGAACTCAACAACCGGTGCAGTTAAACCTACAAATGAAAACTCCGGACTTTGAATCCAGGATAGTTCACTATTGGCATAATTCCCTGTAAGGTTTGTTGCCCATACATTGGGTGCTGAATACGCTGAATTGATGGTTGTCATCGCCGGAACACCCAGTGCCCAGGTTGAACCGGTTCCGCCCGATGTCCATGTAGATGCTCCATCAAAATTTTCAAAATACGGATACGTAGTAATCTGTGCGCTTGATGTCATCGCTAAAAATATGGCCATAAGCGACAGCATGACTACTTTCATTCTGAATGAGTAGAAATGATGTTTCATAATAAATTGATTTAGTGTAATTTATATTGCAATAATTGTTTCAGTCTAATTTCCCTAAGTGTAATCCCTATAAACTGTTCAAATGTAAGCAATTCACATTGATTTCTTGCTTGAATATTAAAAAAAACACATGATGAACTAATATTTAACAACATGTTGTTTTAATTTCTTATTGAATCATATACCTCCTGCAATCTTACGGTCATATAATTTTAACAATTTTTCTCGCTTCCACTTAGTTAAACATCCCGGCTAAAAATATTAAATTTAATGAGTTGTACACCTGATTTTTGATTTTTTTATTTTAACAATTCGCGCCAATTGTTAATTATTTTTTAACAATCAATCTTGTGATGGAATAAATTTTAACTTTATTCACCCTATCCATTTATTTATGATAAAAACTCATCCGGGTTTAATAACATTATTATGGATGATAGGGATGAATTGTTTATATCAAAATGGATATCCAATGAGGCACTGATACCATAGATTTTCCATGAATCATCAATTCTTTTCGGGAAACCAATGTTTTTCTATGGGTAAAATTATTCTCATGGTCATTGAATTTTGCTTCTTAGTTATGAATAGGATACACTACTTTTGTGGCAATTAAAATACCAGGTATTCCTGAGTCTTTGAAAACATCCGTTGAATAATTTTTATAAGAAATTGAAAGAGAACGAGATACAAAGAATATTGCTGGATGATATTAATTCTCCTGTCGATTTAAAGAATTTGCCAGTTGAGCTGCTTCCTCAAGTATGCATGGAACTTCGTGATTTTATTATTGAAGCAGTTGCCGATAATCCCGGGCATCTGGGTGCGAGTTTGGGTACAGTAGAATTAACGGTGGCTATTCATTACACATTCAATACACCGATTGACAAGTTAGTTTGGGATGTGGGACACCAGGCGTATGGGCATAAAATTCTTACCGGACGTAAAATGCAATTCCATTCAAATCGCAAATACAAAGGATTAAGTGGTTTTCCTAAGATGAGCGAAAGCGTATATGATGCTTTCGGGGTAGGTCATTCATCCACTTCCATCTCAGCTATCCTTGGAATGGCCATGGCTGCAAACATACATGGGCAAAGCAATCGGCAATTTATTGCGGTTATAGGCGATGGGGCTCTTTCAGGCGGTATGGCCTTTGAAGCTCTTCTCAACGCAGGTTTTAATCAAGCCAATTTATTAGTTATCTTAAATGATAACAACATGGCGATTGACCCGGTAATTGGAGCCTCTCCGCTGCAATTTGAAAAACTGTTTCAAGCATTCGATTTTCATTATACTGGTCCAGTTGATGGGCATGATGTTCTAAAACTCGTGGAGGTTTTCAATCAGCTCAAACTGCAGCAAGGACCCAAAGTGCTTCATGTTAAAACAGTCAAAGGTAAGGGCTTCCGCCAGGCCGAGCTTCATCAAACAGATTGGCATTACTCTCCCGGAAAGTTTGATTCGCGCACCGGCGAAATGCTCGAAACATTATCTCATTCCGATAAACCCATCAAATATCAGGATGTCTTTGGCTATACACTTTTAGAGCTGGCTACCCAACATCCCAACATCGTTGCGGTTACACCCGCCATGCCCACAGGCTCTTCACTCAACTATATGCAGGATATTTTTCCAAACCGTGTATTCGATGTTGGAATTGCCGAGCAACATGCCGTAACATTCTCGGCCGGACTGGCACTGGAAGGAGCCATTCCTTTTTGTGCTATTTACTCCACCTTCATGCAAAGGGCTTATGATCAGCTTATTCATGATGTGGCGCTGCAAAAAATCCCGGTGATTTTTTGCCTCGACCGGGCCGGTTTAGTAGGAGCCGATGGTGCTACCCATCATGGAGCTTATGACCTTGCCTATTTGCGTGCCATCCCGGATTTAATAATTGCTTCGCCCTTTGATGAGCATGAATTAAGGAATTTGATGCACACAGCTGTATCCCGGCGTGAATTGCCGTTTGTGATCCGCTACCCGCGAGGAGCCGGCCGATTGATAGACTGGAAAAATGAGCCCATTACGATTCCTGTTGGAACCGGCCGTGAACTCAAAACCGGCCACCAGATAGCTATTTTATCTCTTGGACCGATAGGAAATACGGCACTGGATGCCATTCATCTGTTTGAGCAAAATCATACAGCATCCATTGGACTTTTTGATATGAGATTCCTTAAACCTTTGGATATCAATCTACTCCAACACATCGCAAATCAATATCATGTTTTAATTAGTTTGGAAGATGGAACCACAAACGGAGGATTGGGTTCAGCTATTGCAGAATATCTGGCTGAGCATGCTTCTTCCGCCAAACTGGTGCGGCTTGGAATTCCGGATCGGTTTATTGAACATGGAACACCCGACGAGCTTCGGAAAGAGTGTGAAATGGATGTGCAATCAATAGTGCGTTTATTAGAAAAGCTCGCCGGGAACTAGCCTTCCGAAGCACGTATCATCCGGTCTTTCCCCATTAAATCTTTGCGCAATTCCAGTTTCGAAAAACCATACTGCTTACAAAGCTCCAGCATTGCATGGCCCAGATTTTCATTGATTTCCAGATACAGCCTTCCTCCGGGAGCCAACTTTTGCTGAGCAAATATCAATAGTGCCCGATAATACTTTAAGGCATCCTCATTGGGGACGAATAAAGCTGTAGATGGCTCATATTCAAGCACATTCGGCAACATTAATGCTCGCTCGGATTCCTGTATATAAGGTGGATTGCTGACGATTAACTCCAAATTCTCCGGAAATTTGCTGAAATCCGGCTGCAACATATCATCTTGAATAAGGCTTACATCCGGCTGAAGCCTTTGCTGGTTAATAGAAGCAATTCGCAAGGCTTCTTGGGAGATATCGCTGGCTAGAACCCGGCTGGCCGGAAAAAGGCTTTTAAGCGTAATGGCGATGCAGCCGCTCCCGGTTCCAACATCCAACAGCGAATCAGGATGTTGCATCTTATAGTCATCAGCAATCCAACGAACCAGCTCTTCGGTTTCCTGCCGGGGAATCAACACGCCAGGCCCCACTGTAAAAATCTGATTGTAAAAATGGCATTGCCCCAGGATATATTGAATGGGCTCATTGGTCAGCAATCGGATTAAAATCTGCTGGTATCTCGAAAGATAGCTTGCAGCCGGCTGCCCGGACAGATTCATTCTATACTCCATCCTGCTTAGGCCCTCCACCGATTCAAGGCATAGCCCAAAAATCGCCTGCACCTCCTCCGGCGGATAAATTCCTTGTAAAGAATCTACAAATTCGTGTTCCAGTTCCTGATAGTTCATTCGATTAACATGATTTAACCAGCGGCCAAAGGTAAAGAAGATTTTAGATTCCGTATTTTTTCTAGTTTTGAAGCATGGAATTTCCAACGCACGAATTTTATATCAAGCGATGTTTCGAATTAGCCAGGCTGGGTCAGTCCGCTGTGGCTCCGAATCCTATGGTTGGCTCCGTTATCGTGCATAAGGATCATATCATCGGCGAAGGATATCATCAGCGTTGGGGTGGCCCGCATGCCGAGGTAAATGCTGTGGAATCCGTTCGAAACAAACGCCTCCTGAAAGATTCAACCTTGTACGTCAACCTGGAACCTTGTGCGCATCACGGGAAAACACCTCCATGCAGCGATATGATAATTGCGTTGAACATCCCAAGAGTGGTGATTTGCAACACAGACCCTTTTTACGAAGTAGCCGGAAAAGGGATTCAACGGATGCAGGAAGCCGGCATCGAAGTAATTACCGGCATTTTGGAAGAGGAAGGTCGTTTTTTAAATCGCCGGTTCTTCACTTTTCACGAAAAGAAACGCCCTTACATCCTCCTCAAATGGGCCCAAACAGCCGACGGATTCATCGATATTATCCGAACCAGCCAGGAAAAGCCACCCGTTTGGATTACCAACCAAATGGCCAAAGTGCTGGTTCATAAATGGCGCATCGAGGAAGCCGGCATCATGGTGGGAACGAATACCGCTTTGCTTGATAATCCACAGCTGACCGCTCGTTTATGGGAAGGAAAACAGCCGGTACGAATCGTTCCCGATCGCCAACTTCGTCTGCCCGATTCACTCCATCTCTTAGATTCTCAGGTACCAACCATTGTCTTTACAGCCAAAAACCAGGCAAACCGCTTCAATATCAAGTATTTCAATATTGATTTTGATTCCAATCCCCTGGCACAAATGATGCATATTCTTTACGAAGAAGGGATACAATCGATACTGGTTGAAGGTGGTACTCGCTTGCTTCAATCCTTTTTGGAACAAGACATATGGGATGAAGCCCGTGTTTTTGAAGGAAACAAATTTTTTGGAGATGGAATTAAAGCGCCTCACATTTCATTAAACCCATTCAAAGAAGAATTCATTGGCGATTCACGCTTAATGTATTTTTACCAAAATCCTGTACAACAGCACTTCCCTGAATAAAATTTCTTCCTATATTTAGCTTTTGTAAATGATTGAAATGTGCTTACATTTAAACCTTTACACAAGTTGGCAGAATCAGGGAAAACAAATTTTCATCCATGAAGTTTGATATTCTTAATCTTATTCATCTGGAAGGTATATGGGCTCTAATCGCCTATGTGATTCTCTTTGTGTTTGTGGCTTTTCCTCTTATCATCATTCTACTTGATAATCGTTCCCCCGTCAAAACGATATCCTGGATTTTAGTTTTAGTCTTATTACCCTTTGTTGGAATTCTACTGTACATTTATTTTGGCAGGAATTATCGGAAAATGAAGATTTTTACCCGAAAAGAGCAGATAGATGCAGATAGTTTCCGCCTAATCTCCCAAAAATATGAGATTGATATTAGTAAAATCAATCAATATGCCAACCGAAAAATCTGCTCAAAAGTTAACCTAATGCGATTGTTGTATAATAACAGCAAAGCTTCTTTAACTATGAATAACCAGATTACGGTATTAAATTCAGGGAAGGAAACTTTCAACGAATTGATTCAGGCTATTAAGGAGGCGGAGCATCATATCCATCTGGAATATTATATTCTGGAAGATGATATGATTGGCAATATCCTTAAAAATCTACTCATTGAAAAAGCTCGGAAGGGTGTTGAGGTCCGATTAATTTATGATGATGTGGGTTCCTGGGGATTGAGTAAAGAATTTTTACATGAACTGGAGGAGGAAGGAGTAGAGCTTTACAGCTTTATGCCGGTTCGTTCCTATCGTTTCGCAAACAAGATTAATTATCGTAACCACCGTAAAATTGTTGTCATTGATTCACAAGTCGGATTTGTGGGCGGGATTAACATTGCCGACCGATACCTGCATGGCCGGAATAATTCCGGTTTTTGGAGAGATACGCATTTAAAGATTAAAGGTGATGCCGTGCTTAGTTTGCAGGTAATTTTTGCGATGGACTGGTACTTTATGTCTGGTGAACAATTGCGGAAAGAGCGATATTTTTCGATGTATCCGGTGGAAGGCAATGTGATGACTCAAATTTCAGCCAGCGGCCCGGATTCGGACTGGTCAAGTATCATGCAAACCTACTATGCAGCGATTGCCACTGCCACTCGTTCGGTATATATCTCAACGCCTTATTTCCTTCCAAATGAGGGAATTATGTTGGCTTTACGTACGGCGGCACTTAGCGGTGTGGATGTTAAAATCCTGCTACCCGACAAAAACGATTCGTACTTCACCAATTGGGGCTCCCGTTCCTACCTGGGTGATTTGCTTGAAGCCGGTATTGAAGTCTATTTTTATACCAAAGGATTCACTCACAGCAAGTTAATGATGGTCGATGATATCTTTAGTACGGTAGGAACTAGCAATATGGACATTCGTAGTTTCGACCAAAATTTTGAAGTGAATGCACTTATTTACGACACAGACATCACAACCAAACTTAAAAAAGCATTTTTCGAGGATTTGGCAGCCAGTTATCGGCTTACCCTGGAAATGCATCAAAATAGACCAACCAAAGACAAACTCCGTGAGTCAATTGCCCGCTTATTTAGCCCTGTACTTTAATTGGCCGGGTAAGTAAGGGTAGAAGCTGTTGTAAGTTTGATCTGGTATCCTTTACCTGGATTTAGTTGGCCAATTGTATTCACTCCGAAACCTGGCCAATACACCATTCCAATTTCATCTTTGGCAATTACGAGAACAGGATTGATTGCAGCAAACGCTGTTTCGATTGCCATCGGGGTAGTACGCAAATAGCCGACTAAACTCCAGGTTTGCCCAATTAAAAGCGGCGTATTTTCTGGAGCAATCATGGTTCCATGGATTGTTAAGGTGGATAATGATGACATAAATACCTGATATCCTTCACCAATCATCATGTTATTGATGCTGTTGACCCCAAAACCAGGCCAATACACTTGGCCGTTTTCATCTTTAATAATGATAAGATTAGAAACTACTGGTGTAAATACCGTTGCGATGTTGGCTGTAGTTGGGTTGATGTAGGTGGATATAATACTCCATCCGTTCTTTAATTCAATTTCCTGAGAGGTGACATTCGTATTTCCAATAAAGCTCACATTATCAATGGCAAATCCGGAAGCCCATCCACCATTATCATCATGTTTAAATGCAATCCGGACACTTTGTTCTCCAGCATACGCATTCAGGTTAATACTGAAAGGTTGCCAGTTAAGTGTATTTGAAGGTAAATAATATACATCAGTCCAGGTGTAACCACAATCGGTACTGATTAGCACCACAGCCGATGAATAAAATTCTCCGGTGTAAAAAGCGTCAAAGAGGAGTGTAAAGCTAGTGTAATAGCTTAAATCAAAATAGGGAGAAATCAGTAAATCATTCGACGAATTGCAGTAACAGGCATCATCATTTGAGGCGGCATATACGGTATGAGACGGAATGTTGAAATAGGTACTGGTGTAATCATTCCCGATAAGCCAGCCGGCAGCTCCCAAGGCATTCTTGGTCTCCCAGCCTTGAGGCAGCGTTCCATTTTCAAAATTTTCTGTATATGGAAGGCTTGTTGATTGTGTATAGGTTAAGCTAATCTGCTTTTCATTATTATACAAATATCCATCCTGAGGATGAGACAGTGCCAAATGCAATTCATAACCACCGGAGGAAGTGAAATTGGCCATTTGATTGAACGTGTATTGAATAGTCTCACCGGGAGCAATGCTTTGACTAATAGTTTCATTGATGAAATTTAGCCCGTCAAGTGAATATGAAATTAAGCAACCTGAAATCGGGTTGAATCCATAATTTGTAACAGCTGCTACAATGGGCTCCTGGCTTCCGAGGATACATGTTCCGTTCGGATATTCTATGGATGAAATACCCGGATCGTAAGATTGTAGTTCCTTTATGATGAAATTGTCGAATGCGAATCCTTCATAATTGTCAAACTGGAGGTCGGAACCAAAATATATACGAAAGCGCACCGAAGATTGTCCGGCCAGCAAGCTTAAGCTGTGAGTCGCTGTTGTCCAGGTTTGGTATAAAGTACCGCTCCATCCCTGTGAAGAAGTCAATTGAGATAATCCCGTCACAAAACTGGCTGTGTACCAATTATTTGGGTCTCCAAAGATTCCTAAAGTTGACCAGGTTGATCCACCGTCCAAACTATATTGAACGCAGGCTCCATCTTCAAAATTAGCAGTACTGCAAATGAAATCCAGTTGTAGTTCGGGGTTTTGAAGAGTTGAGAAATTAAATATCGGGCTAACAAGCCATTCTTTTTTAAATGAGTTTACAAATCCGGTTGGATTGGTTACCCAGGCTTTCACTCCATCGGAGGCGGAATTTATTATCGTTCCGGAAGGCTGTACAAGCCCCCAATCCGGATTATTGCCTCCAACGCTCCAGTAGTGCGTGCTTTCAAAAGATTCGATATAAGGAAAAGTTGAAATCACCGGTTGGGTAACAAGAATGAGCTGACTCAAGGTATCATTACTATGATTCGTATCATATGCGCAATGTGTCCATGCTTTAAAAGTTTGATATCCAAGGGTTCCTAATAAAACAGGTGTCGGAAAACTTACAACAGATGAATCACCCGATGCGAGTGGATTTGAAACGTTCACGGTTTGAATCAACCCTCCGTTTAATTGATAACTCACGCTATAGCCAGACAAGGTGTTTCCGAGATTTTTGACTCTGACTGATACTATTTCTGGTGTACTGTATAGGCTTTGTTGGATTGGACTGATAAAGCTTTTTAACTGCAGGTTGGAAGTGCTGTTATTGGTTGCAGTGAATTGAAGATTGTCAATGGCAAAAATGGAGAATTGGTCAGTGATTTCAAGATGAGCAAAAGCCAGCCTGACATTGTTTTGGCCATTCAGACTGCTAAGTGAGATACTGGTATTTTGCCATACTCCCTGTGTTGAGGGAAAATTTAATAAGGTCATTGTCCAGGTTAATCCGCCATCTGTGCTCGCCAGCAATTTCCCACCCGTGCTGGTTGCAAAGTTTAAGTTTAGTGAAACATTGGTTTGACTTGTCAAATCAAGAATTGGTGTGATTAGTTTATTATTCGATAAGACACCATCGCCCGGCTGATTGATTGAATAGGCATAATTTCCGATTCCGGAAATTGGCGCGTAACTCCCGATTTGCCAGCCTAATGAATTCATTTCTCGGCATGTAACGTATCCGGATGGTAAAAAGCCGGGATTAAAATATTCACTAACAGAAAGTTCTCTTTTTAAATTAATGCTGCTTGCAAGTATTCTTACTTCATCAATAATGACTTTATCGGAAGGATTTACTCTACAGGATGACTGAAGACTAAGGACAAAACTGGTTCCTCCGTAAGAGTCGAGATTATAGCTTATGTATCCGGTAGAATCACCGTTTAAAGTAGCTGGATTATAGGAGATTTTTCCACAAGCATCAGGAAGGGCAACTCCATTGGCCATCACTCGAAACCACGAGTTTTGGACAAATCCACCTGCGGTTTGTTTGAATTTTATTTGCAATTCCAGTTGGTTATAATTCTCGGCATGAATTAGTTTACTAGCAGAAGCCCGATGAAGAGCATTGTCGGTAAATGCATTCTGATAGGTGGTATTTGTTCCGTCACCTGTCCATCCGGAACCACTTCCTCCCGAAAAAATCAAGGTTCCGTTAGCCAATTCAATATGCGATTCATCTTCATTAAATAGTTGCAACTCTGTTGACCCTTCAAATGTTTCATCCAGAACGAAAATTTGCGCCTGAACCTGAGAGATGGGGAAGAAAGTCAGCAACATGCTTGTAAGGCCTATGCAGAACCAGCGTAAAGTATATGTTGGCTTATTCATTGTTGTTGGTTTTTTTTAAATGATCAATGGCTAATAGTAAGGGGGCGTCAATTTCCTGAATAACCGGATAATACCCGGCATCATCAAAAATATTCCGAACAATCTGGGCAACCAACATGGTGCTTATTAATTGTGTTGATTTGGATAGTTCGTCCTTCGAAGGTGAAATGCCTTTCGACTGGGTATAAGCTAAAAATTCGTTGAAAAGTTTTTCTCTGTTTAGCGAGGTATTTAATTGCTGATAAGACTCCATCTCTGCAAACTCTTTGCGGTATCTATCGGCATAATCAAAAGCAAATTGATACAAATGCCCCCGATTCCGGATTTTCATAAAATAGGGAGTTATCCCGCTGGTATCCGGTTCTGTAATTATATCGGGTAAAATACCACCTCCACCATATACCACACGACCCGACTTGGTAAAATAGCGGGTTGAATCGGTCTTGGAGGACGTTGTTTTCAATGAATCAAGACTATCTGAATAGCCATGAATAGCCTCGTAATAATAATCTTCTTTATGATCATAAGGCTTTTGAATACATCTTCCGGAAGGAGTATAATAGCGAGCAATAGTCAAACGAATAGCTGAACCATCGGCCAGCTCGCTTTGCTCCTGAACAAGTCCTTTCCCAAATGAACGTCTTCCGATGATAGTTCCACGATCATTATCCTGAATGGCACCGGCCACAATTTCACTGGCAGAAGCCGACCATTCATCAATTAAAACAACTAAGTCGCAATCTTCCAGATGACCTTGTGCCGAACTAAATGCCTCATCTTTCGGGCGCGATTTCCCTTCAGTATATACGATCAGATTGCCATCCGGTAAAAACTCGTCTGCCATTTTAATAGCTACCTCAAGGAATCCTCCGCTGTTACCCCGTAAATCCAGAATGAACTTAGTACAACCTGCTTGTTTTAGCTTCATCGCTCCTTCCATGAATTCATGAAAAGTGTTTTTAGCAAATCGGTTAACTTTAATATAGCCAATTCCCAGAGCAGCTTCGTAGGATGCATCCACGCTATATACCGGAATTTTATCCCGCGTAATATCGAATGGAATGAGCTCATGATCACCCGAACGATGCACCAAAATCTTAACCTCAGTCCCTTTTCGTCCTTTTAATAAGCTCATTACCTGATCATTGCTGATTCCAATACCTGCAATAATACTATCATTTACCTGCACAATTCGGTCGCCTGCCAGAATCCCGGCTTTGGCCGATGGACCACCCGGAATGGGATGAACCACCACCACTGTATCTTCCTGAATATTAAATTGAACGCCGATTCCATCAAAAGCACCCATTAATTGCTCATTAGTGCCTTGCAAATCGGAGGCGGGAATGTAAACGGAATGAGGATCAAGCTCTTCCAAAATTTTTGGTATCGTTTTTTCAATCAAGTCATTACGGTCAATCGAATCCACATATTCCTGTTCAATATAAGTCAATACAGTGGATACTTTATTTTCGGTAGGGAAAAGGTTTGCGGCAGCACTACCCGGATGATAACGGAAAAAACTACCTGCATAAAATCCAATGACTAAGGTGAAAGCAAGCATAGCCGGTATCCATAGTTTAGTCCGATTGGGTTGGTCGCTCATAGAAGACTGATATTAAGTGTGATAAAACGAAAATACAAAGATAAGCCTGAACAACAGCAAATCGTACTCATTTGTTTGGATTTTTTGGATTAAAAGGAGCAGCCGGGTTCCAGATTTATGGGAATAGATTAAAATCCTGCCTGACGCGCTGCATGCAGCACTTCCAGAATCGATGGATAGGTATTTGTAAACAAGTCTTCGATTTCCGTATTACTTCTCCATTCAGCTTTCCATATTCCTTCCTCTTGCTGCGGGACAAGTGTCCCGGCAAAATTAGAATCCATCCAAAACCAATGCGTTTTCTTCAACACAAATTGTTGCTTAAGCTGATAACAATGATACGTTACCAGCAGTTTTTTAGAAATAATCAGGTCTTTAATCCCGCATTCTTCCTCAACTTCGCGAATGGCGGCTTCTTCAATGCTTTCCCCTTTATCGATTTTCCCTTTCGGCAAATCCCATTTTCCGCGTCGATAAATGACCAAAGCTTCATGCGATGGATTAACCACAAATCCGCCGGCAGCCTCAATCAATTGAACACTATCGTCCACATCCTGTAAAAAATTAACCGGGTCAGCAACATAAATGGTCTTTGTTGCCAACTGCTTATTCATATCAAAGAAAATAAACTCCTTACTTAACTTGTGACAATCAATCACTTGTTGGTGAGAATCCTGATTAGCATTCTCCTGTTTTTTCAGAATGATTTGCCCGCTGCTAAAATGTATGATAGTTTCCATGATGTTTGTTCTTGCCATCGGAAAGCCTTTTCCGACCCTCAAATTTAATTTATATTTGCAAGTATAAAACCATTAACCAGCTTCTATATGGATTTAAGCAAACAAATTGCAGGTCATCTGCTCGATATCAAGGCCGTTAAAATTAATGAAACCAACCCATTTAACTGGGCATCCGGTTGGAATTCACCTATTTACTGTGACAACCGAAAAACTTTATCTTTTCCGCGGATTCGTACGGCCATCATGGATGCCTTTATCAAAAAAGTCAGAGATGAATATCCCGAAGCTGAAATGATTGCCGGAGTCGCAACAGGAGCAATTGCTATTGCAGCTTTAGTGGCTCAGGAATTAAACCTTCCATTCGTCTATGTTCGCTCCAAACCGAAAGATCATGGGCTCGAAAACCTTATTGAAGGAGATGTTTCCGTCGGACATAAAATTGTAGTTATTGAAGATTTAATCTCCACCGGTGGAAGCAGTCTGCAAGCTGTTCATGCTTTGCGCGAGGCAAATAAACAAGTTCTGGGTATGCTGGCCATATTTACCTATGGGTTTCCGGTTGCCGAAGAAAGCTTCTCCAAGGCTCAGGTAAAACTAAATACCTTAACTTCCTATCCGGTTCTGATTCAAAC
This sequence comes from Bacteroidales bacterium, assembly GCA_021739985.1. GTDB lineage: Bacteria > Bacteroidota > Bacteroidia > Bacteroidales > M50B96 > M50B96. The sequence goes on along the minus strand of JAIPAR010000004.1, from coordinate 745 downwards.
AGCACTTGACAAAGGGATGATTCAGGCCTCTCAACTTGATTCCCTGAATCAATGGAGAACAAATCCATCGGAATGGAGGAAATGATTCCTTTTTCAATTCTTCACATGCCGGCTACCGATTCTACAAACCTGCATCTGAAGCGATTGATGCAAACCGGAGAAGCCAAACATGGCCTTTTAATCCGCTCTGATTTTCAAACCGGAGGACGTGGATATGCAGGAAATGGATGGGAAAGTGAAACCGGTAAAAATCTGCTTTTCTCCTTTTACATCGAATTTAGCCATTTCCCGGCCGAGCAGCAGTTCCTGCTTTCGCAAGGCATCAGTTTAAGCATTTGCCGAACCCTTTCAGCCTATTCTGCTGGCTTTAAGGTTAAATGGCCCAATGATGTGTACTATCATCAAAAAAAAATAGGAGGAATTTTAATCGAAAATCAGATTTCCGGAGCCCTCCTAAAGTCATCCCTGATTGGTGTCGGTATCAATATCCTTCAGGAAAAATTCGTCAGTACTGCTCCCAACCCTATCTCGCTCAAGCAAATCATAATTTATAATCCTGATATTGAATTGATTTTTAATGATTTACTTCAGAATTTCTCCGACTGTTTCGGGAAATTGGAAGCCGGAAATCATGAACAGATTCGGGAGGAATATCTGCAAAAGCTCTACCGTATAAACGAATGGCATCCCATGAGGATTGACAACCGAGTCGAAACTCTATCGATTACCGGCGTCAATGCCTATG
>JAIPAR010000116.1 GCA_021739985.1 Bacteroidales bacterium | reverse complement strand
AGCTTTGACACCATCATTGCTACGAAAGTAGCCGTTGCCAATGAAAAGTTGTATGTTAACCGTGCAGAAGGATTCATGGGTTATGGCTTAAAGAAGGAAGAATATGTGTGTGATTGTTCCGACATTGATGATGTGATTGTATTTCGAAAAGATGGTAAGTACCTTATCACCAAAATTCAAGATAAATCATTCGTAGGCAAAGACATTACCTACATTGCGATTTTCAAGCAAAATGATACGCGTACCATATACAATACCGTGTATAAAGATGGTAAGAATGGACCCTATTTAATTAAGCGATTCTTTGTAAAAGGGATAACCCGTGACAAGGAATACGATTTAACGAAAGGAAGCATTGGCTCCCGGATTTCTTATTTTTCTGCCAATCCCAACGGAGAAGCCGAAATTATCCGTGTAGTTTTAAAACCTAAAGCTGGTTTGCGGAAGCTTAATTTTGAAGAAGATTTTAGCAATGTGAGTATCAAAAGCCGGGATGCTATTGGAAATATTCTATCCAAACACGAGATTCATCGTATCAGCCTGAAAGAAAAGGGATTATCCACCCTGGGAGGAAGAAAAATCTGGTTTGATGAAGATGTATTACGTCTGAATGCCGACGGGCGTGGGCGATTGCTGGGTGAGTTTCAACCGGAAGATAAAATCCTCATGATTTCGCATGAAGGCTGGTATCAACTCACTAATTTTGATTTATCAAATCACTATCCGGATAAGCTCATCCTATTGGAAAAATACGAACATGGAAAACTTATTACCTCCGTTCATTTTGATGGGGAAACCGGGTTTTACTATCTGAAACGCTTTGAGATTGAAGCAAACGATAAAGCATCATACTTCATCAATAATGAACATCCTGAATCTAAGTTAAGCAGTTTAAGCGATGATTATTACGCCCGTCTGCAAGTTATCTTTGGTGGCAAGGATAAAGAAAAAGAACCCCTGGAGCTTGACGCGGAGGAATTTATCGGTATAAAAAGTTATAAAGCACGTGGCAAACGAATTTCAACCTTTGAAATCAAGAAATTTAACTGGCTGGAACCTTTAAAACATCCGAAGCAAGCTGAAGAATCCCTGAATGAAAACCGTCGCAATCCCGATGAACCACTTGAATATGATGTATTGCAACCCGGGGAAACCAGCGACAGTCCGCTGGAGCAATTGATTGTGAAGCCTGCAATTGTTGAACCAAAGCCAGAGGAGCAGGAAAAGCCGTCTATCAAGCGCCCCACCACGCGCAAAGAAAACAGGAAAACAGAAAATACGAAGGTTGAATTCGATGATATCGAATTTGAAATTGAGGATACGCGTTCCAAAGAGGGAGAAGATAAAAAGCCCGGCATAGATAAAAATGGTCAACTAACTTTATTCTAACGTGAACCAAGTCATCTTTTTAATTGGTATGCCAGGAAGTGGGAAAAGCACGCTTGGAAAAAGAACGGCAGGTTTATTATGCTATACTTTCATTGATTTAGACCAATACGTCAGTCAACAGGAAAAGCTTAGTATTCCGGAAATCTTTCGTAGTCGGGGGGAAACCTATTTTCGTAACATCGAAAAAATGGCATTGCATGAACTTGTTAAGCTTGACAGAGTAATCATTGCCACAGGGGGAGGGACTCCCATATATTCAAACAACATGGATTTCATGAATCAGCATGGATACACAATTTATCTTCGGACAGCAGAATCAGAACTAAGCCACCGGCTACGAAGAAGTCACACCGAAAGACCACTGATTCAGAGTAAAGAGCCCGATGATCTCGTAAAATTTGTCCGAGATACATTGGAAGAGAGATCTCCATTTTATGAAAAAGCAAAGCTACAAATTGATACCGTTTTAATTGATTCTTATCGACTTGCAGAGTTAATAAAATCTTTATAACTCATTTTTAACTACTTCTTTTTGTGTGTAAATAGGCCATACTTTTGATTGTTTGATTGAACCCGGGGGGTCTATGAAAAAAAACCATTGGATTATCATTGCTTCTGTTTCTACCGTGTTGCTGGTAGGAATTGTCCTGTTTGTGCTCTATCCTTCCGCAGAAAAATCACGTTACGAAATTGCAACTATCATCCCGGAAGAAACGGCCATCCTAATCCAATTTGAAAACATAGATAAAGTAATGGATTTCCGATCAGATAGTTCTCAACTGAATCAGGACTTACTGAAATTAGCTGGTCTTGGACACCTGTTGGAATACTATTTTTCACCCATTGATACGCTTCAGCGCAATTCACTTCATCGCTTTTTGCTGGAGATGAATGCCTGCAAAATATGTCTGATTCCGGAATCTCCCGGACAATTCAGTTCCCTGTTCATTGTTGAAGAAAAACAATCTCCCATTAGCTTTTCCATTTCCAACCATTTCGATGATTATCCATTAAACAAGAACAGGATAAATGGAGAAAGTTATTACAGCGGATTATGGGGCACAGATTCCGTGTTTCTGGCTTATCCCAATGGGTATATCCTGGCATCTACTACCCGGAAAATAATCCTCAATACGCTAACCCGCCTGAAAGAAACCGCTGGTATTCCATGCGATAGTTCATTGAGTCAAATAATCCGAACAGGGAATCAACATGCCATTGCCACCTTGTTTATCAACCATCAGCGCATTCCAAATTTGTTTAAATCGCTGGAAATAAAAGGACTTGATAACTATATTAATGGTATTCAGCATTTTGGAAGCTGGTCGGGCTGGGACATGGCCTTTACCGAAAATGAAATTTTCCTGACAGGTTTCACCGTTTCGGATTCCAGTCAATCGAAAGGAATGGATATCTGGATGAAGAGTCAAGCAGGAAGCAATTCACTTGCACAAGCAATTCCATCGAATCATCTGGCTCATTCAATCCATCATTTTGACACGATTCAAGTAATTACCGAAGGCGAAGCCTCTGCAAGCTGGAATCCAGTGTATGCCAAAGGCCGCAAATCAGCAATTAAACGCTGGGAGAAGGATGGTTTTTATAAAATGGATGCACGCTTCTATGAGCTGCTTGGATCTGACTTTGCATTTGTCCGTACATCACTGAATCCGGCCATTCCAGGTGAAAATCGATTTGTGGTTGCGCAACTTAAATCGGGCAGCGAATCTGAAAAATATATCCGGGATTTTTTTAATGATTATGCCTATATCATTGGTGGCTCTCCCGGGAATTTCACGCAAACCTTTGCCCTGGATGAATCAACATCCTTCAGAATGTATCGATTTCCTTATGAACGATTAGCCTATGTTCTTTTCGGCAGTATGTTTAAAGAATTCGAAAGCAATTGGATAGCCATTTTTGATAATTACCTGATTATTGCCGAAGATGATCAATCACTCGGGAAATATCTTACCGAACTATTTCGCCGAAATAGCTTAAAAAATAATACTTCTTACGCTGAATTTGCGAATGATTTATCCGAAGATTATCTAGCCAGTTTTTATCTAAACATATGGAAATCAATTGAATACCTTGAATATCCACTCGGTTCGACCTGGGAAAAAAATCTGATTCCCGGAAACATCCTCAAGAATTTCGAAGCCATTTGCATGCAAACCGGAACCACTCGCAGTGATAACATGCTGGCTAACGATATCATTATCAAATACAATCCCAACATAGTTGAGAAACCGGAAACTATCTGGGAAATTGCATTGGATACAACAATATGCATAAAGCCGGCTATCGTCACAAATCACACGAATAACAGCCGGGAAATATTGGTTCAGGACATCAACCATAAGCTATATCTTATCAATTATGCAGGTAGAATTTTATGGGAAAAGCAATTGGAAAGCAAAATAATCTCCAAGATAGTTCAAGTTGACTATTTCAAGAATAAAAAGCTCCAATACTTATTTAATACCGAAGAAAAAGTTCACTTAATTGACCGAAATGGGGATTATGTAGGCAGATATCCGGTATTATTGGCGGAGTCAGCGAGCAATGGCTTAACAATCATCAAGCAAAATGATAAGAATGGCATCAAATATTGCCTGGCACTTCACGATTTAACTGTTCGAATGTATAATCTGGACGGCAATCAAAATAAAGACTGGAAAATTCCAAAAACGGAAACAAGTGTTAATCAAGAAATCCTGTATGTGTATGACCGGAAGAAACCAATGATTGCCTATCATGATGCTAATCGTTTGTATCTGATGAATTTAAAAGGTGAAGAGGCTATTCAGTTTTCCACACGTGCCAGACCTTCGGAAAATCCTTTGTATTTGCAGGCTGATGAGCGAAGTGGAAAAAAATACTTGATTTACACAGATGTCCAGGGCACTATAATCCGTCAGGGTTTCGATGACTCGATGGAACAGGTTGATTTGAACGATTTTTCTGGTAATCATTATTTGCTGTTTGCTGACATCAATCGGGATGGGCAAGATGATTTCATCCTGGCAGATGGGCCGGTTTTATCAGTCTATAATCAAAAAGGAAAACTGCTATTTTCCCGCTCATTCGATAACCCAATCACTGAAAGTCCAACCTACTACCAGTTCTCACGCGGTAAAACCCGAATCGGAGTAGTTACAGGAGCCAATAATTCCATTCACTTAATTCAGGATGATGGGACTGAACATGCGGGATTCCCATTAAAAGGCTATACTAGTTTTTCTATCAGCACCTTGCTGGAAGAAGGTCATTTTACCTTGCTGGTTGGAGACGCCGGCGGATATTTATTCCATTACGACATTAAGTAAAAATACTACTATTTTACCCCTTAAATCTTTCTTACTTACAATCACAGAGTTAAATAAAAATTTGTATTTTTATTTTTGAAATAGTTGATGTGCGTGTTGATGACAAAATTGTATTCTATAACCCCTAACTCATATATTGCGATGAAACAAAAACTAATAAACCTGCTGATTGCAGGAGGTTTGGTGCTTTTTCTGGCCGGATGCCAGAAGGAATATCAACCCACAGGAATCAGTGAATTAAACTATGATTTGGCTATTCCAATCGGCCATGCAGAAATCAGTCTGGGCGATTTGTTACCTGTTGATAATGAAAATATTTTAGTGAATGATGATAGTAGCATTACTTTTTACTTCCGTCAGGATTCACTGTTTTATTTTTCAGTAACTGATTTACTGGAAATTCCAGCTCAGCCGGCTGAAACCAAAGTGTTTAAATTAGGAGAAATCAGCATAGAGGACTTTGGGCCAATTAGCTCCTCTGTTACCTTGGAAGATATGCTCACACAGATTGACACTATAGTTGCACAAACTATCTCCGCCTTAAATGGAATGAACGCCACGATTCCTGCCATGACTGCTGAAGAGCCTGCCAACTATGAATTTAGTGATTTCGATGATTTTGAATACGTTACATTTTCTGAAGGAGGTCTGGTCCTAACTATTTTTAATAATTTATCGATTGATTTTGCCACCATGCAATTGAAAATTCAAACGATAAACAATGGAACACCCATTGATATCGGAACTTTTTCGATTCAAGACCTGATGGCTGGCACAAGTGCGCTTGATACAATTTACCTGGAAGGAGTTACCTTGTACAATGATTTCTCTCTAACTCTCGAAGCTTTTTCAACCTATGCAACTCCCAATCCCGTTCCTGTTGATTTAGAGGATGAGCTCTATGTTGGGATATCGAGTTACGATTTAAAAGTGATTGCAGGGAAAGCCAAGCTGCCACAACAACAACTGGAAGGACTGGATGAAGTAGTAAGCTTTGACGTCACTGAAGAAGAACGTCTTACACACCTGTTAATGCAATCCGGTAGAATTGCTTACAATTTAGTTTCCAACTTCACATTCAACTTTAATTTCAACCTCAATTTCCCAACGGCTACCATCAATGGCAACCCATTGAGCTATCCGATTAGCTCCAGCGGAACAACATCCGGCAACTTTGACCTGTCAGGTGCAGACTTTGACTTTTCAACTATTCCGGCTCAAGCCTATAATCAACTACCCGTTTCTATTTCGTTAGAAACGAGCGGGGCCGAGCAATGGGTTGAATTTGATTCAGCGTCAACGCTAACCTTATCGTATGGGTTTGAAGATATTATGTTTGATGAAATTCATGGCTGGGTTGGAAATAAATCCATCGAACTGGCCAAGGATACCATTCTTTTCGACATCGCACAATTAGCTAATTTGTCCGGCACGATGGAATTTGCAGACCCTAAAATTAACCTGCTCCTTACAAGCAACATTGGAGTTCCTGTCGGACTAAACCTGGGACTTGTAAACCATTCTGTTTCAGGCAGTCTGGTTGATTTAGGCTTAAGCCAGCTTGCCCTTCCCTACCCGACTATACCGGGGACTTTTGTTGAGGAAAAGATTACCATAAGCAATGCTAATTCCAATTTAAGCACTTTCCTATCTACGATTCCACAGGAATTATTTATTGAAGGATTAGCACTTACCAATCCGGCTAGTGATGTAAACAATCCTGATTACACGAATTTTATTACCAGTGATGCTGAATTAAACCTGGGGATTGAAATTGAATTACCTTTTGCCCTGCGCATGCAGGATTTACGATTCCGCGATACCATGAATATAAACTTAAACTCATCCACGGTTGAAGGATTTGAATCCGGATTGCTCAGCATCCTCACAGCCAATGGATTACCATTTGAAATTGATCTGAATCTGGTATTCTTTGATTCAATCACAAACCGAATTGTTGACACCCTGTTTATTGATTTGATTAATCCGGCTCAAGTAGATGGAAATGGTGTTGTGACTCAAGCAACCGAAAAACACACGGAATTAAGTCTTACGAATGAGGAACTTATGAATCTTTCCGAAGCAAATAAAGTCGCCATTGATGCACTGGTGAACACATCTGAAGGTGGAACACAGCATGTTGTATTTTATACTGATTACATCCTGGATATTCGCTTAGGACTTCGAG
>JAIPAR010000115.1 GCA_021739985.1 Bacteroidales bacterium | reverse complement strand
CGTTAAGAGATACATCCCGAATTGTTGATTATAGGGTGATAAATGAAGATACAATGCTTGTGAGTGGTTCTTTAGGTGAAGTTTTAAAGTCAACAGATGGAGGGGTCAATTGGGAATCAATTTTTGAATCCCCCCAGTCTGCTTATGTTGCCCAGATTGAACTAAGACCCGATCAAACTGGATTTGCAATAATCAAAGCTGATTCTGGTGGATTAAACAATTATCATCTATACAGTATTTCAAATAATGCTTTACAATGGGACTATATACTTAATTTAGACCAAAATCCAGGTTACTTGCAACTTTTAGAGGATCAAACAGTCATTATCAGTAATTTACCAAATAATCAGCTTATGATATCCGTGGATAACGGGCAAAACTGGACTACGGCATCTGCCCCTGTTTCCACTAATAAAACCTATTTCATCAATGATTCAGTAGGGATTATTTATTCAAATAGCTACCCGGATTACATAACTGTCAATTCTGGAGCAGACTGGAACACGATTTCAAGTCTTGGCAAAAAAATCTTAGCTGTCCAGTTTGTGAATAATCAACAGGGGATTGCTATTTGTTATGATGGTTTATATAAAACTCAGGATCAAGGTCAAAGCTGGGATTTGGAGTATCCATATAGCTTTAATACTTTGCTCCCCTCATTCATTTCATATGCCAATGATACAGCAGCTTACGTATTAGGATTTGATGAAAATAGTGGGGAAGCATTTTTATTGACCTCATATGGGCTTCAATGGATAAAAGAGCCTATTTCAATAGCTAAACTAAACGTGTATCCAAATCCCGCAAAAGATATAATTACGCTGGACCTTAACGATTATCAGGGCAATTTGAATTACCAACTTTTCAATCTCACAGGTCAAAAAGTTGGAGAAGGCAGGATACTTGGCAATTCAATTCCCATTGCATCCCTGGCAAAAGGGTTTTATACGCTATATATCCAAAGTGATAACCAACTGAAATATACTGCCAAATTCGAGAAATTATAAGCAAGATAAGTGTATAGACAAGGCGTGCGTTAGGGATTGCAGTTGAAAGCCCGACCCGAAGGGGAACGCCCAAAAAGGAGGAAGGAGGAACAGCCTTCGGCCTGAGGAAGGAGGAAGGAGGAACACTACGGGACAAATCAATTGAGCGCAGCGAAATCCCGAGAGCGGAGCGATTCGGGATAAATCAACCTTTAGAATGGTAGTGGGCGATATTCTGCTTAAAATGAATAAATTACACCTCCGTAAACTCTGAATCCATCGGTTGGATAATAGGTATAGAGATAATACTTATTCCCTAACAAGTTTTCGAACTGCAAAAAGGCAGATACTTTTTTATTGTATCGGTATTCGATATCCAGATTCCAGTCAAATGCCTCCGGTAATACGGTGGAAGTAACCAGGCCACTGCCATCGACAAATTTAGCATTACGCTTTCCAAGCACCTGAAAATCAGTGCCAATCTCAATCTTATGCTGTAAATTATATTTGAAGAACAAACTGGCTGTATAAGGCGGAATCAACCAGGCTTCGGCTTCATTGCTCAACGAAAAATACAAATCATAGCGTGCATTAATTCCGGCTGTAATTTTCTCATTGAAGGCATATAAAACCTCTGCCCTTGCCTGGAAAGCATCCGCTGAATCATACACTACATCAAAGATATAAGCTCCGGAAGCATTCATCAAACTATAATAAAAAGGCTGGGATTTTACTTGTTTATAAGCTGCCTCGGCATAATATTTCAGATTTTCCGAAAAAATCCCTCTAAATCCGGCAAAAACACGTAGCGGAGTGTGCGTTCCAGGCATAGGAGCCTGAAGCTGGACAAACGGATTTTCTTTCGCCAGATTTTTCAGTTTTCCTTCCTCAAAGCCGCCATCCAATCCAACATAGGAATGCAGGATATCTTCGGCCATCGCAAATTCAAATTCCACATTTGGATTGATATAAAACTCCGCATTTCGTTCCGGATTAATACTGGTAAAAAAATCAAGTCCCAATGTGAATTTCCATTCTTCTTTTTCACGGATAAAACGTGGTTTTAATTCAAACAGGAAATTATCGCTTGTATCGACCAGCGAGCGATGAGCCAAATAAGACAGCCCTGCTTCCACTTCGATAGGATTGTTTTTAATTTCATGTTCCAGTTCCCATTCCAACGCAATTTCATGCTCCTGGGTATCAAACTTATCCCATAAGGAATAATGCTCCAGCAGGAAATTATTTTTGGCACGGCTAGCCACCTGACTGCGGCTTTTCAGGCTAAACTTATTTTCGTTCAGTATATAGCGTTGTCTGAGCAAACTATCTTCGGCAATTGCTAAAGCAGCCGTATCTTCAAAATCAAATCCATAATAGGGCGTACCATAAATTTCCAAAGCCGAAGAAGCGGAAAAAACAAATTGCTTCATATAATGCCGGGCATCGACTTTGAACAGATTTTCCTGAATATGAGGATAATACTCCTTCTCATTTTTGGTAAACGGGCTGAATGCCGACAGATGAGAAGCCGTAACGCCCCAATACCAATCTTTCTTCAATTTACCGTTTAAACGGACATCAATTAAAGGACTGATATTGGAACCAAAACCGAGTTTCACATAACTTCCATAGTGTGGGTGCACCACTTCGGGCAGCAATTTAGCCGGTTTAATAGCATCCGGATGAAAGCCTGTTGTAAATTGATACGGAACAACCTGATAGTTGAAAGAGGCCTGAACAGAACTCGTATCATCAATATTCGGACGAAAATCCGGTTTCCGGGCATCGGAGATAGTTGGTTCGTATGTTTTAACGATTCTGACCACATCATCCTGAGCGGCTGCCGTAAAGGATAAAGCCACGGATACAGCCAGCATACTCCACTTTATATTCATCTTGTGCTAGTTTTAGTTCTGATTACTCGTTAATAGGTTCTTTAGGTTCAAGCGATTCTTTAAACTGATTTTCCATTTCTTCACGTTCGATGACAAGATTTAGCTTATCGCCGGCAGCACTTACAATTCCATCTTGTTGATTTCCATAATATTGAACAACACTTTCCAAGGTATGACGCGCTTGAAAAAGGTCATTATTAACTAAATAAACATCGGAAAGAAGAATGATGGATTTAGCCAGCCAATATTGATGTGGAGTTCCTTTTTGATTGAATTGAAGAATTTCCTTTTCACATTCTTCAATTTTTTGTTGATCAAATAAAATCTGACAAATTAGATAATTGGCTTCCGCACCTTGAAGGGTTTGGGTATTTTCAGCGATGTACTTGAATTCATTAATAGCTTCGACCGGATTTCCGACAGCCAGATAGGATTTACCCAGGATATAATGTGCTTCAGCAATGGTTTGAGCTGGAACCGATTCGCTGGCCAGCACAACGGAAGCGGTGGTAATGGCATCCTGAGGATTACTAAGTGCATAATAAGACTGCATTTGTGCAATTCGTGACTCAAGCAGGTATTTTTTGGTACTGATAGTCATTTCCAGGGTACGAAAATCATTCAGAGCAGCTTGATAGTTTTTATTTTTCAGATTGATTTTACCGGAATTGTATAAGGATTCCTCCGAATATTTATTGACCGGAACGGAGTTGATATATTGGAAGGATGCCATAGCTCCAGGTTCATCGTTCAAGCGAAGATTACAATCTGCTTTGCGATAATGAGCTTCCAGCAGATAGGCACCGGAGGCAAAATCCCGGATATAATCTGAAAACTGGCGGACTGCTTTTGCATAATCGGCTTTCATGTATAATTGCTCGGCCGATAAATAAGCCAAACTGTCTTTTTCACTTACTGTTAAAGCTGAAATATTAGTCAAACCATCCCGATAGGCAAAATACTCCTGGTTTCGGTTTCCATCGATATAAATACGCTCAATACTTTCAAGGGCTGCACGAGCCTCCTGAGTTTGCGGGAATTGCTCAACGACCCATTTAAAAGCAACCAGTGCTGCTTCGGTATTATCCCGATTGTACTCAATCAAAGCGATTTGATTACCAGCTTCCATCACATGCTGACTATTTGGGAAATCTTTAATCAAAGCCTGATACGATTTGATAGCATTCTCATAATCACCCAAATCGTGATAGGATTTGCCAATTTCAAACATGGCATCTACTTTATAATTCGAATTAGGGTAGGTTTCTATCATTTGACGAAGCACCCAGTTCTTTTTCGTGTATTCTTTCAGCAAACCAAATGAGAAAGCTTTTTGGAACATGGCATAATCACCGTTTTTAACCTGAAGTTTGAGGGCTTGATCATAGGATTTAACAGCCTCAGCGAATTGTCGGGTTTTAAAATAACAATCAGCTACCCGAAGATTAGCATCTGCCAGCAGCATATTATCCGGAGTAACCATTGCAATATATTTCCGGAACCAGGAAATAGCCTCTTCAAATTGCTTTTGCTGGAAATAAGTATAAGCCAAATTGTAGTGTGCGGAAGCGTATTCAGGCTGATTTAAGGCACCCGGTAAGCGTAAGTACAAAGAATAACCATCGATTGCTGTATTATAATCACCTAAGCGATAATTTGCTTCGGCTTTCCAATAGATGGCCTGAGCTTTTAATTCAGGATTTAAATGGTCGTAATTAAGCGACTTATCAAAGAAACCAATTGCTTTTTTAAAGTCATTATCCAGGAAAAGCTCAGCACCCCGGTAAAAAGCAGCTCGTTGATAGGCTAGTTTAATCGCCTCACTTTTATCATCTATTTTATCCAGATAAACAATGGCTTGCCCATAATTTTTGGTTTTCATAAATACTTTAATCAAATAATCATAAGCCAGTTCCTTGTATTCCGATTCCGGATATTTCCGGAGGAAATCATCAAAAATCTTAACAGTCTGATTAAATGGAGAATACGATAATTCAAAGCTTAATTTGGCATAATTAAAGAAGGATTCTTCCGTAATATAAGCATCAAAATTCATTTTGGAAGCAGCGCCAAAAGCCATATAGGCTTTTGTTTTATCGCCCGATTTTAAATAACAATCAGCCATGTGGAAATAGGCATTTTGTGCCATATGATTTTCGCTGCGGGCCACTTTCTCAAAATTTGCAATGGCTTCCGGGTATTTTTGAACGGCATAATAAGCATAGGCAAGTTCGTAGATATCTTCTCTGGTAAAATCAGTAGATTTCTCCTTATAAGCCTGAAGATAAGGCAGTGCTTTGCCATATTCACCTGTTCGATAATAAGCTTCGCCAATCAGGTGATTAATTTCGGCTACACGTTTATCCGTTGAAATAGCCAATAAAGCAGGGCCACTGGCTTTAATCTCTTCGTAATTTCCAAGGATGAAATTTATCTGAATCAGATAATAGGGAACGATTTCCTGAAAATCTTCATCCTTACGAAGTAAGCTGAAGGTATTCAGTGCAGTTTGGTAGTTCTCCTGTGTGTAGGCGATATGGGCGTAGAAGTAATTAGCTGCACCAAAATAATCTCCCTTTTGATGGATGATTTCATAGAATGCTGCGGCTGCTTCATCCAGCATTTCCTTTACAAAGTAGCTATATCCCAATTCAAACTGATACGTGTATCGTTGTTCCTTATCCAGGGAAGATTTATCCAGAATCTCGAACCAGTTGATAGTTTTAGAATACTTTTTTTCATGGTACTGCAGATGACCAATTTCAAAGTAAAGTTGGTTTATCCGGTCATCAAATGGATAGGTAGTTGCAAATTCTTTGAGGAGAAGCTCAGCATCTTTTTCATTCATTCGGATTGCGCACTGGCAGATGAAATAATGAGCATCCATAATCGTGGCTTCACCGAAGGAAGTTTCAGGCTCAATAATCTCTTCAAACAGCAGGCGAGCTGCGGCATATTTTTCCTTTTCGAATAGCATTTTAGCTTCCAGGAACTGGTTGGTAGAAGGTGATTCCGGCAGGCGGAACTGTGCTTCACTGCTAGCAACCAAGCTGAAAATCATCAGAATTGATACACTCCATTTCAATGAATAATACTTCATCGCAATCATTTTTTAGTTGTAAGATATTTTCACACTCTCCGCTCCTCTTCAAGATACCACTTGCTGCATTGAATGCCTTCCATCTTTCCTCTTTATAAGGCAATGTAAAGATAGAAACAACATCATGCCACTTTTATCCTGTCAAAAAAAGGAATCAACAACGCAATCAACAATCCATCCCCAATTTTCTACCTTTTGTATTACATTTGTACAATCTATAAACGAATCCATCATGGGAAACGAAACAGTCATACAGTTTATTAACGCAGCTATTTATCAAAAAGATATAAAGGTTTTGGAAAATGTAAACCTTTCCATTCACAAAGGAGAATTGGTATATCTGATTGGTAAGGTTGGCTCCGGAAAATCAAGCCTGATTAAATCCATTTATGCCGAGCCTCATTTAAACGGAGGAGAATTATATGTGTCAGATTATCAAATACATAAGATAAAAGAAAAAGAAATTCCATACCTTCGGCGCAAAATTGGAATCGTATTTCAGGATTTTCAGCTGTTAAGTGACCGCTCTATCGAGGAAAATTTACTTTTCGTGCTGAAAGCTACCGGTTGGACGAAACGAAAACTCATGGATATCCGCATTCAGGAAGTACTTGAAAATGTAAAACTCTTTTCCAAGTTGCATAATATGCCACATCAGCTATCGGGTGGAGAACAACAACGGATTGTAATTGCCAGGGCATTGCTCAACTCACCTGAGATTATTGTGGCAGATGAGCCAACCGGCAACCTGGACCCTGAATCATCCGAAGAAATTATGAAGACTTTGATTCAATTGCAAGATTCAGGCAGGGCCATCATTATCGCATCACATGATTATCTGTTGCTACGAAAATATCCGGCCAAAACCTATCGCTGTGAAAACGGAATGGTACAGGAAATCGATTTTTCATCCATTCAAAGCATCAGGGAATAATTTGCGTACCC
>JAIPAR010000114.1 GCA_021739985.1 Bacteroidales bacterium | reverse complement strand
CCCTTCCGTTCCCTGTTTAATGAAACAAAAATTGATATTTCCTTCATCATGATAAACCGTACCTCCTCCGGATAATCTTCGGATAACCGGGATATGGTGCTGCCTCAGAAATCGCAGGTTGATTTCGCGCATCGCATTTTGATGCTTACCCACAATGACGGAGGGACTATTGCTGTACAGAAAAATAATATCGTCGGATTGATGCTTGAATAACCATTCTTCGCAGGCCAGATTAAAATGTGGATTTGTTGTATTTGATTGATATAAAATCATTTGCACACGATTAAAATCATCCTGTTTTAGGGTCTATGAAGAAGAATTTGCTAATTGCTTTATGTGTTCAAGTTTTTGGAAGATGCGGTCGCTGGCTCCGCGCTGTTCGGCAATCAACCGGCCGGCATTTTCGCCCGCGCTTTGCCTGTACGGCTCATCCGTCATTAACTTCCGCAAACAGGCAAGCATCTCATCGGTGGAAGATACTGAGAACCCTCCCTGATACGCCAATAAAAGTCCGGCTTCGTCAAACTTAGCGTAATTCGGACCAAAAACCACCGGAATATGGAATGCAGCCGGCTCCAGCACATTGTGCAAGCCGGTTTTAAAACCACCGCCCACCACAGCAATCGATGCATAAGCATAAATGGAGCTTAACATGCCAATATTATCAATGATAAGAACCCGCTTATCGGTATAATTACTCCCATTCACAGCCTCTGAATAGAGAATCGCCCGGGCTCCAAATGATTCGCGGATGGCATCACAATGAGCCTTCCCTATTTCGTGCGGAGCCACAATCAGCTTGAAGCCGGCAGGTGCATCCTGAAAAAGCGCTGCAAGCATGGCTTCTTCAGGCGGCCAGGTACTCCCTCCGACCAACAATCCTTCACCTTGTTTAAATTGCTCAATAACAGGCAGTTCACGATGAGCAGCTGCAATCCGGCTAACTTGATCGTAACGTGTATCTCCCGAAAGTGTAGCATGCTTAATTCCAAGCTGTTGGAGCAACTTCAAACTCTCTTCGTTTTGAACAAAGAGATGGGTAAATCTTTTTAATCGATTTACAAACCAGCCGCCATACCAGGCAAAGAAATGTTGCTGAGGACGAAAAATACCACTCACTAAATAATGTGGAATGGACCGTTTTTGAATTTCAGCCAAAAAATTGAACCAAAATTCATACTTGACAAAAAAAATCTCTACGGGTTGAACCGAGTTCAGGAAGAAACGAGCGTTCCCGGGTGTATCAAGCGGTAAATACAGGATATATTCAGCGCCCGAATAATTTTTACGGATTTCATACCCGGATGGGCTAAAAAAGCTAATTAGAATTTTGCGTGTCGGATATAAAGTGCGATACCTTTCAATCAGCGGGCGGGCTTGTTCAAATTCGCCCAGCGAAGCCACATGAAACCATGTTTTCTCCGATTTATCTTTTGCAACCTCCCGAAGCCGCTCATTCAGACCTCTCCGGCCCCGTATCCATTTCCTGGCTTTTGGATTGAACAGCGCAGCCAGCCTGATAGCCAGGCCATACAGAAGAATGGCAAGCGAATAAATCAAAGACATAGGCTAATAGTAATAATCACTGCTCACATTTCGGTAGATGGGGACAATCCATCCAAAACGGAAGCCCCAAAGCTGGTCAATCCGCTGGCTTGTATCCTGGAGTCGAGTATCGAGATTGATGGTGCGCCGGTTTTGAGTCCAGGCTTGGGTAAACTCAAAGCCAGCAAAAAAATTGGCATACTGCTTTTTTCCTACGTGCACATAACCCAGGAATAATTGCGTACCCACACCGTTTGATAGCCGGTCGTATCCTTTTTTATAATCTCCCAAGACCTGAGGAGCATTATTCGATTGATTTTGAATCCAAATTTTATGTTCCAAAAAGCCAATTCCTGCAGTTACCATAATCCCGGAATTGGGGTAATTTTTCATGATTGGAAAAATTTTTCCGGTTTTTAATCCGACCCAATACCCGCTTTCCGTAAGCAAAATGGTTGCATACTCGCCATATTCATTTAGGATTTCACCATTCGAACTACGTAATTGGTCCAGAATACTATCTTCTTTCACATCATTTCCGAAAAGATACTGGAAATCGGCTCCCCACAACCAGCCACTTTTTGTCTTATAAAAATAGCCTGCACCTACGCTGGCATTCTCTCCAAAACGCTCACTAAGCGTCATGGCGGGTAGCTGGCCGGCAAAATTAATATGGAAAACCGGAAAATTTTCAGCCTTGTTAATCACAACCTGTGCCGAAAAAGTCCACGAACTAAGCAGAATAAGTAAAGTAAAGAGATATCGGTTCATCATTTAAAATTATGTTGTAAAACTAAGGAAAAACGGTAAAGAAACCAGTTTAGTCTGTTTTTAAACAAGAGATAATCCCTATATTTGACCCAGCAAATGGTCTCCTGTGAGATAATAGGGAATCGGGTGAAAATCCTGAACAGTTCCCGCTGCTGTAAGTTTCAATACTTGCTTTTCATGATGTCACTGTCCGTTGGATGGGAAGGCGAAAAGCGAGGAAACAAGTCAGAATACCTGCCATCTGCCAAAAAACATTTAAAGCTTTCGGCGAAAAAGCTTTGGTGGAATCCTTCCATCTTTTTTCCCGGGCGTTTTAGGTAACTGATTGTTTAACTTTAAAGTTATTAAAATGCTTAAAAAACTACTCATTCTTTGGCTTTTACTGCCCATAAGCAGTATTTCCTTTACCCAAATTCCCTTTGCTGCAGTCGATTATTGGCTGGGCTCGGGTACAAATGAAGCTTATCTGATTATCGATTTCAATGATTCAACGCAACAGGAATGCTGGGCTTTTGCCTATCGTTTCGATGGGAATCCTACCCTACAGTACATGATGGGCGATATTGAAGCTCATTATCCCTGGATTTCTTTTACAACAGATGGCGGTTTTCTAAATGCAATTAGTATGGGGAATCACAGTGAATCAAGTGGTAATCCTTTTTATTGGTCGACCTTCACGCTGGATACAGACAGTCTGTGGCAATACAATAGCGGAATGCCGGAATTACTGGCAGATGGTGGGGTTTATGGCTGCACTTATTCAGATGTGGATACGAGTTGGGATCCCTTATTTTACCCTGAAAATCCACAACTAGCTTTTCCGGTTTTTACATCTGATTCCATTTCAAATTGGGTTGGAACCGGGAATCAATACGTTTTATTCCTGATTGATTTTAACGATGGTAATTTACCAGAGTGTTATAGCTGGGGATATCGTTTTGATGGGACGGCTACCGCCCAGCAAATGCTGGAAGCTATACAGGCCGCGGATCCTAACCTTTCCTTTAATCTATCCGGTGGATTTTTAAATGATATTTTGTATGATCCGCACTCCGGGCTGGCGGGAAGTCCGGAATATTGGTCAACCTTCTCTGGTACAAATCCTTATAATTGGATTTTTAATGCCGGATTAAGCACGGAATTGAATTCCGGTGATTGGTTTGGCTGCTCATACACGCCTTATGATAGTTTATGGCGGCCCTTGTTTTATCCGGAATATCCCGTCGCTGCAAGCTGGAACATCGGGATAAATGAAAACAAGGAAGGAACTCCTTCTGTATTCCCCAATCCATGCACGAGCGAAATTAACTTACCCGGGCTGAATTCCGGACTAAGCTTTACGATTCGCAATAGTACCGGACAGCAAGTTAAAAGCGGTTCATTTCAATCCGAAGGAAGCATCTCAACAGCTCATTTGCCTGCCGGTATCTATTCGCTGGAATGGTATCAAAATCAGCAATTGTTTCGGACAAGTTTCCTTAAATTATAAGTCCGATGAAAAATCTTCAGCGGACACGCTTTCTTTTACTACTCATTAGCATCATGCTGCCATTCAATCAATTAGATGCGCAGTTTGCACCTCCGGCCGGAATGGCCGGCAGCACAGCTATTGCAGCCGATTCATCCCTGATTATTTCCTGGGCCGACTCCTGCCGGCTGGTTCGGGGTCCCATGGATATTTCCCAACCGGCTTTAGGTGAAGCAAGTTATGGAGCCTCCGAAAATGCCTTGGGGCCGGCTGATAATTTGGTGGTCAGTTTGGGAGATGGAGGATGGATGGATTTTATCTTTCCAATACCTGTAAGCAATCATCCGGGACCCGATTTTGCCATCTTCGAAAATTCATTTTCCGATTATTTTTTGGAGCTGGGTTTTGTCGAAGTTAGTTCTGATTTGGAAAATTTCTTTCGATTCCCGGCCACTTCTTTAACGCAGTCAACTGTTCAAATTCAATCCTTTGGAACCATTCAGCCTGAAGAAGTGAATAACCTGGCCGGAAAATATCGGGGAGGTTTTGGAACTCCATTTAATCTTGAAGAATTAGATGGAATAGCCGGATTAGACATTAATCAGATTCGTGCCATTCGACTTATCGATGTGATTGGGTCCATTGATTCGGTATATGCAAGTTATGATGCAAGTGGGAATATGGTAAATGATCCCTGGCCTACCGCATTTGAATCTTCCGGATTTGATTTGGATGCCCTCGCTATTTTAGGGGAATACAATCGTGCAGAATCTCTTCAACCCATTGAAGTACGGGTTTTTCCGCAGCCGGCCGATAACCGGGTGTATCTTCATCTGGCAAGTGAAATTCATCCCACCTGGAACATAAAGCTATTTAATTCTGTTGGGCAGGAAATGCCAATCCCGGAACCAACACGCCAGGGAAATGAAATAGAACTTGAAACGGCAAATCTGAAAATAGGTTTATATCTGCTTCAGCTAGAAAATGGAGCTGATTATTTTATCACACCTTTACACATTGCACGATGAGAATCCCTGCCCTGATAGCGGCTTTGTGCATAGCAATACTTGGAAATAGCCAATTATCGCTTGATACTATCCGTATATCTCAGGTCGAGATTCTGGTTAACGAATCTTTTCAGTTTCAGCGGCCGGCCGGCTTGCAAATCGATTCAATCAGGCTGGCTTCCTATAGTCACTCTGAGCTTGGCGAGCTGCTCGAAACAAGCAGCAATGTGCAAGTCAAAGTCAATAATCCCGGAGGAATCACTACCGTTTCGTTTCGGGGTTTATCGGCTTCCCATACTTTTGTAAGCTGGAACGGCATGAAGCTAAATTCGCCGCTAAGCGGGCAATTCGATTTCTCGCTTATCCCGGTTGATTTTATCGACCAAATCCTCATCCGTCCGGGAAATTCAGCACTCGAGGAACAAACCGGCTCGGTAAGTGGAAGTATCTTGCTAAAAAATCAAGCCAAATATAGAAAGGGAGTACACTTCTCCATTTCCCAGGAATTGGGTTCATTTGGAAAAACAGGAAGTTTCCTGAATGTGCAGCTAGGGTCAGCCAGTTTTCAATCGATTACACGCTTAGGTTATCGCAGCGCTGACAATGATTTTGAATTTGAAAATACAGCCGTATTGCCCCATCAAACGAATCGCTTGATACAATCCGGATTTCAGGCACGCTATCTTAGTCAGGAATTTTATTATCGTCCCGGAGGAAAGCAGCAAATCAGTGTAATATCCTGGTACAGTGGAAACAATCGTGAGCTTCCGCCTCACATGACCCGCCTCGATGATCCACAATTTATCCTTGACCATTACTCAGAAGACTTACAGGATGAATTAATCGCTCAATTAATCAAATGGGATGGCGAGCACCGAAAAATCAGCTGGAGCATCACATCCGGATATCTTTTCCGGAATAACCTATACCAACTGGAAACTACAAGTCCTGATAATGAGTTGATTCATGCCATTCAGTATCAAAATCAATCTTCTGGATTTCAACTTGCTGCCGAATTTGAATACGAACTACTTCCATCTTTAAAATACAAATCTACCCTTCAATCTGAAAGGCAATTTACGAGCATCCGAAATCTAATCAGTCAACAAGCCATTGAACCTGATATGACGCGATTTAGCTGGACGCATGCATTATTGTTTGCACTAAATGAGCAAGTTAAGTGCTTCGTAATTAATCGTTCGGAAATGAATTCCATCCATTTAGCCGGTTTGATTCCCGGAGTTGGAATTGAATATCAACCCCAAAAATGGAAAGGATTCAGTACAAACATAACGCTATCAGGCACTTATCGACTCCCTGAACTGAATGATTTGTATTTTCTTCCCGGAGGAAATCCCGATTTACTACCGGAATCAGGCGCTACGGGAGAGCTTAACTTCAATTACAAATTACCGTCGAATCCATTGCAGTTGAATTTTGCAGTCTATTATGCGGGAATCAGAAACTGGATTCTTTGGAAAGACACGGAATATGGCTATTGGACTCCCGAAAATCTGGAGTATGTTCACTCGAAAGGAATTGAAGCCGGCATGGTATATAAACGTGCTTTTCATAATTTAAAATGGTCGGCTGCCATTGATTACAACTTATCCCTGGTTGAGTATGCCGGCTCAGATCCTACTGAAATCTTATTGCAGGGAGAACAATTGATTTATGTGCCCAAACATTCCGGACATCTTCAATTTAATTTGGATTATAAAAACTACCAACTGCTTATCGCTCAGCAAATTGTTGGGAAAAGAACTGTGATGCAGACCAATTTGGGAGGAAACTCGTATCAAGCTCCTTCACTGCCCGCCTATTACCCTGTTATGCTTCAATTTTCACGGTCATTTTCCTATAAGAAAACGGATGCCAATATTGGTTTCCGGATAAATAACCTGTTTAACCAACAGTATCAGGTTTTTTACCTGCGTCCTATGCCCGGGATTCATGCTTCACTCCATCTTAAGTTCCTATTTTAATGATAAAATATCCCATTTCCACCTATATTCTGTTGGCATTACTAGTCCCCTTCTTTTCATGTCAGGGAGATGAACCTGTTCCATCTATCCAAACTGATAAATCGGTCTCTATTCTGAATGAAGGAAACTATAGCTGGAACAATGCAAGTTTATCGGTGTATGATGCCGATTCCATGCGTGTACAACACTC
>JAIPAR010000113.1 GCA_021739985.1 Bacteroidales bacterium | reverse complement strand
GCCATCATACATACGGCCCAACACACGGGCTGTATCTTTCATGCTTTCTTTTTTGCCCATTTGGGAACCACTTGGGCCTAAATAGGTTACATGAGCTCCCTGGTCAAGTGCTGCCACTTCGAAAGCACAACGTGTACGGGTCGAATCTTTTTCGAAAAGCAAAACAATGTTTTTCCCTTTCAATCGGGGTTGCTCAGTGCCTGCGTATTTTGCTTTTTTCAAATCGGCTGATAAATCGAGTAAATAAGTGATCTCCTGAGGAGTAAAATCGAGTAATTTCAGAAAATTACGGTTTCTAAGGTTAAAAGCCATTGTATAATGTTTAATGATGAATGATTAATGGTTAATGGTTAATGGTTAATGGTTAATGGTTAATGATGAATGGTTAATGGTTAATGTAATGGTTACGGTTAGACGATTGTGATTCGGGTACCGCCGTCATCAACGCCCAATAATGTCGTTTTGGTGATAATTGCATCGCGGCCCGTGTTTTTCGTAAACTCAATAGCTGCACGCACTTTGGGTGCCATGCTTCCTTCAGCAAAATGCCCTTCATCGAGGTATCTTTTGGCAGTTGCTATATTCATCCGGTCGATGGTTTGTTGTTGAGGGGTATTATAATGGATACAAACTTTCGGAACATCCGTTAAGATGAACAGTTTGTCAGCATTAATTTGGCGGGCGAGCAGGGCGGAGGCAAGGTCTTTATCAATTACAGCATCAATCCCCTGAAGCTTATTCATCTCTTTATAATAGGTAGGAATTCCACCGCCGCCAACAGCAATCACGATTTGTCCACCGCGTGCGATTTTTTCAATCGTTGTGCGGTTTGAAATAGCCCGCGGTTTTGGACTTGCAACTACTTTCCTCCAACCTCTGCCGCGTGGGTCTTCCGCAAATTTGCTTCCATTTTCTGCTGTGATTAGTTCAGCTTCTTCTTTGGAATAATAGGGGCCGATGGGTTTAGTAGGATTTAAAAAAGCTGGATCATCCTTATTTACAAGTACTTGTGTAATAATGGTAATGATATCACGATCCATATCATTGGCCATTAGCACATTCTTGAGCTGTTGCTCAATGATATAACCAATAAATCCCTGAGAATAAGCGACTGATACGTCCAGCGGCATATCCGGTAATCCGTAGAGTTTATGGCCTGCGGTATTGGCCAGGAGAATATTCCCGACTTGAGGACCATTGCCATGGGTAATCACCAGGTTATAGCCTTTTTTAATGAGTTTTAGTAAGGTTTCACAGGCGGCATAAGCGTTCGCTTCCTGATCGTCGATAGTCCCTTTCTGACCATCTGTTATAAGTGCATTTCCACCAAATGCTACCACTGCAAGTTTTTCTAATGCCATAAGTTAAGGTTTTTCGTAGCCTGCAAATCTAATCAATAATTTTTGCTTCCAACCACCTTAAACCCGGTCTTATAACATATACTTTTTAGGATTAAATTAAGGAAAATGAATTTTTGGATTATCTTAGCGTTTTCTATTTTTAACAGATGTTGTATCTGTAAGATGTTGATAATTAAACTACTAAAACTAATTCGATGAAAAAGCTGTTTTTAACTTTCCTCCTTGGCATGATGCTTATCCCTTTCTCAGCCCTTTATGCTCAGGATTTAACGGTCTTCTCAGGTACTATTGAGTACACAATGACTGTGGTTGGCGGAGATTTGTCTGCCGCTGAACGTGCTCAGGCTGAAAGCGAGATTGCACTTACTATTGGCAATGGCGGATTTTTGAAAAAGAAAACAACCAATATTATGGCCAATAGCACCGAAATTATCATGCCCGATTCTGCTATTATCATCTTTGAACAAATGGGTCAATTGATGGCTTTTGGTTTAGGCAAAGAATTTGTTCAGAAAACGGATAGTTCCCTGGAAGCTGCCTGGGCTTCCATGAAAGACAGCATCACCTATGATTATCTTTCCGAATCAAAAATGGTCGGTGGTCAAAATTGTAAGAAAGCTGTTTATACCATCAATGGCGAATATTTTGACGTGTTCTACCTGGATAAATATATCCTGCCTGCTAATGCTTCGGATGTTCAGTTGCGTGGCTTGAAAGGTCTGCCGCTGGAATATGCAATTCCACTGCCAGGATATGAAGGTGCAACAGTTAATGTGACTGCAAAAACTTTTAAATATAAAAAGAAAGTAAAAGAAACTGAATTTAAAGCTCCAGCAGGTGTTGAAGTTAAACCTGGCGAAGAATTATTGAAAATGATGGGCATGTAGCCTTTGGCAAATGGCAGGTAAACGAAATTCAGAGTCAAACGGCGCGAAAGGGAAAAAATCTTCCTTTCTTAGCGATCCGCGTTTTAAATTTAGCCTTGGAGCTTTATTCGTTGGATTAAGCCTGATGCTGTTTATGTCTTTTTTCTCCTTTTTGTTTACCTGGAAAGTTGACCAAAGTTTTACATTTCAAAATTTATTTGCAGAACTGGAATTCGAAGCCGAAAACTGGGCTGCAAGGATAGGAGCCGTAATTTCAAACCTGTTTATGAATAAATGGGTTGGAATTGCGGCTCTTGGTTTTCCTTTTGTCCTACTTATAAGTGGCCTTCAATTATGGAAGATTAAAACAATTCCCCTCGGTAAAACAATTCGATATACTTTTTTCTTTACGATTTGGCTGTCGATTTTCCTCGGATTTGTCTTTGCCGATGGAAGTGGATATTTGGGTAGCGGCCCAGGTGGAAGACATGGTTTATACATCGCCTCCTGGATGAATGGATTGATAGGTAAAGTTGGAACCTTCTTCGTCTTGATTATCAGTTTATTTATCTTTTTAACTTTTTCATTTACGGGATTTTTACCATGGCTGTCCCGAAGCTCTAAGTCTCTGGCTATGAGAATAATTGCGCTCATCCGAAATCGTAAAACAAAAGCCGCAAGTCTTGATAATTCAACCCTGGCTCAACAAGCGCCTGTAACTCCTTTCCTTCCCGAAGACTTCCCCATTACCATCGAAATCGTGGATGATGACGTTAGTCCTAAAACCACTTTAGGAAAGTCTTCTACACTGAATCAGGATTTACTGGATGAACTAGAGCAAGAATTAGAGATTGCCCGCGGCGAAACTCCTAAAACGCTTGTTCCTTCAACCATTGCTAATGATTCTGATTTTACGGTGGAAAAAGCTACCGGCTCGGATGAGGAAGCGAGTGGATTTGCAGAAATGGAGGATGGAGATGATGAGTTTTCAGGGGATGATCCCCTGGAAGTTTTTGGGGAATTTGACCCAACGCTCGATTTGTCGGATTATCAAATGCCTCCGCTCGATTTGCTGGAGGATCATAAAATAGAAAATACCGAAGTAAGTAAGGAGGAGCTAATCAGCAATAAAAACAAAATTGTTGAAACACTGTCTCACTATAAAATTAAGATTGATAAAATTAAAGCTACCATTGGGCCAACTATTACACTCTACGAAATAGTGCCAGCTCCGGGAGTGCGTATCGCCAAGATTAAAAATCTGGAAGATGATATTGCCATGAGCTTGTCTGCGCTCGGAATTAGGATTATTGCACCTATGCCCGGCAAAGGAACCGTTGGGATTGAGGTGCCTAATCAGAACCCGGAAATCGTCTCCATGCGTTCGATTCTTAGTTCTGCACGCTACCAGGAAAGCAAATTTGAATTACCTGTCGCATTAGGCAAAACAATCAGCAACGATACTTTTGTCTTTGACTTGACAAAGATGCCTCACTTGCTGGTTGCAGGTGCTACCGGTCAAGGAAAATCAGTTGGTTTAAATGCCATCCTGGCTTCGATTTTATATAAAAAACATCCTTCAGAAGTAAAATTCGTACTCGTCGATCCTAAAAAGGTGGAATTGACATTGTACGCCAATATTGAAAAGCATTACCTGGCTAAATTACCTGATTCAGAGGAAGCTATTATTACGGATACACATAAAGTGGTTCAAACCTTGAATTCGCTGACTGTTGAAATGGATAATCGGTATGATTTGCTCAAACGGGCTCATGTTCGAAACATTAAAGAATACAATACTAAGTTTAAAAGCCGCCGTTTGAATCCTGATAAAGGGCATCGCTATTTACCATATATAGTCCTGGTTGTTGATGAATTTGCTGACTTAATTATGACAGCCGGCAAGGAGATTGAAACTCCGATTGCCCGTATTGCTCAGCTTGCCCGTGCAATTGGTATTCACCTGATTATTGCCACTCAGCGGCCTTCTACCAATATTATTACCGGAGTTATTAAAGCAAACTTCCCGGCGCGTTTGGCTTTCCGGGTTAGTTCGATGATAGATTCACGGACGATATTAGATACGCCGGGCGCTAATCAGCTTATCGGCCGTGGTGATTTACTTTTTTCAAGTGGTTCCGATTTAACCCGGGTTCAATGTGCTTTTGTGGATACACCTGAGTTGGAAAAGTTGGCCGAGTTTATCGGTAACCAGCGGGGTTACCCATCAGCCCACCTGCTTCCGGAATATAAAGATGACTCCGAACCTGATACTTTCGATAACGATTTATCGAAAAAAGATGAGCTTTTCGAAGATGCCGCACGCTTATTGGTGCTGCATCAGCAAGGCTCTACGTCACTTATCCAACGAAAATTCAGTATTGGATATAACCGTGCAGGCCGCATAATGGATCAGCTGGAAGCCGCCGGCATTGTGGGTCCTTCAGAAGGAAGCAAAGCCCGACAAGTTTTATATCAGGATGAGTATTCTTTGGAACAATATTTGAAAAACTTTTAGCATAAGTAGTACGTAACTGAATTAGTGCTAATATTGCTCACTTTTTAAAAAAACGAAAGTACACCATGACAAAACCAATTTTTGCCCTAACTTTCCTCCTTTCTTTGCTCACTATTAACCTTGTATCAGCCCAGGTTAAAGACCCGGCTGCCAAAGAGATTATCGACCGCATGGCTGCTAAAGCCAAAGCCTATACCTCAATTGTTGCTGATTTTCAGTTTACCTTTGAAAACGAAGCCGAAGGCATTAAAGAAGAATATAAAGGTAAAGCCTGGATTAAAGGCGACATGTACAAAATCAACCTGATGGGTCAATTACTGATTTGTGATGGTAAAACAATTTGGACAGTTCTGGAAGATGTTGGAGAAGTAAATATCACCAACCGGGATTTAAGCGACGATTCATTTATGAATAATCCTTCCAAATTATTCTCCAGCTACGAAACGAATTTCAAATACAAATATATTGGTGAAGAGAAAACTGCTAAAGGACTTGCAGCAGTTGTTGAATTATATCCTTTGCAACCGGAACAAGGCTTGAAATCAGGTTCACAAGATAGCGGGTTATCCAAAATTCGCCTGGTGATTCTGAAATCCACTGCTGAGTTGATTTCGGCTCGCTACTACAGTCAAGGTGCTACCAATTACCTGATTGTGCTGGAAACCATGCAAACAAATCAAGCATTAACGATCAAAGATTTTACTTTCAATGCTGCCTTGTATCCAAAGATGGAAGTTATTGATTTAAGAGAATAATTAGCCTGCAATTACTTGGTACATAGTTTCTTCCCGAAGATATTTATTTGCTAATTCGCACAATGTAGCCGGTTTCATCGCTAAGGTTTCTGCCACAATCTGATCAACAAAACTGAAATCCTTGCCTCCTTCCCAAAGGGATTTTAATGCATCGGAAGCATTCACAGGTCCTTCGAAATTGTGGAGTAAATTGCCAATAAAGTAACTTTGTACACGCTTTAATTCACTAGCCGGAATCTTCTTTGCACGTAATGATTTAATTTCAGTAAGTATTTCTTGAACTGCTTCCTGCCTAAATTCTTTTTTCACTTCAGAAGAAATCGCCAGTAAACTTCCATGCCTGAAATTTTGAATATATGATCCTACGCCATAGGTATAGGCTTTATCTTCACGCAGGTTTTTCATTAAACGACTTCCAAAATAGCCTCCCAAGACGGTATTTAATATCTGTAAGCCTATGTAATCAGCGTGGTCACGGTTAATAACCTGCCAGCCAATCCGAATCGCTGATTGCACAGCATCCGCTTTCTCAATCATTTCATAGGCCGGACCCGGACTAATCGAGTAGGATGGAAGTACCGATTCATTGACCGGCCAGGGCGTTTCACCAAATTGCTTTTCAAGAAGTTGCATCGTTTTGGAATTAAACTTTCCGCTTAAAAATATGCTTAGTCGATTACTTCCATAATTCTCCTTGAAATGCTTAAGAATATCTTGCCTGGTAACTTCATCAAAATCTTCCGGACTGGCAATTCGGCCATAAGGATGATTTTCGCCAAATAAATTCGCCATCATACGATTTCGTGCAATCGTTTTAGGCTTTTCATACTCGATGATGTATTGCTGCTTTTTCTTCTGAGTCAGAATGTGAAGCTTGTCAGCCGGAAAATTACTCTTGCGAAGTATGTGTTTTACGAGCCGAAGGGATTGGTTTAATTTACGCTCGATAGTCATGAGACTTAATCCGGCCATATCTTTTTCGGCTAAGGGCTGAATATACGAACCCTGAAAATCGAAACTTTCCATGATTTCATGGCCTGTATATCGATTGGTTCCTTCAAGTAACATCTCGTTACAAAAATGAGCAATTAGCGGTTTCGAAGCTGTCCAGGCTCCTCCATCAAAATAAAAATCAACCTTAACAGCATCACTTCCGGTTCCGGGTATCACATATACAGGGATTCCATTACTTAGTTGAATATGAGTAACTTCCGGATAAGGTATTTTCGTGATTTCCTGAATTTTGGGTGGCAGGTGGGGTGCAGTTTTCATGGTTTTCATGTTAATTCTTGATGGCATAGCCTATTCCAAATTCAGCGAAATCGGCTCGTCCGTAATGCGATTTTAAGCTGATGTTTATAATCATCCCATTGTCGAGATAGGTACGAAGTGAAAGCCTGTTATAGATGGCCCCATCCGGCAAATAATCAACGAACAGGTATCTTCCAACCTGAAGGTTAAACAATACCCTGCCCACT
>JAIPAR010000112.1 GCA_021739985.1 Bacteroidales bacterium | reverse complement strand
GTCTAGAGGAAGGAGGAACGAGGAAGGAGGAACGAGGAAGGTTAGATTATAATAATCATATTATCAATCAGTTAAACATTAACCATCAACCATTAATCATTAACCATTAATCATTAACCATCATGATCGCTAAATCAGTTCAAACTACAGAAATTGCTCAAACCCCGCATCAACTGGATGTGCGGAAATTATACGACAAAGAAAGTGCACAAGTGATGCATATTACCCTGCATCCCGGGCAAGCTTTAAAACCACATATCACTCCGGTGGACGTATTCTTTTATGTGCTGGAAGGTACTCCCGAAATTCAGGTGGGGGATGAATTCATCACCTTCGAAAAAGATACACTGATTGAAAGTCCTAAAGATATCATTCATTGTTTGTACAATAAATCCGACGCAATTGCCCGAATCCTGGTCGTAAAAGCGCCCAAACCCGGAGCTCCTGCCAAATTGGTGTAATATTTTCTACGGAAATCTGTCTTTATTTTACTCCGTAATCGGATTAAAAATGAATTTGAGAACCTCAGGCAAGGAATCGCGCCAGTAATCCCAGGTATGCATCCCATTGCGCACTCTGAATTCATGAGGTATTTTCTTATCCATGAATCGAATATATAGTTCAGCATTGCCCCGGAAAAGATAATCATCATCTCCACAATCCATATAATATTTTACCGAATTATCAGGATTTGCAGGGAGTTGGTCCACTAAATACAAGATGCTGTGTTTATTCCAGAATGAAGTTATCCGCTCCTCTCCTTCTTTCACGCCCGTCATTGCACCATATCGCTTTCCATATACATCCCAGGTCATTTCCCGAATCTCCTGATCTGTTCGAATAGCCGCACTCATGGGGCCACAAATACTGAATAACTCCGGATGATGCAAGGCATACAGCAAAGAACCAAATCCTCCCATGGAAAGACCGGCAATGTACCGATGCTCCCTATCTCCCAAACAACCATAACTCTTCTCAACCGTGGGCATCAATTCCATAAAGAAGAAATCCTCAAATTGATACATCCCATCATTGTGATTCATGTAATAGGTATCCTCTGCGTCCGGCATGATAATCACCAAGGGTTTTATAAGGTCGGCCTGAATAAGCGAGTCAACCGTGCGTTGAACCTGCCCCTTCCGAATCCAGTCGGTTTCATCACCTCCCAGTCCATGCAATAAATACAAGACCGGATATTGTTTTGTAGATGAAGCAAAACCATCCGGCAAATACACCGAATATAGTTTGGGCTGATGCAAAATTTTACTATCGATTTGCTGACTAATAAGTACTTGGCTTTGTGATAGCACAAGAAGCGGCAGCAATAAGATAATTGCCAGGAAGTAACGTTTCATACCAATCGTGTTTAATAAGTGGCCTAAATTACAAAAGAAACTTTGAATATGACACTGATTAACCACTGATACTCCTCAATTGGATCTAACTCAATAGAAATTTCCTCCTGGCAAGTCTATAAATAGTTTTTATCCGCGGTACTTGGAAGTGCCCGGCTTTTTAAATTTCTTTTCGGGACGTCCTTTCCGGCTATCGTCACCACGAGGTTTAAAATTCCTATCAAATCGTCCACCAAAACTGCTTTTAGGCTCATAGGATGGAGCAGATTTTTTCTTTTTCCGTACAACCTCATCTTGTGAGAAGATTTCACCTTCCGAGATTTCAACTTTATATTCAAATCCTTCCGTATTCGCTTGATTGAAAGCCTTTTCAACTAATTGAACATAATCATTCTCGATTTCAAAGAAGCTGAATTTGCGCAGAATTTCGATTTTACCAATTAATATCTGTTTATTTCTGGTGACATCATTCACCATGCCCATCAGACCTTGCTTGGTAAGTTGATCGACTTTACCGGCATTAATAAAGAAACGGGTAAATTTAACCTCACGGGAATCTCGTCTGCCTTGTTCCTTCGTTTCATGTTTTACATTGATATCCGGGGCATTTTCATAGTATTCCAGGAAGCGGTTAAACTCCACTGATACAAATCGTTGAATTAATTCTTCACGTGATAACCAAGACAGTTTACTGTAAATAGCCGGCAAAAAGCCATCAATTTGTTCCTGATTCACTTCGATGTTTTCCATTTTATCAATCAAGTGAAAAAGTTGCTTTTCGCAAATTTCTTTTCCGCCCGGTACATCTTTACGAAGAAACTCAATCTTAGCCATTTTGGCCAAATCCTTAATTTTATTTCCTTCTTTCGTATGGATTATAGAAACAGAAATACCTGTTTTTCCGGCACGACCGGTACGTCCACTACGGTGAATATATACTTCGAGATCATCCGGTAGATTATAATTGATAACGTGAGTAAGGTCATTAACATCCAGACCGCGGGCAGCCACATCCGTAGCAACCAACATACGCAAGTGTCTGGTTCTGAATTTATTCATTACGTGTTCACGTTGAGCCTGAGAGAGGTCACCATGCAAAGCATCGGCATTGTAACCATCCTGAATAAGTTTTTCGGCTACTTCTTTGGTTTCCTGACGGGTACGGCAAAAAACAATGCCATACACTCCAGGGTTCATATCGGCAACCCTTTTCAGAGCCAGGTAACGGTCTTTGGCATGAACCATATAGTATTCATGCTTCACATTTATAACGCCTGCATTACGTTGCCCAATGACAATTTCGGCAGGATTTTTCATAAACTTATTGGCAATTTTACGAATCGCTTCAGGCATGGTAGCCGAAAAAAGCATGGTTCGTTTCATTGCAGGTGTATTTCCTAAAATCAAATGAAGATCTTCCTGAAATCCCATATTTAGCATCTCATCGGCTTCATCTAAAACCACCCATTTGATGCGGCTGAAATTTAAATTGCCACGGTTGAGCAAGTCAACCAGTCGGCCGGGTGTACCAACAATAATGTCAGCCCCTTTTTTAACCATGTCCATTTGGTGACGAATATCTGCACCTCCATAGACTGGAACTACTTTAAAACTTTCATTGAATTTGCCAAATTTCTGTAAGTCTTTCGTAATCTGGATACATAATTCGCGGGTTGGTGAGAGAATCAATCCCTTGATACTCTTATCATTAAAATCAAGGCGGGTAATCAATGGCAAACCAAAAGCGGCAGTTTTACCTGTTCCTGTTTGCGCTAAGGCAATTAAGTCTGTGTCGTTCTCAAGTATAAAAGGAATCACTTCCTCCTGTACCGGAGTGGGTTGAATATAACCCAATTCAGTTATAGCCTGTAAAATTTCCGGTGATAAACCGGTTTCTGAAAATGATGGCATTTGTGTCTGTTTTATGCACTCCGGGGCGCACCAGTTATCACTAATACCCTAAGAGGCTGCTTATTAAAATAATGGCTGCAAAGGTAGCAACTTAATGGGATAAACAATCATGTTACCAATATAATAATATGAAGATTTAAAATATTGTTTATCAGAACATTAGAAAACACCCTAAGGTGTTAATCTCTGCCCGTTATCGTTGAGGTATTGTATCAGGGCCTGATTAAAAATAAGAACTCCTTCCTGATTGAGATGTTCAGCATCCCAAAAATGAATGGAATCCTGCAGCGATAGTATCGAATTATAATTGAGGTAAGGGCCCTGATTTTTCATGCGATTCTCAAAATCCTCCATTCCCTGATAGGATTGAAATTTAACGTTCGTAGTTGGTGAATAGAGAAGCAATAACTCAGCGCCCTGAGCTTTAATCATCTGAAGATTTTTTTCGAAAGATGCTAACTGTTTAGGATTTAAAACAATTGGATAAGCAGGCTGAGGGGCTGGTTTATATCGATTCATGCCGGATGCCACATAACCTCCGGAAATGTATAAATTATCTCCCTTCACAGCTGGTTCGACATAATCCTCGTCAAGTTTCAACCAATCAACCCACAAGCCATGAACCAAGGTATTGTAGGTTTTTAGATGATTCAGCTTCAAGGCCATTTCGATGGTCAGCAAATCATTTCGGTCATTAGCAATCAAATCAACGGAAGATTCAACCCCGTCAATCATAAACATTTCCGGATTTACTTCGTAGATAACTAATTTAGGATGAAGAGATTTCAAGTATCGTTTCAACAAAATTTCAGTCTGAATATGGGTTTGATTGCTGGAGCCCAAATTAAAAGATGAATAGCCGGCTTCCTGAAAGATACGTACATCAAAACTGCGGTAGGTATGCGAAGAACCCAGAAAAAGCAAATCCACATCATGTACCTGCTTTACTTCTTTAAGCCTTGAATTTAAATGACCATTGGCTCCCCGGCGATAATTCAAATTGGGATAACGCCCGCCAATCAGCATAACCAGTAAATATATCGAGACTGTGAGCAGCAAAAAGAGGAAAAACTCGCGCAGAAACCTTTTCATACTCATCAAAATTGAAAATAAATAAAAGGACTCTCTTTGGTTTGCATAAAAAGTACCATCAGGATTATCAAGGCGCAATACATTAACCAACGAACTGAACGATAGCGGATTCTGGTCATCCTGGCTAAAGCATGTTGTTCTTCTCTTCCAAACCATTCCACCATCACCATAAATCCAATTAATCCAAGTGTGTATTTCACTTCAATTTGAAGGAATTCCGGAGGAAAATTAAACAAACTGGAGGAAAATATCTTTCCAAAAATCTCGAAAGATTGTGCAATCGAATCAGAACGGAAGAATACCCATGCCAGTAAAGCCAGGCAAAATGTACTTATCATCTGCATTAAATCTTTCCAGGAAGGGAGCCATTTCCCGGCAGCAACCACATCAATATTTTTCCGGTGATTTTTTTGAATGATTAAAGGCAAAAAGAACAGCGCATTAATAAGTCCCCAGGCGGTGAAAGTCCAGTTTGCACCATGCCAAAATCCACTTACCACAAAGACAATCAATGTATTACGAATCACTTTCCAGACAGAACCTCTGCTTCCTCCCAAGGGAATATACACATAATCTCTGAACCAGGTGGTCAGACTAATGTGCCAGCGCCGCCAAAATTCGGCAATATCTCTTGAAAAATAGGGAAAAGCGAAATTCTGCATCAGGCTAAAACCAAACAGCCGACCGGTGCCAATGGCAATATCCGAATATCCTGAAAAATCACCATAAATTTGGAAAGCAAAAAACAAAGTACCCAGGAATAGGGAGCTTCCGTCGAGTGTGCCGGAATTCGAATAAATCTGTTCCACAATCGAAGCCGCATTATCAGCAATAACCACCTTTTTAAATAAACCCCACAAAATCTGTCTTAATCCATCTACTGCATTTCCATAATCAAAAGTGCGATTCACATAAAACTGAGGTAGAAGATTTTTGGCCCGTTCAATAGGCCCTGCCACCAATTGAGGGAAAAAACTCACATAGGCCATAAAATCAACCATATTACGTGTGGGCTCCAGTTTCCGGGCATATACATCAAGCGAATAGCTTAAAGTTTGAAAGGTATAAAAACTAATTCCAACTGGTAGAATGATGGAAAGTCGCTCTGCTTCAAATGTATATCCGAGAAAAGTAAATGCATCGGTGAAGGATTCGAGGAAGAAATTATAGTATTTAAAAAATCCCAACAGCCCCAGGTTCACCCCTAAACTAATCCCGACCAGCACTTTTCGGTGAAGTTTTCGATCCTCCTTCATCAATAATAAACCAATCACATAATCAATAATAGATGAAAAGAAAATCAGGGAAAGGAAGCGATAATCCCACCAGCCGTAGAACACATAGCTGGCTAACAGTAATAAAATATTTTGCGCTTTTAACCGATTTCGAAAGACAAACCAATACAGTACAAATAGAATTGGCAGGAAAATGGCGAAATCAAGTGAATTAAAAAGCATACAAACGAATTATGCCCCAAATATAATGATTGTATGATTTGTAGTGCCAAGCTTCAAAAAAAGCTTTAAGTTCCCGAAATACCTACTTTCAGGTATTATTAACTCCGCTGGAAACCATACTTTTGCAAGATTGTTTATTTGGCAAAATTTAATCCATGCAACCAAGCGAGATAGCGGTTAATACAACACGACTGGTCGATATTCAAAGCGGCGAGGAAGCGATTATTACCAAAGTGCTTGGTCGTGGAGCCTTTCGCAAACGAATCCTGGAAATGGGATTCATCCAGGGCAAGAAAATCAAAGTCATTAAAAATGCACCCCTTCTCGACCCGATTCAATATAATATTTTAGGGTACGACATTAGCTTGCGAAGATCGGAAGCTGCTCTGATTGAAGTTGTTACATCAGGAAAAGCACCTTCGGGACAAGAATATCATGGCACCATTGATGAAGATATTCTGAAACAAAACGCACGGGAAAAAAGTAAGCATATCCGAATTGCGCTTGTTGGAAATCCCAATAGCGGAAAAACCAGTTTGTATAATTTCGTTTCCGGAAAAAGGGAACATGTGGGAAACTATTCCGGAGTTACGGTGGATGCCCGGAAATCTACCATCCAGAAGGATGGCTATTCGATTGAATTAATCGATCTCCCCGGCACCTATTCAATCACCGAATATACACCCGAAGAAGTTTACGTCCGGAATCATATCATTGAATCAAACCCGGATATCGTAATCAATGTTGTGGACGGCTCCAATCTGGAGCGAAATCTTTACCTCACGACCCAACTTATCGACCTGAATATCAAAGTGATTATCGCTCTAAATATGAGTGATGAAATGGAGAAAAATGGCGATGTACTGGATGACTCCATGCTGGGCAAATTATTGGGGATTCCCATTATCCCAACGGTTTCCTCCAGAGGGCAAGGGCTGGACGAATTGCTTAAAAAAGTGATTCAGGTTTATGAAGATAAAGACCCTACCGTTCGCCATATCCACATCGATTATGGAAATGTTATCGAGAAATCGATACGACGGATTCAGCTGTTTCTGAAAGAAAATCGCTCGCTGGCAGACAAATATTCGACCCGCTATCTGGCCATCAAACTCATTGAAAAAGATACTATCTGCCGGGAAATTGTGCAAAAACTACCGAATGCCGGGCTGATCCTGGCTGCTGCCCAAGAGGAAATCAATCATCTTGAAAATGAATACCTCGAAAATTCG
>JAIPAR010000111.1 GCA_021739985.1 Bacteroidales bacterium | reverse complement strand
AATGGTGGTGAACTCGGTACTATTCGTTACTTTCAGGATGAAACCGGAGGGATTGCAGCTTATGCAACTTCGATAGCCGGCTGGCAGCGTGGCGATTCGGTCTCCATTGTTGGGTTCCTTACCGATTATAATGGACTTTTAGAGATTTCAAATGTAGTTGGCTCTATGGTTTATTCATCAGGCAACGATTTGCCTGAGCCTCAGCTAGTTACTCCACTTCAACTGGATGAAGAATATGAATCCGAATTGATTAGAATCAATCAGGTAGTTTTTGATGACGGAGGTGGAACATTCGCCAGCAATACCAGCTATTACTTCAATTCCAATGGAGAAAGTGCCTCCATATATGTTCGCAGTAATCATCCGCTCATCGGACAGGTAATACCTTCCGTTCCAGTTGATATCATTGGCATTTGCTCTCAGTTTTACTCCACTTATCAGGTATTATTGCGCGATAGCAATGATATTTTGAATGATAATGCTATAAACATCATCACCAAAATAGGGCAAACGAATATTACTACTGATGGTTATTCCTTATCCTGGACCACCGATGTGGCCGGCACGACTGAAATTGCCTATGGATTAACTCCTGAACTTGAACTTGGAAACCTGAGTTTTGCCGGGATTGGAACTTCGCATGAAGCTATTATCACCGGCCGCAGCCCTGCAGAGATTCTATATATCAAAGCATTTTCAGTGCTGGGGAGTGATACTGCTTATTCTCCAACCGGCGCTTTTGCAACGGCTTCATTATCCTCCGGTGATATCAAAGTGTATTTCACCAATACGATTGATGCCGGCGTATCTATTATCAGTCCAGCTTTTCAGGCTGATGATGCCATTGATGACACTTTGATTGCCTACATCAACCGGGCTAAGTATCATATCGATTTGGCCGTATATGATTCAAATCCGGAAGGAGTATCCGATATTGCGGCAGCACTCGATGCTGCTTACACTCGTGGGGTTGAAGTCCGATTGATTGTCGATACTTCCTGGTCGCCGGTTACACTGGCTTCGCTGGTCACTACTCCAATTCCCTCGGTCATTGCACCCGACGAAGAACCCTATGCCATTATGCACAATAAATTTGTGGTGATTGATGCTCATTCTTCGAACCCGATGGAGCCTGTTCTTTGGACCGGCTCAACCAATTTCGAAGGTGAAAACATCAACGATTTTAGCAATAGTGTCATTATCATTCAGGATCAAAGTATTGCAAAGGCTTATTGGCTGGAGTTCAATGAGATGTGGGGTTCTACAAACGCGATACCCATTCCGGCAGCGAGTGCCTTTGGCCCTTTTAAAAAGAATAATACGCCCCATGAATTTCTGATAAACGGGATTCGGGTGGAAAGTTATTTCTCGCCCTCTGATGGAGCAACTGCAAAGATTTTAGAAAGCATTGAATCGGCTGAAGATGAACTATATGTAGCCAGTATGCTCATAACCCGTTCTGATTTAGCCTATGCTATTCGGGATAAGCATGATGCCGGTATTATAGCGCAAGTTTTGGTAAATGATAAAGCATCTTGTACCGCTTTGGTTGTAAGCACCTTAGAGGAATCACTCGGTAACGATTTCGCAGAAAGTTCCGAAGAAGGAATCCTGCATCATAAGTATTTAATCGTTGATCAGTCGAATGCAAATTCCGACCCACTGGTGCTACTGGGTTCACACAATTGGAGCAATGCTGCGGAGAATACGAATGATGAAAACACTTTAATCGTTCATAATCAAGAAATTGCCAATTGGTACTACCAGGAATTTCACGCGCGATATCTGCTCAATTTCTTATCAGTTCCAAGTGAAGATTTAGCTATTCAGTGGAAAGTGTATCCCAATCCTGTACATGAAACTCTTTATCTGCAAGCTGTGAATAAATATGAAGGAACCGTATCCCTTATCGATTTACAGGGCAGAGTTATCCTGACCCAAAGCCTTCAGGAAGCCATGCAAACAGGCATCCAACTGAAAGAATCCGGATTAAAACCGGGCGTTTATTTCGTTCAGATTCAAGAATCTCGTTCAAACTACTGCGGTAGAGTTGTTGTGTATTGATTGGAAAGCTCAACCTTATTGCTTAAATCCTGTATAACAGAAGTTTACAATTCTTTTTCATTTAGAATGAAAAGTATTTTTCATTTAGAATGAAAAGAGTAAATTTGCCGGATTAAACTTTCTCAGAATGATACGGTTAAATGATTTAAAAACTGTTCTATCTAATCAAAAAGATAGAATAGTCAATACACTTAGTTTCCCAAGGGATTTACTGGATGAAATTCAATTTGTGCTGAATTTTGCATTGATTATTACAGGTATAAGACGCTGTGGTAAAAGCACCTTACTTTCTCAAGTAATTGATACATCCAAAAGCGACTGGCTTTATCTGAATTTCGACACCCCTCAATTGTTTCAATTTGAATTGGGTGATTTTCGCATGTTGGATGAAATTCTTTTGTTGGAACCAACTATAAAATGGCTATACTTTGATGAGATACAAATAGTTAATGGCTGGGAAGTTTATGTTCGGGGTAAATTGGATGAGGGATATTTTGTAATTATCACCGGGTCAAATGCCTCCTTACTAAGTCGAGAACTTGGAACGAAACTGACTGGCAGGCATCAAAGTAAAGAACTTTTCCCATTCTCTTTCCATGAATTTTGTGCCTATACATCAAACCCTCCGAGCAAAGAATCGCTTCAACTTTTTCTTGAAAGAGGAGGGCTTCCACAATATCTTACTAAACCCGACCCGGATTTAATGTATGCCCTCCTGAATGACATCTTGTTTCGAGATATAGCAGTTCGAAATAATATCCGGGATGAAAAATCACTTAAAAATCTCCTCATTTATTTGAGTTCCAACATCGGAACCTTAGTCTCAGCAAATAAACTTAAGGAGATAATAGGAGTAAAAAGTGCCGCAACTGTACTTGAATATCTATCAATGATGGAACAAGCATATTTAATCGAGCTGGTGCCCAGGTTTCATTATTCTTATAAAAAGCAAATTGCCCACCCCCGAAAAGTTTATTTTATTGATAATGGCTTGCAGTCGGCTATGTCAGTCTCTTTTAGCCAAGATTGGGGAAGAAAATTTGAAAATATGATTTATTGGGAGTTTAGACGCCATTTCCAGGAGATATATTATTTTCAGGAATCGGGCTATGAATGTGATTTTGTTTTATGTCGAAACAATCAACCTCAAAGGCTTATCCAAGCCTGTTACGAACTAAATTCTGACAATTGGAATAGAGAAATAAAAGGATTGTTGCAAACTATGGATTTTTTCGGTTTAAAAACCGGGACGATTTATACCTTACATCAGCAAGATTTATTCATTCAAGACGATAAAACCATCCAAATCCTTCCTTATCAGGGCTTTATTTAACCAGGTGAGGGTTTGTCAATTAATCGAGCTTTACGCAAAGTCTCCCTGCCGGATAAATTGAATGGCGGATTCTATTTCCCGGTACATCATTTTATCTTCATCTACCAATGGGACAGCCTCGCGGAAGCGTAGCAGAAATTCTTCCAGGTATGGCGAAGTTTTTAAGGGCCGGCGGAATTCTAATCCCTGCGAAGCAGCAAAAAGTTCAATGGCCAGAATACGTTCCAAATTATCGGCTACACGAACCAAACGAGTTGCTCCATTCGCTCCCATTGAAACATGGTCTTCCTGTTCATTCGAAGATGGAATAGAATCAACCGAAGACGGACTGCATAATTGTTTATTCTGACTAACTATCGAGGCTGCTGTATATTGAGGAATCATAAATCCGGAATTCAATCCAGGATTAGAAACCAAAAATTCCGGAAGATTGCGTTGACCGGAAATTAAGCGATACACCCGGCGCTCCGAGATGCTACCCAGCTCTGCCAGGGCAATGGCCAGAAAATCAAACACCAACGCCAAAGGTTGTCCATGGAAATTACCGCCTGAAATAATTTTATCCTCATCCGGGAAAACCATTGGATTATCAGTCACCGAATTAACTTCTCTTAAAACAACCTGAGAAGCGTAATTCAGGGTATCCTTGGAGGCGCCATGTACTTGTGGCACGCAACGGAATGAATATGGGTCCTGCACATGTGCTTTAGGATGATGAATAAGCTCGGAGCCATCCAGAATAGCTCGTATGTTGCGGGCTGTTTCGATTTGCCCGGGATGAGGCCGAATCTGATGCAATAAATCATCAAAAGGCTCGATACGTCCGTCATAGGCTTCCAGTGATAAAGCGGCAGTCACATCTGCCAGTTTCATCAGTTTAAAGGCTTTCAACACCGACCATACTCCATGAGCGCTCATAAACTGAGTTCCATTCAATAAAGCAAGACCTTCTTTGGATTGAAGCCGGATTGGTTCCCAGTTAAATTTACGCATTAAGTCAGCGGCAGGTCGTTTTGTTCCTTTAAAATATACTTCACCAAGTCCAAGCAAGGGAAGGCATAAATGAGCCAGCGGAGCTAAATCGCCGGATGCGCCCAGCGAACCCTGCTGATATACAACAGGATACACTCCTTCATTGTAAAAATCAATCAAACGATTAACAGTAAGTAATTGCACCCCACTGTGTCCCAGCGATATGGCATGAATCTTTAGCAACAACATCAATTGAACGATATCGGTTGTAACTTCATCACCTGTACCGCAAGCATGCGACATCACCAGGTTTTCCTGAAGTTTGGTTAAATCGTCATTTGAGATACTTTTCTTGTACAAGGAGCCAAAACCTGTGTTAATCCCATAAATGGGATGCTTCGAGGAGGCTATCTTCGTATCCAGAAAGTCCCTGCATGCCTGGATTTTAATAATAGATTCTTCGGAAAGAGCAAGCTTTTCGTGTCGATCCACAATTTCCTGAATCCGGGTGTAGCTAAGAGGTTCCGGAGTAATTAAATGCGTTTTACTTTTCATGCTATTCGTGTTGTTTCGTATGCCTTGTATGCTTATCCTCGACCCTTTATTTCATAGTTGAAATTTCAGCCTGATCAAGGCTCCCGGCAAGGATTACTATATTCCTAATTCTTCAATCTTTAGTGTTTTCTGACTGCCATCCGCCATTGATTTCAACGAGATACTGCCCGATTTACGTTCTTCTTCGCCCGTAAAAATGACATAGGGAATTCTTCTTTTATCGGCGTAAGCCATTTGCTTTTTCAACTTGGAGGCATCGGGATACATTTCAGCACTTAATCCCATCTGGCGAAGCTGGTTCAAAACTTGCAAACCATAAATTTCATCCTCATTCCCAAAATTAAGCACCAAAAACTCAGGACCGATCAATTGGTTTTCTGGGAATCGGTTTAATCCATTCAACACATCATAAATCCGGTCAGCACCAAATGAAACGCCCACTCCGGACATGTTAGGCAAACCAAAAATTCCGGTCAAATCATCATAACGTCCCCCACCACAAATGGAACCAATGGCAAATTCGGTGGATTTTACTTCCATGATAGCACCTGTATAATAATTCAAGCCTCTGGCCAGGGTTAAATCGAGCTCCAGTTTACATTGAAACGGAACCAAACTGGTCAGGTGAAAAACCTGAGCGATTTCCTCAACACCTTTCATTCCTATAGGTGAATCAGCCAGGATATGTTGTAAGGATTGGATTTTCTCTTCATTTGAACCTTCCAGCTGTAAAATTGGCTTAAGCTTTTCGACAGACTCCTCCGGGATGCCGTTTTGCAGCAACTCAGCAATCACTTTCTCTATCCCAATTTTATCCAGTTTGTCTATAGCAACTGTGATATCGATAATTTTTTCAGGCTGGCCGATTAGCTCAGCGATCCCGGCTAAAATCTTTCGATTATTTAATTTGATAAGAACATTGAGTTGTAATCTTGAAAAAACGGTATCGATAATCTGCAGTAATTCAAGCTCATTCAGCAGCGAATTGCTACCGATAACGTCCACATCACACTGATAAAACTCCCTATAACGACCAGCCTGCGGATTATCGGCCCGCCAAACCGGTTGAATCTGATAGCGTTTGAAAGGAAAAGTCAGCTCTTGCTGATTCATCACCACAAATCGTGCAAAAGGAACCGTTAAATCGTAACGTAAGCCTTTATCAGCAATACTGGTAATCAGCTTATTTGAATCTCTTTGTTCCAGCGCATCCGGATTTGCTTTTTGCAGATAATCGCCTGAATTCAGAATTTTGAATAACAATTTATCGCCTTCGGCGCCATATTTACCCAACAGGGTACTCAGATTTTCCATCGCCGGGGTCTCAATCGGAGAATATCCAAACTGCTGAAAAACAGCGGAAATAGTGGAAAAAATATAATTTCGGCGGGATGCTTTTTCAGGGGTAAAATCTCTTGTGCCCTTGGGGATGGATGGTTTTTGTGCCATAGTTTATTCTTCAATCACAATATAAATTTCTTCATTTTCCTTCTTCATAAAATATTCCTCCCGAGCAAATTTTTCGAGAAACTCAGGGTTCTGAATATCCCGAATGGCTTGTTTATCTTCTTCTATTTTTTGAAG
Source organism: Bacteroidales bacterium (assembly GCA_021739985.1). Classification (GTDB taxonomy): domain Bacteria; phylum Bacteroidota; class Bacteroidia; order Bacteroidales; family M50B96; genus M50B96. The sequence goes on along the minus strand of JAIPAR010000111.1, from coordinate 567 downwards.
GAAGACTTCTTTCTCATCTTTTAATTCATTAAGTTTCTGAATATTCTGAACACGTTTAATAAAACTGTCTCCATCGAAAAAGGCCATCCAAAAGACAAAGAAACTGAGGGTGAGAGCAAACTTATTCTTCACCATCCGTTGAGATAACTTATAGAAATCGGGCCTTTTCATCCGCAAAAACTTTCGACAAAAGTAATCCAAATGTACTGATTAGCCATTCCTTAAAATGAAAAAATCCACCGAAAAAGAGATGTTGTAAAAACGTATCTTTGCCGCGATTTTTATCAAAAAGCATGGAATATCAGACACATATATTTGGCAATGGCATCAGGCTGGTACACCTTCGTGTGAAAAGCCCGGTAGCACATGCCGCCTTAATGATTAATACCGGTTCGCGGGACGAAAAAGAACATGAGCAGGGGATTGCACACTTCATTGAACACGTCATTTTTAAGGGAACAACGCATCGAAAAGCTTATCATATCATTTCAAGACTTGAGGATGTAGGAGGTGAAATCAATGCCTACACTGCCAAGGAAGAAACCTGTATTCATGCCTCATTCATGG
>JAIPAR010000110.1 GCA_021739985.1 Bacteroidales bacterium | reverse complement strand
ATATGATAATTTAGCTTTCAGGCATGCAACTGCTTTCATCGAAGTGCCGGCTAACCAGGTACTGGCTATTAAGATGGTAGATAAGTCTTCCCCGGATGCAAGTTTGCCTTTATACACGGCTGTATTTACGCTTGAAACGAATAAAGATTATGTGATTATTGCCGAGGGAATTATGACTTTTGGAAGTGAAACTTACTTACCTATTAAAGATTTCAACTTGGCTTTGTACCAGCCCGCTGCCGATTCCTCATCGGTCTCCTCCAAAGTTGAGTTAATGTTCGCTGCCAGCTCAACCGATTGCCCTGAAGTCGATATTAACGAAATCACTATTCCGTACTACGAAATCTACAACAATATGAATTATGGGATGAAGTCATCCTATATGCTACTCGATCCGGATAGTCTGGTTATTGACTTATTATTTACTACGACCTTCCTGAATTATAACCGATATAATCTCGACTTAAGACCTTATGCAGGCAAAGCCTTGTCGCTTATTAGTTCGGGTTTTATAAATCCGCTTGTCAATAATAATGGTCCTTCTTTTGGATTATTTCTATCGCTTCCGCAAGGTGGTGCTTTGTTGGAACTTCCCATCTGGGAGCCCGTTGGCATCAGTGAGTCTTCCTGGGCCAGCGAACTCAAGCTCTATCCAAATCCGGCCAGCGAAAGGGTCGAAATTTCCGGAATAGATGAACATACGCAGGTTGAAGTTTTTTCAGCTCAGGGGATAACTCGGATTAGCTTATGTGAAGGACCGAAATTCTTGAATCTGGCAGGATTTGCTTCCGGCGTTTATTATGTAAAATTCACAAAGGCAACCAGCTCTTTGGTCAAAAAACTCATTATTGATAAGAACTAAGAAAATCTATAGATTAAAAATCTGTATATTTGTATATGACTGAATCTAATAGAATTTTAATTGCGATAAAAAAGACTGTGACTCAGAAATATCCTGATGCAAAGATTATTTTATTTGGGTCAAGAGCGCGCGGAGATTCGCAGATAGATTCTGACTGGGATTTGTTGATTCTACTTAATCAGGAAAACATTACGAGTGAGATTGAAGAAACCATCACATATCCATTATATGACCTGGAAATAGATTTAGGTCAAGTTATTAGTCCAATGATTTACTCATTAAAAGAATGGAATAGTGTTTACTCGGTAACTCCATTCTTTAAAAATGTTATGCGGGAGGGCAAATCAATATGATAGAGGATCCTGTTAATGATTATTCCGCTTACAGACTCAAAAGGGCAATTGAAACTATTGAAGAAGTAGAAACTCATATTGTCAATGGATTTTGGAATACAGCCATAAACAGGATGTATTATGCTTGTTTTTATGCAGTGGGTGCCTTGCTAGCCAAATATGGGATTGATACTTCAAGTCATTCAGGAACGAGATTGCAGTTTGGACAGCTTTTCATAAAAACCGGGTTGATAGATAGAGATATGTCCAAAATTTATTCTGAGTTATTTGAGAAAAGGCAAAAAGGTGATTATAATGACTTTTTTGATTTTGATGAAGAAGCAGTCATCAGATTATTCCCAAAAGCTAAATTATTCATTCACGAAATTGTTGAAATTATTAAGAACAAATAAAAAAGCGGCTGTTTCGAAAAACAGCCGCTTATCTTTTAAAATAGTTTCAGATTATAAACTGTGCGTCGCACAAAAATCATTCAATACGCCATCCAAAGTTGGGAATCCGATTTCTTGTAAATCATAATAAACCCTTGTGTTTGGTTTAGTGATTTTGATGATACGGTTCAAATCAATAGGCGTTCCAATAATAACTGAGTCGCAATCTGTATTATTAATGGTAGTTTCAAGGTCTTTCAACTGCTCATCGCTGTAACCCATAGCCGGAAGTATCGTTCCGATATTTGGATAAATACGGAAAGTTTCAGACAATTTACCAACGGTGAAAGGACGAGGGTCAACCATTTTGCAGGCACCAAATTTCTGAGCTGCAACAACGCCGGCGCCAATTTTCATTTCACCATGAGTTAGAGTTGGACCATCTTCAACAACTAATACTCTTTTACCTTTAATCAGTTCAGGATTATCAACTTTAATAGGAGAAGCTCCATCGATAACGATAGCACCCGGGTTTACTTTGTTGATTGAATTACGAACGATTTGAATTCCTTCCGGAGAAGCTGAATCCATTTTGTTGATAACGATAGCATCTGCAATCCGCATGTTAACTTCACCCGGATAGTAGCTTAATTCATGACCTGGACGATGTGGATCGGCTACAGTTATGGTGAGGTCTGGTTTGTAGAATGGGAAGTCGTTGTTTCCACCATCCCAAAGAATAACATCACAACCATCCGGATCTTTCTCAGCTGCGCGAACGATAGCTTCGTAATCAACTCCGGCATAAATAACATTACCACGAACTACATGTGGTTCGTATTCTTCCATTTCTTCAACAGTACATTTATGGAAAGCTAAATCTTCAACTTTAGCAAAGCGTTGAACTTTTTGAGCATTCAGGTCACCATAAGGCATCGGGTGACGAACGGCAACAACTTTCAGTCCTTTAGCCATCAGATATTCAATTACTTTACGGGAAGTTTGTGATTTGCCACAACCTGTGCGGGTAGCAACAACGGCAACAACCGGTTTCGTCGATTTAATCATGGTATCTTTAGGCCCAAGGAGCATAAAGTTAGCACCGGCGGCATTAACCACAGCGCTCATAGCCATAACTCGTGCATAAGGTACATCGCTGTAGGAGAAAACACAATCATCTACATTGTATTTTTTAATCAAAGAAGTCAATTCTTCTTCAGCGAAAATTGGAATTCCCTCAGGATACAGACTTCCGGCCAATTCGGCGGGATATTTTCGTCCGTCAATGTCAGGAATTTGAGCAGCTGTAAATGCAACTACATTGTAATTCTCATTTCCACGGTAGTAGGTATTAAAATTGTGAAAATCCCTCCCGGCCGCTCCGATAATGATTACATTCTTTTTTGCCATATGAAAAAATTTAGAAATAATTTGTTTTGCTTCAAAATTAGGATTTTTATCTGCGTTTGATTCATGTTATATAGCTGTTTTTCAATTATTCATTTTAAAACGGCTGTAACTGGCATACTTCAGGGCTTTTTATACATTTGCCATTTAGATGTATATGAATCTCAATAATTGTATATGATAAAAGTAATAAATCTACTTTATATATTGATAATCAGTGTGTTATTTATCGTTTCATGTGATGATAATCAAGAAGACATACTGAAGGTTACTAACCTCACTTTATCCCAGCAGAACGGAGAATTGAGTGCTATCGTTGAATCAATCGGCGAAATCAATTATTACGAATTGTCTTTCCTGCCCACAGCAATGGATTATGGGGCTGATTTGGGAATTAAAATTCTGTTGAATCAGGATACATCATTGATTGATATGGAGGCGAATGGAATTGAACCCGATGTGATGCACAATTTTTACATCCGGGCTAAAGCATTAAATGGAGCCACCTCTGCCTGGTTTGGTCCCAAAACACTTATGATTAACGAATATTGCCAGGAACCTTACGACCTTCATTTTTCGGGTGCCTTTTATTGGGAGTATTATTATAATAGTGCTGACGCTGCTTATTATGCGGTGGAATATGGTTTACAAGGTTTTACTCCGGGAACAGGAATCAGTTTTAGTTGTGTGGATACCTATACTTATTCATTGGTGCTAGAGGCCGGGAAAACGTATGATTTTTACGTGAAAGCTTATTGCAATTCCGCACTGGGCTGGAGCAATTGGGTGGGACCCTTATCAGCTTATGCTACTGAGAATTTGAATGTATGTATGGAACCTGAAAATGTTGGATGGAATGTAGAAGTGAATTTCTGGGGTGAACCTGTGGGTGCTACTTTTACATGGCTTGACCTTGGAAATAATCCCGGCTATGAATTTAATCTGGTTTCGAATAATCAAAGTCCTGAGTCCAATGCCATAGAATCAGGGACGTCGCCAACGATTACCTATATCTCTCTTTATCAGGATACTGATTATGACTTTTATGTGCGTACTGTTTGCCTCGATGGAAGCAAAACAGCATGGACAGGTCCACTCAATATTAATATAGGACATTAAAATTGTTGGCAATGCATCCATTTCACTCCATGCTGATTCCCAACAGATACTGCAAATCCTCTTAAACCTATCCCCATAAATTTTGGTCACATGAAAAAAGTGTATCAGATCATCCGAACATACATCCGCCAACATTTTCATCCGGGACTCTATGCTTCCACATTGCTATTTGCAGCGGTTTTGGTATTTCTGAATTTTCGGTATGATTTTGAAGATACAGTTATTGATGCCAATTATGACAGCAGTTATCGGATGCTTTGGTACTTCCTGATTCATTTCCTGCCCTATTTGGTTGTTGTGTGGTTTGCTGCCTATTTTCGAAAGGATTATTCGGTGTTTAGCCGAAAAGGATTCTGGTTCTTTGGAATGCTTGGATTTGCCGTATTAGCATTTGACCGGGGAAATCCCTGGCAGGACAACCTGGCGATGTTCTTTACACGAGAAAACACAATCCTCCCTTTTACATTCCGACTCGTGAACAGGTTGTTCCCCATTTTATCCATTTTTATCCCCCTTAGCCTGATTTATATCTTATTTCTTCGGAAGCGAATACCATCCTTTTATGGTATTCATGGGAAGGATTTAAATCTGAAGCCCTATTTCATCATGCTGTTGATGATGGTTCCTTTGATTTTTGTGGCCTCCATGCAGCCGGATTTTCTGAAGCAATATCCGAATTATGGTACAGCCCGACCCGAATGGTTTATCAAGGCATTGGAATTACCCCGAATTCCGGTCATTTTTGGGTATGAACTCTGCTATGCTGTTTCATTTTTTCATGTTGAATTATTTTTTCGAGGATTTTTAATCTTTGTGTTAACCCGCTACCTGGGAGAGGAGGTGGTGCTTCCCATGGCAGTAACTTATTGCATCCTGCATTTTGGGAAACCACTGGGGGAAGCTGTTTCATCCTTCTTTGGAGGGTATATCCTTGGTATATTGGCACTTAAAACAAAGAATATTTACGGAGGAATAATTATTCATATTGGTATTGCATGGCTTATGGAGATATTTGCATTTTTACATATATAAATTGATTGTTAACTGAAATCCTTTTTCTATTTTTAACGCAATATTCCTAATTCAATTTAACTAAAAGCATATGCAAAAGATTACTGTTATCGGAGCAGGAAACGTAGGAGCTACCTGTGCCAACGTGATTGCCCATAAGGAACTTGCCAAAGAGGTTGTTCTGATTGACGTAAAAGAAGGTGTAGCCGAAGGGAAAGCCCTTGATATCTGGCAAACTTCATCCATTAATAACTACAATACGCGTGTAGTTGGTTACACCAATGATTATCTGAAAACCAAAGGTTCAGGAGTGGTGGTTATCACCTCAGGATTGCCCAGAAAACCGGGTATGTCGCGTGATGATTTAATTAAAACGAATGCTGTAATTGTTAAAGAAGTTACGGAAAAAGTCATCAAGTATTCTCCGGAAGCTATCATCATCGTTGTTTCCAATCCGTTGGATGTTATGACTTATGCAGCACACATTGCTTCCTGTAAAGATAAAACCAAAGTTTTTGGAATGGCCGGAATCCTGGATTCAGGTCGATATAAAGCTTTCCTGGCCGACGCCTTAAATGTATCTCCCAAAGATATCCATGCTTTACTGATGGGTGGTCATGGTGATACGATGGTTCCACTTCCACGTTATACTTCAGTTGCCGGAATTCCTGTTACTCAATTGCTTGATAAAGAAGTTATTGATAAGATAGTTGAACGTACCCGTAAAGGAGGAGGAGAGCTTGTCAACCTGATGGGAACTTCTGCCTGGTATGCTCCGGGCGCAGCAGCCGCTCAAATGGTTGAAGCTATTGTTGATGATCAACAACGTATTTTCCCTGTTTGCGCTCGTTTGGATGGCGAATATGGACTGAAAGATGTGTATATGGGTGTACCTGTAAAATTAGGTCGTAGCGGTATTGAAGAGATTATTGATATCGATTTGGATAAAGATGAAATGAAATTGCTCAACGATTCAGCCGCTTCTGTACGTTCAGTTATGGATGCCATGGATGCCATGAATCTATTTTAATGCGACGGAATTTTAGACCAGAATTTTCTATATAAGAAATGTTAAAAAGAGCCACTAATTAGTGGCTTTTTTTTATAAATTGAATTTAAAATTACATGTGAATTTCTGTTTAAAATACTAGCTTTGTGAGAATTTAATTTTGAGGGGGAATGTCAATTGTAAAAATTAAATCTGCTTTAATATCAGTATATTATAAAGAACATCTTGATCAGCTTGTGCGAAAACTAAACGAACTGGGTGTTCGGATTTTTTCAACAGGCGGAACAAAAGCGTTTATTGATGAGTTAGGGATTCCGGTTACTGAAGCGGAAGAACTAACCGGTTATCCATCAATACTGGGTGGGAGAGTAAAAACCTTGCATCCGGCTATATTTGGTGGAATTCTCTCGCGCAGAGACCAAGCCGTGGATCAGCAACAAATGATTGATTTTAATATTCCGTATATCGATTTGGTAATCGTCGATTTATATCCTTTTGAAGAAACCTTGTCATCGGATGCATCTCATCAGGAAATAATTGAGAAAATAGACATAGGAGGAATTTCACTGATTCGGGCAGCCGCTAAAAATTATCGGGATGTGCTGATTGTATCTTCCCGAACCCAGTATGACGAGTTTATTGAGCTGCTTGAAAGAGGTGCCGGAGAAACCAGTCTCGAAGAGCGCTTCCATTTTGCTACCGAAGCTTTCCAAATTTCTTCACACTACGATAGTAAGATATTTAATTATTTTGCTGGTGAGCAAGATCATCGTCTCAAGATTAGTGTGCCCGAAACCAAAACCTTACGCTATGGTGAAAACCCTCATCAACAGGGCTTCTTCCATGGAAACCTAAGCGAAGCTTTTGAGCAATTGCACGGCAAGGAAATTAGTTATAATAACCTCCTGGATATTGATGCTGCCTTGCAATTAATTAGTGATTTTGATG
>JAIPAR010000109.1 GCA_021739985.1 Bacteroidales bacterium | reverse complement strand
GGGTCGCCATGTAATGCACCACCCAGGGAACTGGCCGTTGAATTAGCCATAGGCATGTGATTTGCATTCCATACCGTGATTCCATCTGTATAAAATAGCAGATTACAATTCGGGTCACAAATAGTGGCACAACCTTCACTGGTGCTTAATGCCCCATTTGTTAAGGGAATCGGAGTTCCTGTGCAGAAATTTAGGCCGGCATAACTCCCAAAATACCAAATACCTCCTGCCCCATTTTGGGCAGCTATTCGAGATGAGAGACCCATAAAAATGAGAAGCACTCCTACGACCTGTCCAATACTTAACCAGCGTTTATGAATGCTTCTCATTTCAATAAAATTATGTGTAACTAAATTCTGTTATCGTATGACTGTAAAATGCTTCATGATAAAATTCCCATGCATGTCTTCCACTTTAACAAAATATACTCCTTTAGCTATAGAATAAGTATCAAACTGTTGTGTGCCTTCAACCTGCTCAAATCTTTTAACTAATTCCCCAATAGAACTATAGATGGCAATGTCTTTTACCGTTATATTTTCTACGCGGATATTCACTATATCATTCACAGGATTAGGGAAAATACTTACAGCATGATTTAAATTGATAGTTGCAATACCCACATTCAGTTCAACATGAATTTCGGCAGTGGAAGTACAATTATTTCCATCAATAACAGTAATAGTATAATCTCCTGATTGAGTTACCAAAAGGGTTTCGGTTGTGCTTCCATCAGACCACTGATAAGCAGTAGCGTTTGAAATCGCCGGGACTAATAATACTTCGGAATCAGAAGTGATAATGGTATCCCGATCGAAACTAACGGATGGATTTGGCACAAACGAATAGGATACTTCATCATCAATATCTCCACAGATAGAATGAACTGTTACCGAATAAACTCCCGATGTCGTCACCGAAATGCTTGGTGAGGTTGCTCCGGTTGACCAACTAAATGTGGCCTCAGGATGTCCGGCTCCGGCATCTAAAACAATTGGATTACCTTCACAAACGGTTTGATCATTGCCTAAATCAATGGAAGTTTCGAACAAACTCACATTTACTTCATATACATTTGATTCGCATACATTTGTAACGGTTACCGTATAAGTACCGGGGAAATTAATTAAGGCCACCTGAGACATATTTCCGGTTGACCACATGAAAGAACTGCCGGGATTTCCTGCATCCAAGGTTAAGACTGACCCTTCGCAAAGAACTTGGCTTTCAGGCAAGTCCTGTTCCATCGTGATTATATCTAATACTATCTCATCCAGATACATGCCACACATATTGGTAACTTCTGCGGAATAATCTCCTGGCTGTGAGATGACTATAGATTGGGTTGTTGCACCATTTGACCAGTAATATTCTGCGCCCGGTTGTCCAATATCTAGAATATAACCGCTACAAACGCTTGTATCCTGACCCAGGAAGTTTGAAAGTGGATAATCTGCATAAACAAATATCTGATCTGAACCTGTGCCGCATTGATTAGTCACTGTAACATAATAAAAGCCACCTGTAGTAACTGCTATGGACGAGGTAATTTGGTTAGTGGACCAAAGATATGATTCCATTTGAAAACCGGTGGAGGCTGAAATCACATTAGGTACGCCGTAACAGATGGTTATATCGGCACCAAGATTTGGTGCCGGAGGAGCCAGCCATGTATAAGTAATTTGATCGATAATATTACCACATGCATTCGAAACTGTTACAGAATAAATACCTGGTGCATTAATTGAAATATTTTGAGTTTGAGCGCCGGTATTCCATTGATAATCGGAACCTGGGTTTAATGCAGAGATAGTATCGGCATCTCCTACACATAAATATTTATTAGACCCCAGCGGAGAAACTAAGGGATTGTCAAAATCAACACAAATGGTATCCACATCCTGGCATTCTCCCAAGGTAAGTGTAACAGAATAACAACCGTCCTGCATTACATTTATGGTAGGAGATATTGATTGCGTTGACCAGTTATAATAAGTCATTCCGAAATCTATATTTGTATAGGTCGCATCCAGTGTTTGAACCGTTCCCTGACATAGACCCGAATTGATATCGACCCCCAAATCCGCCTCTACATTGTTATAAATTACTGTTATTTGGTCGGAAACACTACCGCAAATTGAATCGACATAAATACTGAGGGTATAAGTTCCGGGTTTGTTTATCAAATAAGTAGGTGATGAATCATAATAGGTAAAACTTCCAATTTGGGCGGTCCAGGAATAATCCGCAAGACTATCAACAGCAAATTCATCATTAAAAGAAAAATCGTATTCAAGAACTTCATTCGTACAAAGTGTCTGATTAGCTCCAAGGTTTGGTTCCGGATACTGAGAAAAATAGACTGTTTTAATCATCGTATCTAACACTCCTTGTCTATCCGTTATTAAAGCTACATCATATACCCCACCCTGCGGATAAATAAAGAATACAGTATCTTCCAACGAAGTTAAATGCCACCCGAGATTGGTGGTTGGATAATTAAAGTTCCAATGAGCAGAGGTTAATCCCTGAGGATTAGGAATAACAAAGAAAACTGTATCGTTTACACAATCTGTTATTGGGATAAAATCAGCAGGAATAAAGAATGAAGTAATGAATGTTGGTAATCCTTCACGAGACTGTTTGGCTGTACTAAAATCCGGACCGAGTAAGACTGCCTCGTCAACATAATTTGCTGCAACACCCAGCGCAGAAGGCTCATTTATTCTGCCCAAATATTTTTTACCACTTCTGGCTAAATATATTTTTTGATCCACGGCAAGTTGTAAAGAACCCCCGTTAGCCGAACCCAACGTAGCAATTTGAAGTTGAGACCCGAGAATATTCACATTAGGTAAAGTAATATCCCATTGAAGCAGCTTCGTTCCCCATCGTTCTGAACCATATAAATAAGTTTCGTCCGGGGAAAATTCAACTCCGTAGCAGTCAATAAAATTACCCGAAAGGTAAACATTATCACTTAATTCCCCCGTGAAATTATTAAAATCAAATAACTCATAATAATTACCACCTTCATTTGCTACTACAATTTTTTCGCCTGAAGGAGCAGCTTTCATGTAACCTCTTGTAAAATCCATTCCACCAACATGAATCGCTCCAACGCTTGAGGCAACTGAATAAGCCGGGTTAAATCCTCCGGCAGTCACCTTATAGACTCGAAAGGTATTATTTCCATACTCATGGGTGATAACCCATATATCAAGGGCATTCCCATGTGCCACTGCAGTAATTTTTTCAGTGGAGGGAGTGAATAATTCAACATTCTTTTCATTGGGGTCAACATCTCCCAAGCCATTATTTAAGGTCATGTCAACCCGGGAGTAAGTAAGTCCATCCGTACTCAGGTTGGCACCAACTGCAAATAAATAATAGGTATTGGGATCCAGAGGTTTTGGAACAATTACTCCCGATTGTGTTGAACTGGGGTCACCTAGCAAAGGACCACCCGTTGAAAGCGACGTAGTATTAGGCATTTCACTGTGGTCAGTTGCCCAAATGGTAATTCCATCCGTATAAAATACCAGTTCGCAGTTAGAATTTGCAATCGTTGCTACACCTTCAGAGGTATAAAGTTCACCATCCATTAAAGGAGTGGGATCCCCATTCGTTTGTAAAGTACACCAGGTTAATCCGGCATTCGCTCCAAAATACCAGATAGCACCCTCGTTAGACTGTGAACGAGCAGTGAATACAAGGAATACCAACAAAAAACTTAAGTAAAGATTTCGTCCTTTCATATTGTAAATTTTTAACATTTTTTACTCTTTTTTGCTTTTCAAACCCTCAAAAATAGCGAATAATTGACAATAGCTACCCAGATTATCAAAAAAAAACTTAAAATTATACCAACATAATTATGAGCGATGAAATTGCATTGTTCGATGGGAAGACGTAAAGCCGTTGAATTGGTTGCAATATTTTCTCTATGGAATAGCAATTTTTGGTAAAACGAATTAATATTATCAGTAATTTACTAATAATCAATCATTTAATATTAAGTATTTAAATCGTAAAATGGTACAGATAAAGCAATTTATGTGAATAAAATACAATGTAGAGTTTACAATGAATCAAAACAAAATGATTCCCTGAATTAACTCAGAAGGCAAGAGCCCAAAAGTGCGTGAATCATTACCAAAATCTCTGTTATCACTTAAAACAAAAAAATAGTCTTTCTCAAAAGTGTAAAATTTTGCTGGATTTCCATCTATCAAAAAATGACCAGCTTCCTCTGTAAGTGCCTTTCGCTCGAAGTTTTTAATGAGATAGTTGTATAAATCCCAATTAGCGCTAGTTAATTCAATGGTAAGATTTTTATAGGGAATCATAAAAGGACCATAATCGAGCAAAGTCCAGGTATTCGTGAGAAAAAAAGGTGAGATTTTAACTTCTTTAAAGCGGGATGGATCATCCAGCAGCCGGCATTGCGCTATCATTTCATCTTTCCCGATTGCCTCTATCTGAGCCGGTTGAAGAATAATATCATATAATCCTTCCAGAGCTGTTTCCTGGATAAAAGGAATATGGTACTTACTCATCCATTCAAGACCCGGTTTAATGGGACTCTGGATTCGATAGGTGAATGCCACATACTCTTCTTCCTGCGGCTTTTGATTAATATGCAGCATTCTATTTTTGATTTCAATCTCCTGGCCGGGTAAGCCAAGTACCCGACGAACCAGTTGAGTGCGCTCAGCAATGGGGGGATCCTTTTCTTTAGGATGAGCAAGCGATATCCTGTCTCCAACTGAAATGAAGCGCGTCTCAAACCCTCCGAGCCGCAGCTTATATATTTTCTCACCGTATTCCAGGCCGGGCAACATGCCATAATCAATCACTTTCACGCTTTTAACTGCGTAAACCGCGAGCGAAAATACAGCAACAAAGGCCAGTGATACAATGATATAAAGCCTTTTCCCCGGCATAAGGTTAGTTCATCAGGCTTTCAACGGAATGGAACAAGCGGCTCCAGCGTATCTTCCCATCGGCAAGCGATTTATTTTTATCTAACGAAAGCCAAACAAATACAGCTTTACCTACCAAATGGTCTTCCGGAACAAAACCCCAATAACGTGAATCGGCTGAGTTATGGCGGTTATCACCCATGGCCCAGTAATAATTCATCTTAAAGGTGTACGTACTAGCCTTTTGATTGTTGATATAAATATCATTCCCTTCAACACGCAATTCATTTCCTTCATAGACACGAATAATCCGCTCATACAAAGGTAAATTATTAACATTCAAAGAGATACTTGCACCTTTAGCCGGCACATACAAGGGTCCAAAATTATCTTCATTCCAAGAGTATGCAATACTATGTGGGAAAACTCGTCCATCAGTTCTTCCTTTTTCTTCCATCTTGATTGTAAGTTGCTTAACTACAGGCAATTTACCCATCTCGTTAACCATTTCAAGAGTCATCGGAACTCGATAATAGGCTCCATCCTTATAATGACTGCTATAATCCTCCACCGAGATGCCAAACTCATCAAACTTATTTGGATTAATAGTCTGACCATTGGTATAAATATCGTAGTTAAATTGCTGGCCTTCAGCAGGAATCGACAGTTTTCCATTAACATACAAAGAGCCATCAATAATTTGCAAAGAATCTCCGGCGATGGCAACGCATCGTTTGATATAGTTTTCACGCTTATCTACCGGGCGGGTGATAATGTTCCCGAAGTTACGTTTATCTTTCCAAACCATCTCCCTTCCATACACGCGACACAATCCATAATAGCTATGTCCCATGAAAGCAGTAGCTACGGTATCTCCTTCGGGGAAATTAAATACAATGGCATCTCCACGCTCAACCTCACCTAATCCCGCCAATCGTTTATAAGGATTCTGAATCCATTCGAGGTAGGATTTTGATTCCTTACTTCCCGGCATGGTATTATGCACAAATGGGAATGATAAAGGAGTGTTCGGCATCTTAGGCCCATAACTATATTTGCTAACGAAGAGGTAATCCCCAACCAGCAACGATTTTTCCATCGATGGAGTAGGAATCGTATATGCTTCGATTAAAAACATACGGATAATGGTGGCTGCTACTATAGCAAATATCAGTGCATCAACCCATTCTACAAAAGCAGTTTGCTTTTTTACCCCTTTCTTTTTCCAAAAGGCCCAATGAACCTTTTTACTGATATACACATCATAAATGACTGCTAAGCCTGGCAGGAACCAGAAGTTCCACATCCATAAAACCCATAACAGATAAATCAGTCCAATCAGACCGAACTTAAACCATTTGTTTGTCAAAATATTTTTCATATCAATTTATAAGCGGAAAAATCTTATTCTATATTATTCAGCAATCACCTTAACAGGGATTTGGCAAATTTATTTTGATTCAAAGAGATTATTCATGGAATACACACCTTTTTTTCCATGAATGAATTCAGCGGCCAGAACGGCACCCAGGGCAAATCCCTTGCGGTTAAACGCCTCGTGCTGAATGGTAATTTCATCAAATGCAGAGGTAAAAGTAATCGTATGCTCTCCTACTACATCGCCGGTTCGGAAAGATTCAACGGAAAGATGATGGTTTGATTCAGCTTTTCCTAAATTCCATGCATGGAGTGTTGGATAATTTGCCAGTAATTCTTCGGCCAGCGTAATAGCCGTTCCACTGGGTGCATCTTTTTTATATTGATGATGTGTTTCTTTGAGGGAGGGTTTGTATTCCGGAAATTGTTGCATCATCCGGGCTAATTGAATGTTTAGCTGACGAAAAATGAACACACCGGGACTGTAATTTGATGCATAAAACAAAGTCGCCTGTTTTTCCGTAATAAATTCAGTAACCTCATTAAGTTGATGCAACCAACCGGTCGTGCCACAAACGATAGGCACACCTGCTTCAGCACAAAGCTGAATATTGGCAACGGCCATATCCGGTTGCGTAAATTCGATGGCAACTTCTGCATTGCAAAAATCAGGATGCTGGTAATCGGAATTCAAATCATCCGAAATAAAAACGATTTCATGACCACGACTCAGAAGTGTATGCTCCACTTCGTGGCCCATTTTTCCATACCCTATAATAGCGACTTTCATCT
>JAIPAR010000108.1 GCA_021739985.1 Bacteroidales bacterium | reverse complement strand
GGTCACGACAGGAGCCAGGGTGATTCTTCTCCAGGAGAATACATCTTCGCTAAATACAGCCGGGTTATCGGTTCCACCACCTGACATTAATAAGAAACCCAGAATTACGATGGCATAACCAATAATCAGATACAGGTAATTCTTTTTCCCAATGGCAAAATCGGTCGTTGAGCTTTTAGGTGCAGACATAATAAATGTATTTCGGGTTAATAATAAAGTTTATCTGTTTTAATCTTTAAATATTTATTGCTTGCAAACCAGGCTGATAAGAAAGAAATGCCTAAGCCTGCCAGCAATACGCTGAGTATGAGTATTGTAATTAAATCATACTCCTGAAAGCTGAATAAGAAATTGAATTCCCGCTCCAGTAAATTGATGATTCCCATGAGCAAAGCTATCGAAATGACCGATGCGATGGCCCCCTGAATCATGCTTTCGAGGATGAATGGCTTACGAATAAAACTATGCGTGGCGCCAACCAACTTCATGGTATGAATGATAAAACGCTTGGCATAGATGCTTAAGCGAATGGTGTTATTTATCAAAACAATTGATATCAATAACAAAAGCATAGAGAAAAACATCAGGTATCCGGATATCTTCTTGACATTATTATTGATTAGGTGAATCAAATTTTCCTGATAGTAAATCTCTTTAATCTGACTGTATTTTTGAAGTTCTTTCTTTACACTTTGCAAACTGTCAGGATGGGTATAAGCGGCGAATAGCTTTACTTCAATAGAGGCAAGCAATGGATTATATCCTAAGAAATCCACAAAATTCTCGCCCAGTTCAGCTTGAAATTCCCGGGCAGCTTCCTCTTTAGTAATGTATTTGGTTGATTTGACGAACCGACTGGCATCCAGGTCTTTTTGAAGCCGAAGGCTTTCAATTTCACGAATATCTTCATTTAATATGATTGAAAATCCAATATTCTCTTTCACATGATCGGAGATACGATTGGCAAATAGTAAAATCATGCTAACCAGGCCAATGAGGAACAAAACCAGTGAAATACTAATCACCGAGGTAATTCTGCTGCTTCTTAAGCGGTTTCTGTATGCGCCGGTGGTTTTGTCTATTTTATTGATTTTCATTTAGGTCAGAATCTCAAAAAGGTTGCAAATGTACAAATATAAATACGAAATATGCAATTGATTCCGCGACCCCGGTTTTCTTTTCATACCATTTGCTAAATAAAAGTTAAATTTGTTTGCCTGCAAACCAAGTTAAGCAGTCTGTCGTTTTTTTTATACTTTTACAACAGTTCAAACTTTGTCATGCAAACCATCCTTGTCGCAACCGATTTTTCCGGAGATTCCGTAAACGCACTCGAACACGCCATCCTATGGGCCAATCGCCTGGAATGTCATATTCGTCTGATTCACGTTATGAAGAATGTGAAATTTGATATCCCCGGCCTGTTCTCGAAATCCGAAGTGAAGAATCAGGACGAAATGCATGAGATGCTTACCAAAATCATTGAACGATTTATTCCCTATTATCAAGTTGAATCAGGAAGGTTCGATTTTTATCTCACCGAAGGAAAACCCTATCAGGAAATTATCGACCATGCCCTGACCATCAATGCTCGCTTTATCGTTGTTGGTACCCACGGCGTATCCGGCTTTGAAGAATATTTTTTAGGAAGTAACGCTTTTAAAGTAGTTTCTAAATCACCCATACCCGTTCTTACTATTCGCCACGGATATCCTAAAGTATTGCCACTCAAGATTATTGTCCCTATTGATATTACCAGTGCTTCGCGGCAAAAAGTACCCATTATTGCTGAAATCGCTCAAGCTTTCGGCTCTGTTGTCCATGTAATTGGAGTCAGAGAAACAGATACTACTGAAGTTGTTTACCGGGTTGGGCAATATGTTGTTCAGGTAGAAGAATTTCTAAAACTTCGGGATATTCCTTTTGAATCCCGTATTATCAGCGGGGGAAATATCACTCAGCTTACCATCCAGTATGCTAAAAGCGTCGATGCCGATTTGATTTCTATTATGACTGAACAAACTGAACGCCCTGAAAACTTATGGCTTGGACCTTATGCCGAGCAAATGGTCAACCATTCTCCCATACCTATTTTGAGCATGGAGCCTGTCGCCCTTAATGATAGTCTGAAACTATAAAGTGCTATCTTTGTCCTGAATTGTTAATTTGCCAAAGCGATGAAGGTAAGCTTGATATTCCATCGTATTACAAACATGATTATTAAGAACATTGATTATCACAAGATGCATAAAGGACTTCTTATTTTAGTTGCCTGCCTGCTGTTAACTCCGGCATTCCTGATGGCTCAATCCGGCACAGAGGAATCGGCTACTTCGATTTTTGAAAATTTCGACGGAAATGGTTCGGTTACCATTTCCCAGGATAAGCAACTTGAAAATCTGGTAAACCGGCATGCTCAATCCAATGGAGAGCGCAAAGGAATCTCCGGGTACCGAATTCAAATCTATTCTGGTTCAGGCTCAAATGCCCGAAGCGAAGCCCTGAAGATTCAGGCAGCTTTTATCCGAGCATTCCCGGATATTGAGTCAACACTCATGTATATTGAACCTTCATTCCGGTTAAGGGTTGGAAATTTTAGAACAAAAGCAGAAGGTTTTCCTACCTATAAGCGAATTATTGAGCTTTATCCACAATGCTATTTCGTTATTGAAAAAGAGATGGATTTCCCGGCACTTCCAGAATAAGTAAGAGTTTGTTTTCCTCCTTTTTTTGATTGATATTTATTCGTCTTACTAAACAGATGAGGCAGCCCACAGCCATAATTTTGAAACATTTTGGAACTTTTATCAGATTTTCTTTCTTACTTAGCATCAAAATGAGCAACTGCTCTTAATAGAAACTACCATGAAGAAGATTAGCTTGTTGTTGATTTCCGGGCTTTTAGGCCTTTATAGCTATGCTCAATGCGTCCCCGATGAGACTTGTGTAGATACAGAGGCACCCGGTCAGATTTGTCCGGACTCTTTACCTGACGGGATGGCCAATGGAACCTATGAACAGACCATTACAATTATCCCGCCAGATAGCTTTATGCTGAATGGTAATCCATTGTATTTAAGCCATATACAGCTGTCATCCATCAATAATGTGCCTCCCGGTCTAACCTGTGAAACCAATGCTTCGAATAATTTGTTTGCAGTTGGCACGAAGTATTGCGCCAAGATATCGGGTATTCCTACTACTGAAGGTTTTTTCCAGCTCGAGATAGGTATTTATCCGTATATCAATGGGTTTCCAATGGGCATTCTGGTTGTTGATGATACTTCATTATCCATCACGATTCAACCTGAACAAATTGCGATTCAGGCTCAGTCATCCGAAGATTTTAATGCGCTTTTTTTATCCACGTTGGATGATGAGACGCTTAAACTCAAATTACATTCACCAATCTATCAGCAGCTTTATATTGAAATAGTTGATTTACAGGGACGAATCCTTTATCATTCCGAATTGGAGGCACAAAGGGGAAAGAATCAATTCGCAATTCCAGCCAATTGGATGGGTAAAGGCTTGTATGTGTATCAGATTAAAGGACTTAGCGGCCGGCTGGTTGGTAAGTTGAACCGCATTTAAGCTTAATGGGTTCTATGAATCAGTTGTTGAAACTAAGTTTCTCCTGTCTGTTTATTCTTCTGATTGTATTCTCAGGACAAGCTCAACTAATAGGTAATCCGAAGGTTAACCCTCCGAAATACCAAATAACCGGTCAAATTTTGGATGAACAAAATCATCCGATTCCGGGAGTTCATGTGATATTGAGTTCGATTCCCGAGATTATATCAAATAACCAGGGACAAATTTCAGATATTCAGGGTAAATTTGAATTTAGTCGCCCGACCGGGAAATACCGAATTACTACCCGACTACTGGGTTATTCTGATTATTTGGTAGATGTGAAGATTGAAAAAGCTCCCGTTCAGCTTGAGATTCGTTTAAGTCCCAAAGATGAACTTCTTGATGATGTCGTGATTTCTGCTTCCAAGGGAATTAACCGTCGGCAGGAGGTGGTTGTGAGCATGGAAATCATTAAGCCTGATTTGCTGGCTATTTCTGCGCCCAACTCCCTGGAAGATGCTGTCAAAGTGACTCCGGGACTTAATGTAGCCGACGGACAGGCGAGCATTCGAAGTGGAGCGGGATATAGCTACGGAGCCGGCAGCCGGGTCCTCTTGCTTTACAATGGATTACCTATGTTATCAGCTGATGCTGGCGATATCAAATGGAACATAATTCCACTCAACAATATTGAAAGACTCGAAGTTATCAAGGGAGCTTCTTCCTCATTGTATGGCTCCGGCGCATTGAATGGAGTAATTAATGTAATTACAAATTGGCCGGGTTCCACCCCTAAAACGCAAGTTTCTGCCCAGGTTGGGGTTTATGACAGTCCTTCCCGCGAAGAACTAAATTGGTACAAAGATAGCTTGCGCTACCTGGAAACCTTTACTTTTTCCCATTGCCGTCAGGTGGGTCGCACAGATATTTCGGTTGGTGCCGAACAAGTATATAATACTCGCTATCGGACTTATACCTATGAAAAGAGACAAAACGCACATTTCAAAGTTCGCTATCGGCCGGAGAAATATCCGGGCTTGAATGTTGGAATCGGTGGTATTTTTAGCTATCAGGATGCATCCAATTTTTTTCTCTGGCAAAATTCAGGAGAAGGTGCTTATTTGCAGGATTCATCCCTTGCAAATCCGGTTCAAAGTTTTCGAATCGTGCTTGACCCATTTATCAATTATTCAGTCAATGACTGGAACCATAGCTTTAAAGCACGCTATTTTTATAATAACAGCAATAATACAGATGACACTAAAGATAATAGTTTTCATACTATCTACAGTGAATACCTTCTGAATCATACATTTAATAGAGGATTTAAATTGATTGGCGGGGTGAATGCAAGTGCATCCGAAGCCACTTCAAACTTATTTGAAAATCATACCTCATCCGGAGTCGCTTTTTTTCTCCAGGCTGAAAAAAGCATCCTGGAGAAGTTGCGCATAGTAGCAGGTTTGCGGCTTGAAGGATTTACGCTGGATACGGAAACTGAATTTAGCAATCCACTCCTTCGCCTGGGATTCAATTACGAATTGAATAAGGGAGGAAATTTTCGGATTTCCTTTGGTCAGGCATTTCGCTATCCAACTATTGCTGAGAAATTTACCTATACTCAGGTTGGCGCTTTACAAATCCTGCCCAATCCCTGGCTGGAATCTGAAACAGGATATAATGCAGAGCTGGGTTACCGTCAGGAGTTTAAATACAAATCCTTGAAAGCTTATGCTGATTTGGCTATCTTTCAAACCATCTACAATAATATGATGGAGTTTACTTTTGGGGTGGTCGATTCAGTAACTTTTCTCCCGATTTATGATATGACCCAATTTGGAACAAATCCGGTTGGATTTCAATCCCGAAATATTGGTCAGGCAACTATTCCAGGGATTGAAATTAGCACCGGGTTACAATTCCTGTTGGCGAATTGGGAATGTCAGGCCATGATGGGATATACATATACATATCCCATGGACAGAAATACCGATAGTTTGTATAATGCGTGGAAATCTGAAGATTCTGAACTCCTAAAATATCGCTTTTTACATGCTTTCAATGGAGCAGTTACTACTAAATTCAGGCGTTTAAGTATTTCTTATGCACTTCAATACAATAGTAAAATTCAAGTGATTGATAAATTCTTTGAATTGGGCATTATTCTTCCCGGTTTAAAAGAATATCGGGAAGAATTCGATCACGGAGTACTGAATCAGGATGTCTCTATTGGATATCAGCTTACGAAAAGGTTGGAAGCTGTATTTACGGTTAGGAACCTGGCTAATCGTGAACAGATGATTAGACCCGGTGACTTGGCTGCACCACGGATGTTCCTGTTGCAACTTAATTCCGAATTCTAGTAAGGTTTTCGATATTTATCATTTTCATCCAGCAAAATCTTCAGGTAGCTTTCGTAGCGACTATAACTGATTTCGCCTTGTTCCACCTGTGCTTGAACTGCGCAACCCGGTTCATCCAAATGCAGGCAGTTCCCAAAACGGCAGCTGCTTCCAGCTTTAAATATCTCCGGGAAAAAGTGCGAGAGTTCGTATTTATCCATGTCAAACACCCCAAATCCTTTGATTCCCGGAGAATCAATGATAAATCCTCCCTGACTTAAGGGATACATCTGGGCAAAAGTGGTTGTATGTTTTCCTTTGGAATGATACGATGAGATGCTGTCTGTTTTTAAGTCCAAACCGGGCTCTATGGCGTTCGCTAAAGTCGATTTCCCAACTCCAGAATTCCCGGCAAATAAACAGATTTTGTCTCGAATTAACTCTTGAAGGGTTTTAATATCATCTAAATCCAAGGCGCTGATAAGTAGTGTTTTATAGCCAATTTTATTGTAAATAGCCTGAAGCTCCAACGCTTCTTCCATTTCTTCTTGGGTAAATAAGTCTTTTTTATTGATAAGAAGATGTGCGGGTATGCGGTAAGCTTCGGCGCTGGCCAGAAACCTGTCGATGAACCCCGGCTGGGTAACCGGACGTGAGGTGGTTAGAACTAACAATGCCAAATCGATGTTGGCTGCTAAAATATGGGTTTCTTTGGATAAGTTGGATGCTTTCCGAATCATGTAATTTTTGCGGTCTTCGATTTCGGTGATAAGACCAGTCTCCTGATTTTCTTCCAGCTTGTAAATGACCCGGTCGCCAACTGCAATAGGATTCGTACTTCGGATGCCGCTAATTTTAAATTTCCCTTTGAAGGTGCAATCCACAAACCGTCCTTCTTCATTCAGAACTTTGTACCTGTTTCCGGTCGATTTGGTTACTATTCCTTTCACGTATATTTTTCTTTGCGGTTTATGACAATTGCCAAAAGTAGAGATTATCCCTGTTATTGATTTCGATTCCATAAATAAAATAGGATTCTTCCGGTAAACCATTCTGTTCTTTGCTTCGTTTAGTATTTTTGCTGAGGAAAGAGGAAAGAGGAACGGCCTTCGGCCAGAGGAAGGAGGAAGGAGGAACGGCCTTCGGCCAGAGGAAAGAGGAAAGAGGAAGGAGGAACGGCCTTCGGCCAGAGGAAGGAGGAAAGAGGAAGGAGGAAAGAGGAAGGAGGAAAGAGGAAGGAGGAAAGAGGAAGGA